>JAJYOT010000053.1 GCA_021796015.1 bacterium
AATTGCTTTGAGTCAGGACTCTTTAAATTTTTTTTGGGAGCGGAAAAGGTAAAATCCGAAGCGGGGATAAATCCTTCTCTCTTCTCGCCGATATCCACCCAAACGCCTTCGGGGGTCGAAGAAATCACATTGGCCCAAACAATCTGCCGGGAGGATATTTTTTTGGAGAGCCCTTCTTCCTGCGCGAAAAGAGCTTCCATCTCTTGCCGAGCTGCCCAATCTTCCTTGGACTCCGCCCCGACGGAATCATGCTGCATTTTATCTTCCATTTAACCTAACCTCTTGAGAGTAATCTATCCAAAATTTCAGTATATTGTATTAAAGTTTTGCCCGACGATGACGAACCATTTTGAGAATTTTTTGGGCCACCGCCCGACGGCTCATATGGGTTGAGTCAATCAAAACGGCATCCTTGGCGAAACTCAAGGGATTAATCTTTCTTTTTAAATCTCCCAAATCCCTTTTCAAAATCGCCTCCTTGATTTTTCCCCAATTGGCGTCTTGCCCAGCGGCTTTTAGTTGGTGATACCGACGCTTGGCCCTTTCTTCAACGGAGGCATCCAGATAAATTTTAAAATCCGCGTTGGGAAAAACATGCGTGGTAATGTCTCGTCCTTCCATGACGACCCCGCCGTCTTTGCCTAAGGTTCGCTGAAGCTTGCAGAAAAATTTCCGCACTCCGGGGTAAGACGCCACTTGGCTAGAGAAAGCCCCAACACGCTCATCCCGTATATGGGCCGACACCGGCACATCATCGACAAAAGTCTTTAAGGTGACGCCGTCGGAAGAGGGACGAAATTCCCAATGAATTTGATGAGCTAGTTTCACGACCTTCTTTTCATCGCTAACGTCTAATTTGTTTTCCAAGGCCTTCCAGGTCAAAGCTCGGTACATCTCTCCGGTGTTGACGAAGTAATAGCCCAAAGACTTTGCCACCCATTGGCCAATGGTTGACTTTCCCACTCCGGCGGGGCCGTCCATCGCGATAATAAAACCCTTTTTCTTCATTTTAAAATGTCTTTCAAGCTCTTCAAAAGTTTAAGGTGGTCTTGTCTTCTCCCAATGCTGATGCGCACATGAAAGGAAAGCCCGTATTCATCTAAAGGACGAATGATGATTCCGCGCTCAAGCAGTTTCTGAAAAAGTTGTTTTCCCGGGATCGGCGATTTCGCGAAAACAAAATTACAGGCAGAAGAAATAATCTCAAAGCCCAAGGGAGGAAGAGACTTTTCCAGAAAGGCTTTCTCTTTAAGATTTAGCAACACTCCCTTTGACACAAAGCGAGCATCTTTAATCGCCGCGATACAAGCTCTTTGGGCCGGCAAACTGACGTTAAAAGGCATCCGGATACGGTCCATCCATCCTATGATTTCAGGACTTGTCACGACATATCCGACCCTTAAACCCGCAAGGCCATAAGCCTTAGAAAAGGTTCTCAATACCGCCACATTAGGTAGCCCTGGTGTCCACAAGGGAATACTTTCGGGATAGTCTTTTTCTAAACGCGCGTAATGATAATAAGCTTCGTCTAAAATCAAAATCGCCGAAGGCGGAAGCCGGAGAATAAATTTTTCAAGCTCTTTTTGCGAGTTATACGTCCCTGTGGGATTATTGGGATTCGGAATAAAAACAAGGCGCGTTCTTTCGCTTAAGGCGGCGGCCATGGTCTCAAGATCTAATTTCCAATTTTTCATCGGAACTTCAATAACGCTTGCGCCCATCAACATCGATTGCTGGCGAAAACGGACAAAGGCGTATTGGGAGGTCAGGGCTTCTTGGTTTTCATCAAGAAAAGCCTCGCAAAAAAGGCGAATGATCTCATCGGAGCCGTTGCCAATTAAAACCGATTCCTCCGGAATTTTGTGAAATTGGGCTAAAGCCTTTCTCAATTCGGGGCTGGCCCCTTCCGGATAGAGAAAGCAATCCTCGGAGGCCTTCTGGTAAACAGACATCGCTTTTGGAGAGGCCCCCAGGGGGTTTTCGTTGGAAGCGAGCTTAATGACCTCTTTAAGCCCAAATTCTCTGCGTACGGATTCAATGGATTTCCCGGGGATATAAGGAGAAATTTTTCGCAGCGCTGGGCGGGGAACTATTTGTGACACGATGGTCCTTCCTTTGCCGTGATAAAAGCGGACATACGTTCTGAGTCTCCTTTGCGAAATGAGAAATATCCCGGCGAACAAACGGTGCATTCCGAACTTAGATAAATTGAATTTTCCGACAGCCCTGCGCGCAATAGCTGGTTTTTGGCTTCGAGATTTAAATCAAGACGCAGCCCTTTTTTGTCCTCAATAAAGTCTTCAGGTGGGAAAAATTCCTTAATTTCAGGGCCCACTTCGCAACAGCAAGATCCGATGTGAGGGCCGGCCGAGGCCAACAACTCTTCCGCGTTGACGTTAAAAACTCTCTGCATCTCGGTAGCGGCAATATAGGCGAAACTTTTGGCCATTCCCCGCCACCCGGCGTGAAAAACCCCGAAAACCGGGCGTTTTCTGGACCATATAAAAAGTGGAACACAATCGGCCACCAAGACCATGGGAATCACTGCTTCTTGGCGACAAAACCAGCCATCGCCTTCAAGAATCTTTTCTTCGTCTTTCTCGGCCTCAAAAATCTTCGTTCCGTGGACTTGGCTTAAGACACGCGGAGTTTTTCCGCTCAAGTCCGAGATTTCCGAAAAAACTCGTTTGCGAACCTGAAGGTCTTTGAGGTTTCCCAAAGAACGTTTAGTCAAACCGCCGAAAAAGCCGCACTCGGCCATCCGCGAGTCCTGCCAGAGGCTTTGCGATAAAACTTCAGGCTCTCTGATCGGCATAGAGTTTTGTTTTATTTTCAGAAGCGGGTTTAAGCGAACGAATAGGGCGAACCCATTTGGTAAAGCTAGACGGCTTTAAAGAGTATTCATGAATCAATCGAATCACCTCGGAAATAGGCAGAAATTTTTCCCAATTGAGCCTTAAGATGCGCACTCCCGCCTGTTCCATTTCCGCAACGAATTGATCATAGTTAGACTGAAGATATTTTAAATACTCAAGCGTAATTGTTTTCTCCATCGGGCGTCCGCGGGCTTTAATGCGCTCAAGAGCGGTTTCAGGGCTGCACTGAATATAGACGAGAATTTGCGGAAAAACAAGCTCGCGAAGCACCATGTTGTCGAAGAGATCTAAATAGGTGTTGTAATCCAAATCTGAAATAATCTTGTCGGGATGAGCGTTGAGCATCCGCGCAAAAATAGTGTCTTCCCAAATGGTGCGGTCTTGAACCACTCCTCTAATTTTTCCAAGACTGATGCGAGTCACGAATTCCCGGTGCTGCCTGAAACGATGATTGAGAAGCCAAACCTGCATCATCGTGCCGTATCCTTTCATGTCATGATAAAAATGCTCGAGATACGGATTTCCCTCGACTTCTTCCAGAACCGGCTCAAAATTGAGAGCCTTGGCCAAATCGACAGTCAAGGTGGACTTTCCAACTCCGATAGTTCCCGCGATTCCTATATAGCCTTCGGCAAACATTTTTCACCCCATCCGGATTTCTTGTTCAATTCCCTTCATCGCCAGTTTCAAATCGTCAGGACTGGTGGCGGCATCCATGATATCGTTTTCGGAAGCGAGTCCATCTTTAAAAAGACGAAAGAGAGATTGATTAAAAGTTTGCATCCCGTAAAATTGTCCTTTGCCGATGGCTTGAACGATTCCATTGGAATCGTTATCCTCAATGAGTTTTTTAATATGGGCGGTGACGATCATGATTTCTAGAGCCGGAACCCGTCCCCCTTTTGAACAGGACAAAAGTCTCTGGCTGATGACGGCTTTGAGGGTTTCGGCTAATTCTTTACGCATCAAATTCTGTTGGTGGGGAGGATAGAGATCGATAATGCGGGTAATGGTCTGAGCCGTGTCGACCGTGTGCATGGTCGCCAAAACCAAGTGCCCGGTCTGAGCCGCCGTCAAAGCCGCCATGGTCGTTTCAAGATCGCGCATTTCTCCAAGCAAAATAACGTCGGGGTCCTGCCTTAACGCCATTCTAAGGCCTTCCGCAAAAGAATCGGTGTCCTGGCCGATTTCTCTTTGAGTGACAATGGCCTTTTTATCTTTATGTAAAAATTCGATAGGGTCCTCTACCGTCAGAATATGACAAGGCCTAGTTTCGTTGATGGCATCTACCATCGCCGCCAAGGTCGAAGATTTGCCAGAACCAGTCGCTCCGGTCACCAATACCAAACCGCGCCGTAGATCCGCGATTTTTCGCAGCGTCGCGGCCGGAAGCTTGAGCCCCTGAAAAGAGGGAATTTCAACCGGAATATAGCGAATGGCCAAAGACAAGCGCCCTCGTTGATGGAAAGCATTGACGCGAAAACGCGCGACATTTCCGGCTTCAAAGGAAAAATCGCACTCGCCTTTTTCATCGAATATTTTTTTCGCATGGGGGGTGATCAGTTTTTTTAAAATATCCTCGACCAAGGTCTGCGTCAGTATCTCTTGTGAAAAAGGCGTCAATTGTCCGTCAATGCGAATATGGGGAACTCCGCCAACTCTCAGATGAATATCGCTGCCTTTTTTGTCGATAGTCGCCTGCAAAACGCTTTGAATATCCATAGTCTCTTATTTGAGCCTCCGGGTCTTGAGCCTCAGAAACGCGGGTTTGGATAAATCATCCAAGTCCTGCGGCTTTGAGGCGTCCACCGAGCCTTTTTTTCTCCCCGCAAGAATGATTTCATTGGGATCATCCTGTAAATGATTGGCTTTAAAAAAATGGCGCGGATTTCTTCTTACTGGAAAACCAGTAGCGATCACCGTGATGCGAATTGAATCGCCCAAAGAATCGTCATAGGCCTTTCCCATTTTAATTTTGGCGTCAGGACTGGCGGCGCCCGTGATTAAATCCATCGCTTCTTCCATTTCCGCAAGCTTAAGCCCGTCTTTGCGCCCGGTGATATTGACGATTAAGCCCTTGGCGCCATCCATGACGACATTCTCAAGAAGCGGAGAATGTATCGCCGCCTTGGCCGCGGCCGCCGCACGCCCCATTCCCGAGGCTTCTCCCATCCCGATTAAAGCTTCTCCGGCGTCTTTCATAATCGCCCGCATATCGTTTAAGTCCATATTGATATTGCCGGGCATGGTAATGACGTCTGAAATAGATTGAATCGCTTTTCTTAAGACATCATCGGCTAAGTGAAACGCGGACTCCGCCGTTGTCTCTGAATCGCTGACATCAAGCAAACGCTGATTGGGAATCACTAACAGGGTATCCACATTCTTGCGCATCTCTTGAATTCCCTGCTCCGCGATATTGGCGCGATTGAGTTTTTCAAAAGCGAAGGGCCTGGTGACGACTCCCACGGTTAAAGCGCCTAAATCGCGGGCAATTTGAGAAACCAAGGGGGCGCCGCCGGTTCCCGTTCCGCCCCCCATCCCCGCAGTAATGAAAACCAAATCCGACCCCTTGAGGATTTCGCGAATCTGTTCGGCGCTCTCTTCCATTGCCGCGCGCCCGCGCGCGGAATCTCCGCCAACCCCAAGGCCTTTAGTGAGTTTTTCCCCAATCTGAACGCGAATATGCGCCAAACTTCTTCTGAGGTCTTGGGCGTCGGAATTGGCCGCGATCAGTTCAACCGCCTTAATTCCAGCTTCCGCCATCCGGTTAATCGCGTTTCCACCGGCTCCGCCGACTCCAATGGCCTTGATGACGGCGCGGGTTTCATGCACGTCTTCTAAAACCTGGATTTTCATCTTTTAAAAAAGCTCCTGAAAGACCGAAGTCATATTTTTAAGCCACGCCGGCTTTTTGCTGGGCATTATGCGGCGATTCGGGGAAGCGATGGAAAGCGGGAGAGAGTTGGCTAAAAGCCCCAGCGCGGTCGAATACGCCGGAGACGCCCAGATTGAATCGACCGCGAACATCTCCGGATGAGCCACCGCCACGCGAGCGGGAATACCCAGAATTTGGTTTGCCGCATCGCTCATGCCCCGCATTAGAGCTCCCCCTCCCGCTAAAATGACTCCGCCAGGTCCGACGACATCGGCATATGAGGAGCCTCGGATATCTTCTTCAATTAAGGTCAAAATTTCTTCTACGCGCGGAAGAACGATGCCCATGACCGCGCTCACCTTGATTTTGCCCGGGGTGCGGCCATCAACCCCATTAAATTCCAATTCCTCGTCTTCTCCCAAAAAAGATGGATGGGCAAACCCATGCTCGACTTTGAGACGTTCCGCCGTCGCTAAAGAGGTGCGAAGCCCCACCGCCAAGTCTCGAGTGATGAAATCAGATCCAACGGGGAGCTCTTTGGAATAGCGAATGCTCCCCTCGGAGTATATTCCAATCGAAACCGATTGTCCGCCAATGTCGACAAAAAGAGCCCCCAACTCTTTTTCCTCGGGCGTCACCAAGACGTCTCCCGCGGCCAACAAACCGTAAACCGTTTCCTTGGCCTCAAAGCCCGCTTGGGCCACCGCTTTCGCCAAATTATTTAAGTGCGCCGAAGAAGCGGTGACGATGTGGACCTCGACTTCCAGCAAAGAGCCTTCCATTCCCACCGGATCCGGAACGCCTCTTTGGCGGTCCAAAGTGTATGACTGAGGCATCACGTGCAAAATCTCTCGATCGGAAGAAAGGGGAAGGGCCTTGGCATTGGCGATGACGCCCTCGACATCCTCGGGAGTAATTTCCTTATCGGTCCGGGCAATATTAAAGGCGCCTCGGTTATTAAAAGATTGCAAATGGCTGCCGCGAATACCGACGACGAGTTCTTTGACCTCGCAATGGGAATCTTTTTCCGCCCGTTCAACCGCGTCCCGAATGGAGCGAGCCGTCTCTTGAATATTAATGACCACTCCGCCTTTAAGCCCGCGACAAGGGACGCTAGCCCCCCCAATGACCCGCACCAAACCCTGCCCTTCTCCGCGCTCGCCAATCAAGCAAGTAATGCGGCTACTCCCGATATCGAGCCCCGCCAACACATTTTCCGTAGACATCTGACCCCCTACAAAGTTTTAGCCGTATCCGGCTTGACAAAAATTTTTCCGCTGGAAAAAGAACGCATATCAACGAAGAAATTGCCTTTAACATAGGTCTTAGCGTCCGCCATAACGGCGTTGAGCCTCTTAAGCTTATCCTCCGTCCACTTAAGATCTCCCCAATCAACTCGGGTTCCGTCATTTAAAGTCAAGAGCCATCCATTGACCAAAGACTGATAGCGCAGACTTTCAATCGGAGACGAAAGCGGCAAAGACGAAATCTTTTTAAGAAAAGCGGCTATCTGAGCCAAGGCCTTAGGATCCATTTTCGCGTCTAAAATTTTGGGAACAGGATTTTGATACAACTCCTGCGGGGCTTTAAAAAGTTTCCCCTGTTTATCCAGAAAGCTTGAATTGCCATCCTTCATAACGACGGCGATCGCTTGGCGTAAAACAACATGATAAATTAAGCTTTGAGAAAAAAAATCTCGCCGGAGATGAACCGATTCCAAAAAGGGAAAATGCGCCAAGATATCCGAGCTTTTATTTTTCCAAGAATGGACGCTTTGGGATTTAAGAAAAGAAAGAATTTCAGGTTTTAAAGATTCAGGCGCGCCCTCAACCGCCACTGTTTTGGGGGCGGGAATTGACCCGGAAATCGAGTTTTCGATCAAGAAAGCGGATTTTTTTAAGCGCGACCAACTTAAAACCAGAGAAGTCCCCAGGACAAACATCGCAAGCACGAACAGAATCTTGCGCTTTCGCGCCTTCCGCTCTTGCGGCCTTAAAGCCACCTTGAGATTTCTATGCGAAACAGAGCCTTTCATAACGAGCGCCCAACGACCTTGATTTCAAGCTCAAGACTCACCCCCGCCTCCGCCTTGATTTTTTGCTGTATTTTTTCGATCAGATCCAGCACATCCGAGGCCTTGGCGTTGTTAAAATTTTCAATAAAATTGGCATGGACAGGGGAGACGCGTGCGCCGCCCGAGGATATTCCCTTAAGCCCGGCTTTTTCAATTAACTCCGCGGCAAAAAAACCATTGGGGTTTTTAAAAATAGAACCAATATTAAAGGTATGCACGGGCTGAGTTTTTAAGCGTTTTTCTTGATGAACCGCAACGCGCTTCATTATATCAACTTTCTCGCCTTCTCTCAATCGCAAAAGAGCCGATAAAACCACGCGTCCCGAAAGCCCGCTTGAGCGGTAAGAGAAATTGACTCGGGATGAATCAATGAACTCCGATTTAAAAGAGCGCGGATCGAAAATCTCGATATCCTGAATTAAAGCGCCAATTTCAAGATCGCGCGTTCCGGCATTCATCATCACGGCTCCGCCCAAGGTGCCGGGAATGCCAACCAATGGCTCCGCTCCCCCTAAACCGTGATTGGCCGCGACGGAAATAAACTGGGGAATTCGCACGCCGGCCCCAACGCGGACAAGGCCTTTTTCCAAGAAATCGATCTTTTCAAAGTCGCCTTTGAGAACAGCCACCACCCCCGCGATTCCACCATCCAGGATCAGCAAATTAGAGCCCCAACCCATGAAAAAAACGGGAATATCCACCTGCCGGCTAAAGCGCATTAAGGTTTCCAGCTCAAGGCGATTATTGATTTCAAGGTAAGCCTCAGAGGGCCCGCCAATCTTAAAAGTCGTGTAGCGCGCCAATGGTTCCCCGAAGCGCGCTTGAGGGAAAATCTTTTTCAGAGCTTCTTTCCAATCCGCTTGCATTAAATACAAGCTTAACAAATGGGCCTCTTGTAATTCTATAGACGGAAATCAAAAAAAGGCAACGTCCCAATCACTACTCAGCTTATCCAGACAATTAAATAGACTGCTTAATATGTATATTAGGAGAAAGGGCGAATCCTTTTTGAGATTTATTAATCTAAAGGATAGAAGGGCCTTGGAGGCGCAACATGAATCAGAAAAAAAATTCGGGCTTTTATTTGAGGGGGGCTCTATTCTCAGTTTCCCTTTTTGTTTTTCCGCGCATTTTGACGGCCGCGACCTGGATGGTTCCCGTCGCGCCTCAGGGGCCTTTTGACCGGGTTTACTATCCGCAAAATGCGCCGGTGGGTTCCGACTTAAGTGTCGGGCCGCTTGAATGGACGCAAATGAATCTCGGGGCCGATCACAATGCGGACGTTCCTCTATTAGGGCAAATGCCGCCGTGGTCTAAAAATGGAGTTTCTTGGAGATTTGCGGAAGCTCGGGCTTGGCCTTTGGAAAACAAAGATCCATTCGGAACCCATATCTACGGCGAAGTTGAGGCGGGCGCGGTTCAAACTCAGTTTTACGGAAACGCTCTTGGAGTTTCCGTTGTTGATGGAATCCTCTATGCCGAAAGCGATGATATGTTTGCCTACGCCTTAAACATGAAAACGGGGCAGTTGATCTGGCGCACGAGTCCGGTGGGAAATCATTTAATGGGAAATCCCATTGTTAAAGGCCGTTTTGTTTATTTGTCGGCGGGTGGAGTGGGATTTAATTTCGCAAACGTCGTCAAATACGCAAAAACCCCTTACAAAGCCGTTCGAGGAATGGATTTTAGTTATAACGGAATCTATGCTTTGGATCGCTTGACCGGCCGTCTTATTTGGCGACATTCAAGCGTGGGCGAAGCCATGCCAACTCCCGCCGTCCATGGAGATGTTCTTTATTTCGCGACCGGAAGCGGCTCTGTCCATGCCGTTAACCGCCACACCGGCCAAACAATATGGACGACTCACTTAACGGGAAGCGACAATATGTCGAGTCCCGCCTACTATCAAGGCAAACTTTATCTTGCTCTCGCCATTAAACCGCGCCTTTATTGTCTTGACGCCAAGACCGGAAAGGTTTTATGGAAAAACACGCTTCCCGGCGCGGCCAATACCGGAATGGGAGACGTCTCTCCGGCTGTTTCAAACGGCGTCGTCATTATGGACGCAGTCACTCATCCCAAAATCGTAAGAGGTAAAACGACGCTAGATCCAGTGATTCGGGCTTTTGATTCTGATTCCGGCGCGCCGCTTTGGACCGCGTCCATGGGACGAGGCCCCAAACCTCCGGCTTTTAAAGGCGGGGTTCCCATGATTTATGGAGGAGTGGTTTATGTCGGTTCGCCAGTCAACGGAGCTTATCAGGCGCGCGATTTAAAAACCGGAAAACTGTTGTGGAAATGGAATAAAATTTCTTCGGCCAGAAGCGCGCCTACCATGGATGACAACATCCTTTATATCGCCGGCGCGGAAAGCGTTTATGCGCTCAATCCGCGAACTGGGAAAGAAATAGGACACATCAAGATCGGCGGAAGAATGGGAATTGTGAGCCCGACAATCGTTGGGGGGACAATTTATTTGTCCAATACCTGGGATTGGATTGTCGCGACTCCAAAACAAGATGTTTTAACCTCCAATCAAGAGAAACAGAAACAAACGCAGCCAGCCCAACAGAAAAACAATTAGAAGGAAATCGCCCTAGTGGATTTGAAAGCGATGGGAATAAGTAAAGGAATAGACATTATTCTTTTCCCCACTCCCCACTTCTGTTGCCCAGGCGGGGATATAGGTGAGAGTAAAATTAAGGGGACGATAGACCACAGAAATTCCGCCGCCGGCGGCGGTGTTGTCAGCGGAACTGGGCAGTAAAGCGCTTCCCGAGCTTGTCGCTTGACTTGTTTGAGCCGTGGGCGTTCCGCTGACGATATAACCAAAAAGAATCCATCTTAAAAATCCGGTGTTAAACTGCGGGGCAATTCCGGCGTCATATGAAAATCCCTGGGCATTATAAATATTTCCAATCCCGGAATCATTTTCCATGAGATTGCGATATCCCATTCCCACCAGAATCGGCAGTCTAAAATTATTTCCCGAAAACGGATCAAAAACGATGTCGGCATTGGCGAGAGAACCGTTCGAAGTGGCCTTATCACCGCTAAAGTCCGTGCCTGATAAATGCCCGTATCCCGCCATGACGCCGATGCCCCAGTGATCGGTAAGGCTGTAAATTGCGGAAGTTCCAATTCCTTCGCCATTCATCTTCCAGGTTGAATTAGGCGTTGCTGGACAGGAACCCGAACAACTTTCAGAAAGAGCATATTGATCATAGCCTGGGGAAACGGAAACATCCAACGCCCCGGAAGAAAGCGGCTTGGTGGGAAGAGAAGAAGCCATCAGGTATCCCATCATTTCCTTAATATCCGAAGCGGCGACCGGCGATTGAAAACAAAAAACAATCGCGGCACACAAAATAATTTTCTCAAACAAGTTCAGATGCCAGCGACAAGAGTTCTGTTCCCCGAGATTTTTCAAGGTATACTCCATTGACAAATAATATAGAAGAATCCTCTCCCCCTTGCAAGAGAGCTCCAACGCATCCACAAAGCCCCCGAAAAAAATAGGTCCTTTGACCCAAAGCCATCTGGGCCTTTTGGCCCTGTTGGACTTTTAAAAATTATCTTACACTCAAACAGATGAGAAAAATAATCGCTCTGCTTATCACCGCCACTCTCTGCGCGCCTGGTCCTCTTTTCGCTGAAAGTTTAGAAACTTCTTTTCAAGCGGAAACTCCCGCCCAAGTTCTTAGCCTTACGCAATCTCCTCTTAATATAGAATCCGCGAGTACAATTCCCGCCGATAATTTAAGCCCGGTCGGTTTTGAAAACGGAGAATCTCTCTCAGAAACGCCTCTTCAACGAATGCATTCTCCCAAAACGCTCAATCGGGTGAGAATTCTTGAACTTAAGCCCGAGACGCCCGCGCTAAAAGAAAAAGCGAGTCCGGTTCAAAAAATAAAAGGGCGCATCTCTAAAACCATCCAATACGCGAAAAAATCAATCAAGGTTAATCGCCAAAACCTCGCGGGAAATCTCTCTCAATTTTTCGATCGCTCGGCGCATTTTTCAAACTACA
>JAJYOT010000100.1 GCA_021796015.1 bacterium
CGGATTTTCGCTTTGGGCGTAACCACGCTATCCCACCAGCTCTTTTGAGCGAATCCGCTGACATTCGTCACCCCGGCGAAAGCCGGGGTCCAGACCCGCGCGGTGGCTGGCTTTATGGAGGGGATGCGCTTAGGACGAAAGCGTTCGGCCTGGATTCCGACTTTCGTCGGAATGACGGCAAGTCAAATATAAAGAAGCGTTTGAATCACGACGCTAACGAGAGGCCGAGAGTTCCGATTCCTTGGTTTGAATCAGTTCTTGGATTTTTTCCATTTCGGATCCGATTTCTTGAACCTTGGAATAATCGGAATAGAGTTCGGGGTCCGACAACTGCAAGGCGAGTTCTTCGAGCTTAGAGTGAAGGGCGGAAAGTTCCTCTTCCAGCTTGGCGGCTTTGCGGGCGAGTTTTTTGGGATCCAAGGCCGCGGGTTTTGAGATTTTTTCGACCGCGGGAACCTCGACGGCCTGCGGGTTTTCCTCGTGCCATTGGGCTTGCCTTCGTTTGAAATAATCATAATCCCCGGGGTAAACCGTGATTTTCCCGCCGTCGATATGGACGACGTGATCGGCCAGGGCGTTTAAAAAATAAAGATCGTGGCTGATGACGCAGATGGTTCCCTCGAAACTTTTAAGGGCCTCGATCAAGCCGTCAACGGAGGCCATATCGAGATGCGTCGTCGGCTCATCCATTAAAAGAACATTCGGCGGGTTTAAAAGAAGTTTGACCAAGGATAAGCGGCTTTTTTCTCCTCCGCTCAAGACCGAGACTTTTTTATGGATTGAATCTCCCGGGAAAAGAAAAGAACCCAAGACCGAGCGGACTATTTGTTCCGAATTTCCGCGGTCGGCGCTTAAGGCCTCTTCAAAAACGGTTTTTTCAAAATCCAGTTGCCCTTCCCTATGTTGGGAGAAATATCCTACCTTGACATCGTTCCCGACGATTCTGTGCCCCGATTCGAACGGGATGACTCCAGCCAGCATTTTAAGGAGGGTGGATTTGCCGGCGCCGTTGTGCCCGACAAAAGCCATTTTCCAGCCGCGTTCAAGATCGAAATTGAGATCATGATAGACGCGAATATCCCCATAGGATTTAGAGACGTTTTTAAGCGAAAGGACCTTTACTCCAACCCGAGGGGGTTGGGGAAACCGGATCCTGACCGTTTTAGCCTCGGGCGGGAGTTCGATGAGATCGAGTTTGTCAAGCCGTTTAATCATGCTCTGCGCTCGAGCGGCGGTCGAAGCCCTGGCGCGGTTACGGTCGATAAATTCCTGCATTTTGGCTATTTCTTCTTTCTGGCGTTGATAGGCCGATTCCAAACGCTCTTTTTCCGCTCGTCTTTCCGCGATAAAATGTTCGTAATCCCCGTGATAAATCTTAAGAGTCTTGTCTTGGAGGCTGACGATTGCGCGGCAGACGGCGTTGATAAAGGCGCGGTCATGTGAGATTAAAAAAATCGCTCCGGGATAGGATTGCAAATATTTTTGGAACCAAAAAAGGGAATCAATATCCAGGTGATTGGTGGGTTCGTCTAAAAGGAGTAGATCAGGTTCCAAGAGAAGAAGTTTGGCCAAGGCCACGCGCATGGCCCAACCGCCGCTCAAGGCGTTCATCTTACGGCTAAAATCCGAGACCTTAAATCCCAGTCCCATTAAAATCGCCTTGGCCTTGGCGGCGAGCCTCGCGTCAGGGTCCTCGAATTCAGACAAAGCGTAGTTTAAAACTTCCTCATCTAAAACGGGAGCATTTTCCTGCGGCAGGTAGCCGACCACCGCGCCTTTTTTAAGGCTGATTTGCCCTTGATCCGGCTCCTCTTGCCCCAAAAGCATCTTAAAGAGGGTTGATTTTCCCGCGCCGTTGGGGCCGACCAAGACGAAGCGGTCTCCTTGATTGATTTGGAGAGTCGCCCCTTCCAAAAGGGTTTGCTGGCCGAAGGATTTGTGAACGTCTTTCAGAGTGATCATTGGGATTAAAAAACCGCCGGGTTTTGATGGACCCGGCGGTTTTAAAAGACGGCTTTATTTGCCTTTTTTGGCGTGCATGGGGCCATTCATCATGGGCATCCCTTGGTTCATTGTTCCCATTCCGTGGAAAGGGCAAGGGGGCTCGGCAAAAGCGCAGTGATGCCGGTGACAATGATGTCCCGCAAGCAGATAACCGATCACTCCTCCCAAGAGTAGAATGAGAAGAACCGCGATTCCCTTGCATCCGCAGCAATGCTTTTTGCCGCAACCGCCTTTTCCGCATCCGCAGTCGTTTGATTTTCCTTCTTGATTTTCTGACATAGTTCCTCCGTAAGTCCTGATAGACTATTATATAATTTTAACGCAGTGCATAATTTTATTGAGATTCGCTCGGAAGAGGATATTCCCGCTGCTTGGCGTTCGACGCCGATTGGAAGTCTTTTACGCTATCACAATTTGAACGCGTCCCTTCCGCCGCGTGCGGAAAAGCCGGAACTTCTCATCGGCATGTGCATGGACAGCCGGAAACACTTAAGAATTCCCGATAATTTCGCCTTTATTCTCCGCACCGGCGGGGCCAATTTAAAACTCAGCGAATTTCGCGTTTCTTATGCGATTGCCGTTGGCGGCGTGCGCGCGATTGCTCTGATGGGGCACACTCAGTGCGGAATGTCCGGCCTTGTTTCTCGCCGGGAAATTTTTATCGCGGGTCTCATGGATGTTGGTTGGACGAAAACGGCGGCTGAAAAA
>JAJYOT010000101.1 GCA_021796015.1 bacterium
TTCATTTGACGCCTAAGGGGCGAGCTTTAATTCAAACGATTTTCCCCCGCCATGCCGGGGCCATTCAGGAAGAAATGTCGGTTTTGTCGGTATCCGAACAGGAAAA
This sequence comes from bacterium, assembly GCA_021796015.1. Next base: position 107 of record JAJYOT010000101.1, read on the forward strand.
ATTAAGGAATCTGTGCCGGAAATTAGGCAGAAAAAATAAAATGATAAAAAAGGAGATAATAAAATGAAGAAATACTTGGCGCTGGCTTTAGTCGGCGCTTTGGCCTATCCCGCCGCGGCGGCGACGTATCAAATAGACCCGGTGCACACGACGATTAGTTTCAGCGTCAAACACATGGTCATCAGCCGGGTTCAAGGACGCTTCGATAAATTCTCGGGAACCGTCGATTACGTTCCGGGAAAACCGAAGCTGTGGAAAACGGAGGCGCATATCGACGCGGCTTCCATCGACACCCGCATTCAAATGCGCGATAATGACGTGCGCTCGTCTAATTTCTTGGACGTCAAGAAATATCCCGAGATTGTCTTTAAAAGCGTCAAAGTCGAGGGCGTTAAAGGGAAGACCGCCGACTTGTTGGGAAACCTGACGATTCACGGCGTCACCAAACCCGTCGTCTTGAAAATGAAAATTGGCGGAGTCGTCAAGGATCCGTGGGGAAATCAGCGTTTGGGAGCGGTCGCGACAACTAGCATTAACCGCAAGGACTTCGGCCTGATGTATAACAAGGTCTTGGAAAGCGGCGGTCTTTTAGTTGGAAATAGAATCAAAATTAAGCTGGATGTCGAGGCGATTATCGCGCCCAAAGCGAAAAAATAAAAAGGAGACCTTCCATGAGCGAACCTAAAGTGGCGCAAAAAGCGCCGTACGTGAAAGATGAAAAACCGGGCAAATACGCTTGGTGCGCGTGCGGACATTCAAAAAATCAGCCCTACTGCGACGGCAGTCATTCTAAAATGAACACCGGAATGACTCCGATTATCGTCGAGTTGACCGAGGCCAAGAAAGTGGCGTGGTGCGGATGCAAGCATTCAAAAAACAAGCCCTATTGCGATGGCGCTCACAAAAACCTTCCTTAAGCTGAAATAAATTAAGGAAAGATAAGTCGGGAATTGGGGACTGTCCTCAATTCCCGTTCTTATTTTCCCTGAACGTGATATAATAATAAGAATAATCGATGAACAACCGCCCTTGGACCGTTGATGACTCCGCCTCGATTTACAATCTCAAAGGATGGGGCCTTAAATATTTTGGAATCACTCCGGAAGGACGCTTAGCCGTTCACCCCCGCTTTGATGTCGAGCATCCTATTGAAATTCGCAAGATCATTGATGACGTTTTGAGCCGCGGACTGCGCCTGCCGGTTCTTTTTCGCTTTCAAGATATCCTCCGCCATCGCGTCGAGCTTTTAAACGAGACTTTTAAAAAGGCGGTTTCGGATTTTAAATACAAAGGCCGTTATTACGGCGTTTATCCCATTAAAGTCAATCAGTTGCGGGAAGTCGTCGAGGAAATTCTGGATGCGGGCGCTCCCTATCAGTTCGGCCTTGAGGCCGGAAGCCTTGGGGAATTGGTCGCGGTTTTGGCGATGAATAATTCGGAAGGCTTGACCATTCTCAACGGTTATAAAGACGAGACCATGATGCGTTTGGCCATGATCGGAACCAAGATCGGTAAAAAAGTCATCGTCGTCATTGAAAAGCCCGGGGAACTCGCGCTTCTCATCAAGGCCGCCAAGGACCTCAATGTGGTTCCGACAATCGGGATTCGCGTTCGCCTTCAAACCGAAGGAAGTGGAAAGTGGAAGTATTCGAGCGGGCACTCCGCGAAATTCGGCTTGACCACCTCCGAAATTTTGGAAGCCGTTTCCGAGCTTAAATCCGCCGGGCTTGTTTCCTCCGCTAAACTTTTGCATTTTCATATCGGCTCTCAAATCACCAACATTCAGACGATTAAAGACGCGGTCAAAGAAGCCTCGCGCGTCTACGCCAAGCTTCGCAAGATGGGCGTTGAGATGGAATATCTCGACTGTGGCGGCGGCTTGGGGGTCGATTACGACGGTTCCCATTCCTCGGTCGACAGTTCCGTCAACTATAATTTAAGAGAATACGCGCGAGCTTTGGTCATGACCATTCAGGAAGTTTGTCGGCAAGAGAAGGTTCCCGAGCCTAACATCGTAACCGAATCAGGGCGTTCCCTGGTCGCTCATCACTCGATGCTGGCCGTCAATGTCTTTGGGTTCATCGAGGGCGGATCACGGCCCGCTGAGTTTCTTCCGACCGAGGACGAGCACGAAATCGTCAAGTCTTTGCGTTCCCTGTTTGCCGATCTGAGCCCTAGGACGGTTGTCGAGAGTTACCATCAAGCCGTTCAGAAGCGCGATGAGGCGTTTTCCTTGTTTAATTTGGGATACTTGGGCCTTGAGGACCGGGCCAAGGCGGAAACTCTTTTTTGGAGTCTTTGCCGGGAAATCGGAGGCGTGTTGGCCAAAATTAAAGACGTTCCCGATGACATTCTTGAAATGTCAAAGGCCTTGCGCGATCAGTATTTGTGTAATTTTTCTATTTTTCAATCCCTGCCGGACAGTTGGGCCATAGGACAGCTTTTCCCCATCATGCCCTTGGAGCGCTTAAACGAGGAGCCGACCCACCGGGCGGCATTGGTGGATATCACTTGCGATTCAGACGGAAAAAT
>JAJYOT010000102.1 GCA_021796015.1 bacterium
TCGGCCTTCCCAGATGAGAGGATTATCAAAGGGATGAACATAGCCTACCTTGGGGTCTTGCGCCAAACGCGAGGCCTCTTGATGCGCGTCATCCCAAACCTTTCCAAAAACCCGGACCTCGGCTCCTTCTAGGGCGATTCTTTCTCTCATCATCGCTGGAGTCGTTTCCGGCACGATGACGATGGTCTTGATCCCTAGTCTTCGTCCGGCATATGCGGCGGCAAGCCCCGCGTTCCCGCCGGAAGAGGAGACAAAGCGCGTCTTTCCCATTTTCGCCAGTTGTTCGCAGAGGTGTCCAATTCCGCGAATTTTAAACGAGCCCGAAGGTTGCAATGCGTCCATCTTGAGATAGACCGGCTTATTGACGATGCGGCTGATGGGGAGAGACTCAAGAAGAGGCGTGTCGATATGAAGCGGCATTTAAATTCTCCTTATTGTTGCGAATCTTGTTTGAATTTCCCAGTTTTTCAACGACCTTCAAGCGCGAATTCCGGTTTGATTTTAAATGGCAAAGGGCTATCGCTGCGGCATCGGCGACGTCGGCGGGGTGAAGGGTTTCTTTAAGGCCCAAAGCCCTTTGAACGGCCCATTGCATTTGAGATTTAATCGCCGTTCCGCTGCCGGTCAAGGTCAATTTAACCGTGCGCGGATTGTATTCTTTGAGCGGTTTTTCGGCTAAAGCCGCAGCCAGTAAAATGACCCCGCGGGCCTGAAGAGTGGCGCGCACGGTGTGTGCGGCTTTCAAAAAAAACATCTCTTCAATGGCGACGGCGTCCGGCGCGTGTTCTTTAATGACGCGCTTGACCTCATTGTGAATATAAACGAGGCGTTCTGGCAAGGCTTGAGCGGGAAATGTTCGGATAAGGCCGGAGGCGATGAGTTTTAGAGGAAGAGTCTCGGTTTCATTTAAGACCGCCCATCCGGTTTCGGAAACGCCCGGGTCAATGCCTAGCGTGATCATCAGGCTTCGAGCTTGGCGAGTATATCGTCGGGGATATCGAAATTAGCGTGGACATTTTTGACGTCATCATGTTCTTCTAAAGCGTCCACGAGAGCCAAAACTTTTTCGGCTGTTGGCTCATCCAGGGTGATGGTATTGTCCGGCTTCATGATGGAAGAAGCCGACTCAACTTCATATCCCGCCTTGGTTAAGGCCTCTTTCGCTTTATCGGTGTTGAGAGGAGCGGTGATCACTTCAAAAAATTCGGCATCATCGGTTGAGATATCATCAGCGCCCGCGTCAAGAGCTTGGGACATGAAAGCGTCCTCGTCTTTGACCGACGCTTTTTTGACGCGGATAAGGCCTTGGGGCTTGAACATCCAGGCGACGCAGCCCGCTTCTCCCTTGTTGCCGCCGTTTTTGGTGAAGATGGTCCCGATTTCTGAACCGGTGCGATTGCGATTATCAGTCGTGACCTCGACTAAAATCGCGACTCCGCCGGGGCCGTATCCCTCATAGGTCAATTCTTCATAGGTCGCGCCGGGGATTTCGCCGGTTCCTTTTTGAATGGCGCGCTTGATGGTGTCTAAGGGCATATTGGCCGCGCGTCCATCTTCAATTGCCTTGCGCAGCCTAGGATTTCCGGCAGGGTCTCCGCCGCCCATCTTGGCCGCAATTGTGATTTCGCGGCTAATTTTGGTCCAGACCTTACCGCGCTTGGCGTCAAGGAGAGCCTTTTTGTGTTTAATTCCCGCCCAGTGAGAGTGTCCGCCCATAAATCCTCCAAAATGATTTTAGCGCGTTACGGTAACGCTTTTCTACTCCATTTTAGCACATCGCGGCCCGAACATTAAGTATAATTACCATATGCTAGAAAATCTCTTCGCGGCCAAGCCTCTTTCCCTGATTTTAGAGGAGATGAAAACCGGCAAGCGCTTAAACCGCGTGTTAGGCCCCTGGCAGTTGGCGGGATTGGGAATCGGCGGAATTATCGGCACTGGGATTTTTGTGTTGACGGGAGTGGCCGCCCACGATAAAGCCGGCCCCGCTTTGATTCTATCTTTCGTCCTTGCCGGAGTCGCCTGCATTTTCGCCGCCCTTTGCTATGCGGAGTTCGCCGCGATGGTCCCCGTCGCGGGCTCGGCCTACACTTACGCTTACGCGACATTGGGAGAACTTTTCGCTTGGATTATCGGCTGGGATCTCATTTTGGAATATACCGTCGCTTCGGCCGCCATCGCGCATGGATGGTCTCATTATTTTCAGGATTTTATCGGCATCTTTGGAATCTCGATTCCGCATATTTTAACCAACGCTCCTTTCGATTACAGCCCCATCTTGGGGAAACTCCTCGCGACCGGAACGGTTTGCGATTTTCCCGCCATCGTCATCACCTTTATTGTCATGGGAATCTTGATCGTAGGGGTTCAAGAAAGCGCTTCTTTTAACGCCGCGATGGTGTTCGTTAAATTGGCGGTGGTTTTATTCGTGATCGTCGTCGGCGCGTTTTACATCCATCCAAAGAACTGGATTCCCTTCGCTCCCTATGGGTATACCGGGATTAGTTTTTTTGGAAAAACAATCTTCGGCCAAACCGGGCCCGCGGGCGAGCCGCTGGGGGTTTTCGCCGGCGCGGCGGAGTCAGCCTCAATCAACTTG
>JAJYOT010000103.1 GCA_021796015.1 bacterium
ATACATGCGTGTTTGCGACTGAATAGAGCTCAGTCCGTTGGCGGCGGCAACGGCGGCATTAGTCAGAGTCGTCCCATTTGGCTGTAATGTTCCCGCCGTTGACGTCATGTTCTGGGATTGATAGGAATCGGCGTTGAGCTGGTTTTCATCGCCTCTAATTCCGGCGGTCAATTTGACGGAGCCGAAATGCGCCTCTTCATAGCCGTATTCCCCGTATTCATTCCACGCGGTGGTCGGAATCAACTGGTCAATCCCGGCGGCGAGTTGAGTTTTATTATCCGAGGTAAATCCGAAGGTTCCCTGGAACGGGCCGATTTGTTTTTGATGGGCTTTGAGGTTCATTGTGTAGCTTGTCTCAATCCAATTGGCTTCAAGCGCGGGAGGAGCGGAAAACCCTCCGACCCCGCTATTGCTGTTAATGTAGCCGTTATATTCCTCGCGGTCGGCGCGGTCATAGCCCGCGATGACCTCATAGTTAAAGAGACCATCGGTTTTAATATTAGCGTGAATTGAGGCATTGTCGTGCGCCAAGTCTTGAAATTCATTATCCTGCTGAGTCGCCGATTCATCCAGTTGCAAGTGTTTCGTGAAATGGCTGTAATCCATCGTGACGTTTCCCCAATCCTTGGTGACCCCAAGTTCTCCGCTTCCATTGACCTCTTTGGAGGCGGTGTTGGCAATAGTCCCATTGGGAGTGTAAATATTTCCCGCCTGATGTTCGCTGAGATCGCTTCTCCATCCCCAATCGCCTTGGGCGCCTTGTAAAACCACGCCTTCCGCCGCGCTTTGATTGACCGATTCGACATCGGTGACGATCTTTCCCGATAAAGGCCCCGCCCCCAGCGCGGCCGAAGGGAGAGGAGCTTTATTGACCGAGATAACGCCACCCAAGGCGTCCGAACCATACATCAACGTCGCCGCTCCTCTTAAAACCTCGATCCGGTCCGCTGTTAAGGTGTCTATTTCCGGGGCATGTTCCTCTCCCCAAGCCAAGGATTCGCTTCGGACTCCGTCTTCGACAATCACGAGATCTTCTGAATTAAGTCCGTCGACGGAAGGTTTTGAGACGCTGGGGCCGACCGTAATCATGTTGACCCCGGGCTCGTTTTTAATCGCGTCCATCACGTTTTCGCGAGCTTTTTGCTCTAATTGATGCCCTTGAAGAACGGTGACATTGGCGGGGGTGGTTAAAACCGGGCTGGGCGTGGGTTCCGCGGAAATAGTGATGGGTTGGGCCGCTAACGCGCTTTCGCTAAGCGTCACCTTAATGGGGACCGGGCTTGGAACAAAAATCGTCTCGGAATGATCGGCATATCCCAGGCGATGAAATCCCATCGCGTAATTTCCCGGCGGAATATCGATATGAAAGGTTCCCGATGAATCGGTGACAACCCCTTTTTGGAGAGCGGGCACGGTCACCTGGACATTCGCCAAGGGTTTATTTTCGTCGTTATAAACGGTTCCTGAAAACATATCGCTATAACTTGAACGAACAAGGCTTATGAGTAAAAGAGCCGTTAAAATTTTCGTCTTTTTTCGCATACTGACCTCTTAAATGGATGTTTTTAAATTGCGAGCTTCGATTAAAGCGTTGTGAGTCTTTGGCTTAAGAATTTTGTGCGAAAATGATGGGGGGAGCGCGCGCCGCTAAATCGTAGATGCGGGGAAAGATTGGGGTTTGAAATTTTTCGCTTTCAATAGACTGTTCAAAGGTCGAGGCGGCGAGTATGGGGACGTGATGAAGCGCGGCGCGGGAATGGATTTGAGCCTTGACCAAACAGAGAGGGCAATCGGTCCCGCGTTTTTGAAGATGGTGATGGAAAGATTCAATTCCAATGCAAGCGAAGAACCCTAAAGTCAAAACAAATAATAGGATGCGCTTCATGATTAATCTAAAGGCGATTCTAGCATAAGTTTCGTTCTCTCTGGTTAAAGAGAGTTTGGTTTTGAGGTAATGCGGTTTTTGTGCCGGACAGATAGGGACTTTTCCGCGCACATCGCGAAAACATCGCGGACAAGAACCGGCTCGGTCGTCGAGTTACTCGCATTTTGAAATGTTTTATAGCCGTCGCCGCCCTGGGCTAAGAAATTGAGCGTCGCCGCGCTGTAAGAAGCGCTCAAGACAAGCGGTTTTTCATCGATCCAAATATCTTTCACTCGCTTTCCCACAGCCGCCTTGGGGTTATACTTAAAGCGGATTCCGCTCACTTGAATCATTCCCTGATTGCCGCTGACTCCCTGCTCTAAAATTTCTTGAACTTGCTTGCCGCTGAGGCTCATCGTCGTTATATAGTTGTCAAACGGCATCAGATCGAAAATGTCTCGCCAGGTCACCGGACCTTGGGGCAAATCGGCGCGCAAGCCGCCGCTATTTTGAAAAGCGATATCGGTTTTGGCCCAGGAGCGCAGGCAATCCGCCGCCCAGTCGCCCAGAGCCGATTCCCGAACGAAATTTCTTTTAAGCCTGCGCGGGGAATCTCCCAACACTCGGTTCATTTTTTTGCCTATTTCTTTTTGGTATCGGGCGAGAACTTGACGCACTTGGGGATCAGAGCCCATTTTTTTTG
>JAJYOT010000054.1 GCA_021796015.1 bacterium
TCTTGAATGGATGGTAAAACATCGGGAACGGAAAAACCCATTACTTCCAATTGTAATCCACGGTATAGTCAATTTGGGAAGAAGAATCTTTCTTGACCGGAATTTCAAAAACGATCGTCTGAGCGTTTTTTTTCTCCCATTTCTGATTGGAGGAGATGATTTTCCATTTCGACCAGCGGTATAAATGCTCGATCACTTCGACAACCACATCGGACTTTTTATGGTTAGTCAGAGTAATCTCAAAACTTTCCCGTGTATTCTTAGGCCCGCGTTCAAAATTCATGCGCACGCGGCGGCCAAGAACATCAAAAGCTCGCCCCGCATTGACATGGAGTTCCTCGTTTATGGGAGTCGCGGGTAATGAATCAGAACCAATCCACTCCAAGGCGCCGTCCTTGTCTTTTTGATACATCCGAATTTTCCCCGGAGGCAAGGGAAAACCCAGATGGGAGGCTTTTGAATTTTTAAGTTTAAAAACGACTCTCACTTCTCCCTGACTTTGCGTCCCGTAATCAGGGCTAATCCGGGTGTAGGCGCTAAAATCTTCGCCTAAATTGGAAGCGTCGTAGAGATACTTCTTTTCAACGGGAACGCCCGAGGCTTCTCCTATCGATAGGCGAACGCTCCCTTCTCCTAAGTTGACAAAACCCGGAAGCGGATAAAGATGGTATTCAAATAAATTTTGGCTTTTTTCAATGATCAGGCGGGAAGCCGCCGCCATCGCATGAAACAAGGGATGAGAACCGCTTAAGGCCGCTAAGGATTGGTGAGGGTTTCCGGCAACTAAAAGAACATGGGCCTTTTTAAAATCAATCCCGGATTGATTATCCAAATTCGCCCAAACCTGAAGCTCCATTAAATTTGATGACGAATCAATGATCGCGGCATAGTCAGCGCCCCAAGTCACATCGCGGGTTAAATAGCTGATTTTAAACCGATAGTTTCCGGAATTTTTCGCTCTTATTTTCCAGGAAACAACCGGCTGAAAACTCGCCTTTGGCGGCGCGGGAAGTATCCAGGTCCCTTTTGGATTTAAATAGACTTGGTTTTTAACTTTGAGCGCCGTCAGATGGTCCTCCGCTTCCAACAAAACGCCTTTTATCGGCGCGGGAAACTTCTCTTCCCGCAATTCAACTCCCTTGCCGATAAAATTTTTAAGAACCTGGAATTCGTTCGTCCAACCGCCGAAAAAATCTTGTTCTAGGACTGACGCATTGTCTCGCGGATTAACAGGAGAAATTAAGACGCTTGAAGGCTCAAAACCCCAGGGGACGGGAAAAGACGGGGTTTGAGAAATTCCCGCTTGAAGCGAAAAAACCGCCTCTTCTTTAATCAAGGCGCGCTGATCTTGATAAATGGTCATCTCAAGCGCTTGGGCGCGAACACCTAAAAAAATAAACGGCAAGGCCCAGAGCATGAGGAAATCAGCGCACAGAAATAACGGAAATCGGAGTGGACTTTACAAATTGTTGCCCATAATCTGTATCAATCTGCAAATAGCCGTTATGGGCATCCTCAATATCTTGAATGGTCGCATGAACAATGCCGGCATCCGCTTTAATTCCTGAAACGCTTAGGTCGCCGGGCCCATTGATGGTGTAGGTCACAATGCGTCTAAAAATAAAGGGATATTGGGGATATTGAGGTTGAGTAGATTCAAAATGGTCAATATTATAGATGACATAAATTTTACTATTCCCAACGACCATCGCTTGAATCTGAAACTTTTGGCCATCTTTAGAAACTCCGGAATCAAGGGTAATCTCGCCAAAATCATATTTTGAAAAAAGCGCCGCGCATACGCCGCGAGATAAATAGAAGATATGCGGAGTGGTAAACCCGGAATCAGTCATGAAAGTCAAGGAGTTATCCCTGGCATTGACCGCCGTTTGAGCGATTTTCTCAATAGTGAATAAAGGAATCATTCGGACTTGCGAAAGATCTATGCCTAAGGATTGATTGGAAAGCCACTGAGCCACGGAAGAAGGCATGGGCTTAAGAGAACTCCACAGATTGGGATCAATGAGCGGCTGAGCATCCCTCGCGTCAAAATTTGAATTCCGTCCTACCCACACGGCCTGAGAAGGGGGCAAGGACACAGTTTTTAAGAAGGCGGACGGTAAAACAGATTCTGAAACAATCGGCGAAATTTTACCGATGATCGCCTGGGAGTTGACCACATTCTGAGCCAACGCCGGAACCGACATGAGAGCCAATAAAAGGTTGATCATAAACGCATTATGACAAAGCTTAGGTTTATTGTCAAATAAAAAACGAGCTTCGGCCAGGGCCAAAAGGCCTATTCCTCCTAGGACCCTTGAACGCCGTCATTGTCCCATCACCCGACAATCTCAAGCAAGGCAAAATGAAGATATTCAGTTTCCGGCATGGCTAAAAGGATCGGATGATCTTGAGCTTGGGCTCTTAAACTCAAAAGCCGAACGCTTTTTGGGGCTAGGCCCGCGGCCTTGCGAAGAATAGAGATAAAAAGCTCGCGGCTCACGTGATGGGAACAAGTGCTGGTCGCTAAAAGCCCACCCACGGGCAAAACCTTTAAAGCGAGACTATTGAGTTTCACGTAGAGGCGTTCGGCCTTTGGAAGGTCTTTTCGGGACGGGACCAAACTGGGAGGATCCAGCAAAATCATATCCGGTTTTAAGTTGAGGCGACTTTCCGTCGCGGAAAGTAAGGCCACCTCGGCGTCTCTTTTCTCAAACCTGGCGATGGAAGAAACCCCGTTTAAAGACGCGTTCTGGTTGGCCAAACCTACGGCTTCTTCCGAGCTGTCGAAACCCAAAACCGCCCGGGCCCCGAATTTCGCGGCATTAATTCCAAAAGTTCCGGTATACGAGTAGAGATCCAAAACGGTTTTCCCGGAAAAGTAAGGCCTTAAGAAAACCCGGTTTTCCGATTGGTCAAAATAAAAACCTGTTTTTTGCGCGGAGGCGATCGGAGTGGAAAATTTAAGCCCAAAATCGTCAACCTCAACAAGCGGAGGAACAGCCCCGTAATGAATTTTTTCTTCCCTCTTGAGGCCTTCCAAGGCGCGGCTCTTATGATCGTTTTTAAGATAAATTCCGGAAGGCCGGATTAATTTCAAAAGCGCCTCCGTAATCCGAGGAAGATGTTTTTCCATTCCCGCCGATAAAATCTGAAGGACTAAGACCGAATCATAGCGATCAATAACGAGGCCCGGAAGCCCATCTGATTCCCCGAAGCAAAGCCGGTAAAACGGCGAGCGCCCGGCGTAGATTTTTTCCCGGTAATAAAGAGCCTCGGCCAAACGCCGGTAAAAAAAATCGGCATCAGCCGCCGTCAAACCTTCCTTGGAAAGAATGCGGACCGCGATTAAACTATGAGGGTTGTAAAAGCCCGAACCTAAAAATTTGCCGGAAGCTGAAAAAACTTCTCCCAAATCCCCGCTTTCAAATTTTCCGCTGACTTCTGAAATTTCATTGGAAAAAACCCAAGAATGCCCGGATAAGATTCGCCTCTCCTCGTTTCTCTTCAGTTTGATTTTTAGTCTCGTTTCACTGACGGGCTCTATCGGCATTCTATTTTTTCTCCAATTTTAACTTTGAACTGATCGGCGAAACTTCCATTGCGAACGGCTAATTCTAAAAGCCCGAAAGAACTCGTTAAGGCAAGCGGACTCTTCTCCTCAACTCCTGCATAATAATTTCGAAGCGGGCCCAGGTTTTTTCCTCTGAAAAAAACTTCGGGAATGCGCTTCAAATCGCGTCTTTCCAAATCCGAATTGGTTATATTGCTGACGCAGTTCCCAAACCGATCCACAAAAATAATCTCACCCTCGACTCTGTCTCGCTTTAAAAAAGGACCTACCCATGGAAAAACAATTCTTTTTTGAGTCCGAGACCCGAGAAGCCCGGGCGAATTTCCATTAAACAATTTCGCCGCAACGGGGGCGAAAATATCCCGGCCATGAAAGGTCGAGGAAATATCTCTTCTCATCCAAGCAGAATTGGAAACGATTCTGGTTTCGAGGATCGGCTCTTGAATCCAGCTGAGAAGGCCGTTGTCGGGAGCCAGAAACTGATGATTTTTAGTTTTGGCCCATAAAATATTTCTTTTTGATCCGACCCCCGGATCGACGACGCAGATAAAGAGAGTATTTCTGGGAAAATACGAAATCGAGAAACGCAAGAAAAAAGCCGCTTGGCGTACGTTTTGAGGCGAAATTTCATGCGACAAGTCAATCAGACGCGCGTTTGGAGCTTGCGAGGCTAAAACCCCCTTCATAATGCCGACATAGGGATCGGAAACTCCAAAATCAGTCAATAAAACGACCGGCCAAGGGGAAACCTCGCCCATCATTCAATTCCCGCGCGGGCTAAAAGGCGTTCAACGGAACCCTGATAGCCGGAAAGGTCAAAACAACGGTCCAAATCTTTTTTGGACAACCTTTTAGTCACGGAAGGGTCTAAAGCAAGAACCGAGCGGAACGGCTCTTTCGTTTGCCAGCACCTCATCGCGTTTTTCTGGACCACTTCATAGGCCTTGAGACGTTCCATGCCGGAATCAATCAAGGATAAAAGAACGCGCTGAGAGAACATGAGTCCATGGGAGCGGTTCATATTTTCCTTCATTCTTTCGGGATAAACCAAAAGTCCGGCCAAAACCGTTCTGAACCGCGCGAGCATAAAGTCAATAAGAATGTAGGCATCCGGCAAAATCACGCGCTCAACGGAAGAATGACTGATGTCTCTTTCATGCCATAGAGCGATGTTCTCCACTGCCGCTTGACCATGAGAACGAATGAGCCGGGATAAGCCGACCAGGTTTTCGCAGAGAACCGGATTTCTTTTATGCGGCATGGCTGAAGAGCCCTTTTGCCCGGAGGCAAACGGCTCTTCTAACTCCAAGACCTCGGTTTTTTGCAAGTGACGAATTTCGGTCGCCCAACGCTCGATTCCCGCCGCAATCAGAACCAAGACCTGAATCAATTCCGCATGACGATCCCGGGGAATGACTTGAGTTGAAATAGGTTCGAAGTTGAGTCCCAAGCGGAGACAGGCCTCCCGTTCCAAGATTTCAGGAATTTGAGAAAAGTTTCCCACCGCTCCGGAGAACTTCCCATAGGAAATCGCTTCTTTTGCGCGCAGAAGTCTTTCTTTTCCGCGCAAGGCCTCTGCATGCCAAGAGGCGAATTTAAGCCCTAAGGTCATGGGTTCTGCATGCACCCCGTGGGTGCGGCCCGCCATCCAGCATCCGGCGTATTTCTTTGCCAGACTTTTAAGCTCCGCCAAAATGGAATCTAAGCCTTTTAAAATTAAGTCCGCAGCTTCTCTCATTTGAAGGGCCAAGGCCGTATCTAAAATGTCGGAAGAGGTCAGCCCGTAATGAAGATAACGCAAGAGATTCGGGGCCTTGCCGTTGAGTTCGGAAGCAATTGCGGAAATAAGAGCCACGACGTCATGATTGGTTTTAGCTTCGATTTCTTTTGTTTTCTGGAGGATCCTAGCGCTCTTAATAGCGGAGAGGGCCGCGATTTCAGACTCCTCAAGGCCTTTTTCCTTGGCTAAGGCGAGGACAAATTCTTTCTCGACCTCAATCATGGTCTTAATCCGATTTTCCTCGCTCCAAATAAGGCTCATCTCAGGACGGCTGTAGCGTTCAATCATAGTTTCTCCTGTTTCATCAAAATTTAAGCCTTCTCAAAGACCGAAATCGAATCCGCTCTTCCCGGCGACCGCGTTTGACATCTCCTGAGATTTCCCCGGCCTTAATCTTGCTCAACCTAGGTTCGACATCCGGATGATTTAGATCCCCAGTCACGCGAAAGCCAATGGCCGGACGCCCCAGCTCATCAACCCACCATTCCGGCAACGGCGCCCCGTAGTGCGTGAGACGAGTCAAAACGCTCATGTCGATTTTTTCCTTGGCGAAATCCGCTTTTCCTTCCGCATAAGCGACAAGCTCCGGGCCGTTGACGTAAGAAAACCGCGTCGTGATGACCCCGTTTCTAATTCCGTATTCTCCCTGTATTTCGTTAAAGTCCAGAGTCTTGGGATAAGCCTCCGCCGCGCTCAGGACCGAGAAACTGTTCATCTTGTGCATATAAACATACGGGAGAAAAATAATTTTAAGCAGTTTGTGAGATTTCTGGAGGGTCTCAATGTCTTTGACCTCTCCTTTTCCAAGAGTAATTCCCGCCTCGCCGCTCAAATGATTGAGGCGCGGAGTCACTCCCTTGAGTTTCCAGAGCAAGTTCACGTTCTTAACGTAAAAATCATCTTGAACAATTTCTCCAATATGAATACCGCCCATGGTATTGGGAAACTTACGCGGAATAAAGCTCTTAAATTTTCTCACCCAGCGCTTTTGCCAAGGCTCGTTGGCTTGAGAAGCTTTCCGAAAACGGGCCCGGGCCGCTTTGGAATCAAGATTTTGCATTTGCTTGAGAAAATCTTCCACCTCCTCGTAATTGATTTTATTAATCGAACCGGCAATCGCCACCATACGCGGCCTTGGCAAGGGGAAAATATGCCCCTTGGCTCTAAAAATTGAATCATGCCATTTAAAATAGAGAGAATGGATGAACAAATCGCGTTTCTTAATCAGAAAAAAATCGCCGCTAAGTCTTGAAAACGTGTTCGATGCGGTTCGCACCTCGGCTCCCTTCGCATTGAAAGACATCTTGGCGAAATCGTTTTCGGAAGAGAAATCAAGATGATCGGCTTTTTCTCTGACTCCAAAAATATGAGCGCTAAACTTTCCCGCCGAAAAAGTGGAGCTTTCAATTTTCATCTTTTTCAGGTCCCCGCTCATTTGCGCAGAGGCATTAACCGTTCCCTTTAATTGATAAACCTTGACCGGCGGGAAAATAGACGCCGCGGCATCCAGCGGAAAGCCGTTGACCTGGACCGCAAAAAGCCCCTGAGGAGTAAAACCCGGGAAAAGAGAAATATTTCCCTCCGCCTCCGCTTTTAAGGGTCCTGAAACAATCGAAAACTGGCGAACATCAATAGCGGAACTTGAAAAATCGGCGTCGAAATCGCAGACGCTCGATGCAAGATGAATATTCCATTGGTGGTCAAAAATATTTTTCCAATCGCTTGGGCCTAAAGCCGGGAGTTGGAGAGAAGCATCGATATTCGGTTCTTTAAATCCGACCAACCGAAAAGACCCTGAAACGGAATAGCTGGAAGACTCAAGAGAGAATTTTTCAGCTCGTAAAAAAGCTCGGTTCATGTCAAATGAATTAAAATCGGCGACCCCTTGAAAAGTGAGGGAAGCGTTCATGGGACGTCCGAAAACCGCCCCCTTCACGTCTCCGCTTAAATGAAGAAATGTCGGGCGCGAGAAATCAAGAGGTTTCATATCCCCATCAAGAATATGAACATTGAGAGTCGCGCTGGACTGGGCATCCTCAATTTGAATACGCCCATCTTCAATAGATAGCCCCGAGGGAGACAAAACCAGGGAGAGAGGAATCTTCCCGAAAATATTGATTTCTCTTTTCCCCGAGCCGGCGGAGGAAAAAATAGAAACAATGTTCCAGGGACCTGAGGCGCCTCTTTGAAGACGCAAGCGGACTCCTCTTAAGTGAATCGCTCCGATTCCCACCTGCTTTTCCAAAAGGTGAGTCAAATCAAGATTGAGGACTACGCTTTGGGCCTCAAGTAAAACGCCGGGGTCTTGCGCCGTTCCGCCAATGGAAATATCTCCAATTTTAAGCCCATTAAATGTCGCCCAAATGGAACCGATGGAGACAGGGCGATTGAGTTTTTCTTGAAGAGTTTCCGTTAAAATTTGGCGAGTTCGAGCGCCGTTCATCAAGTGCGGCAAATAGAAGAAAACCCCCAGAAGAACGGAGACAAAAATTAATATTCCTAAAGCGAAACCTTCCAGTAAGAGCTTGATGACTCTTAAGGCGAAATGAGATTTTCTTCCGCTGTTTGGATGCGCAGCCATGGGACCATTTTCCCCATCCATTTTAACAGTTTTTCCCAAAGCGGTTCTGAATTTTAAAGGGCATTTGTTATACTGACAGGTGTCGCTGAAAGAAATCAAAGAGCGCTGGAAAAAAGACAAAAGCCTTTATCGCCATCTCGACCGTTATTATGACGGCAACCGTCTAACCCTTCTCACTCGCGGAAAAGACGTCTATGAACAGATGTGGAAGTCAATTGAGGAGGCCAAGGAATCAATCCATTTAGAAACCTATCGTCTGCGCGCGGATAAAACCGGGCGGGAGTTTGCCCAGAGACTCCAAGCGCAAGCGAAAGCTGGCCTTCAGGTCAGAGTCATCTACGACGCAATCGGCTCTTTTGATCTTGACCCCATCTTTGTCAACCGCCTGAGAAACGCCGGGGTTCAGGTTTTGGAATATCATCCCCTCCTTCCCTGGCGTCCCCGCTGGGGCATCAACCGGCGAGATCACCGGAAAATCCTAGCTCTTGACGGAAAAATCGCTTTCACCGGCGGAGTCAATATTTCCGATGATCACGCGTCCGTTGAAGAAGGCGGTAGTGATTGGCATGATGTCCACGTGAAAGTCGAAGGCCCTGCCGCCGCCGAAATCGATCGTTTGTTTAGAATCGTTTGGAGTAAGGAAACTAAACGCCCTCTTTCTTTTCCCCAAACTTTTGATATTAAGCCGGGCGTTTCCAAGGTCTGGGTCGCGGCCAACCAGGAGTTTCTCCACCGAATGCGCATTCGTTCGGCTTATCTAAGAGCGATTCGCGCCGCCAAGCGCGATCTAATCATCGCCAACGCCTATTTCGTCCCTGATTTTCGCATCACCCGCGCCCTAGCCGCGGCGGCTCACCGGGGAGTCGCGGTCAAAATCCTTGTTCAAGGAGCTTCAGATCTTCCCTGGGTTCAAAAAGCGGGACGCTACCACTTCGACGATCTTTTAAGACGCGGCGTCAAGGTTTATGAATGGCCGGGTCCTATTCTTCACGCAAAAGTTGCGGTCGCCGACAAAACCTGGAGCTCTGTCGGTTCTTACAACCTCGATCACCGAAGCCTCCTTTCTAATCTGGAATTAAACCTCAATATCCTAGACGAGGAATTTTCCGGCAAGTTAGCCGAGGCATTGGAAGGCGATCTCATTCTCTCCCGTGAAATTACTCTTGATTTTTGGAGGAAGAGACCCCTCTCTGATAAAATAGGGGAAAGATTTTGGTATTCGTTTCGTTCTTTTTTCTAATGAAAATTTACATCGTTCGGCATGGTCATTCGCCTTCCGCCAAGGACGCGGGGGTCGCCGCTGATTTTGATCGTCCTTTGTCGGAAGAAGGAAAGGCTGCGGCCTTTAAAGCGGGTCTGACAATCAAGGAATCGGGAAAAATTCCTGAAATTATCTTTCATAGCCCCTTAAAACGCGCCCATCAAACCGCGCTTCAGATTAACTCCGCGCTCAATTGCTCCGAGGGCATTAAATCCTTCGAGCCTCTTGCAAACCTCTTGACCGCGCCAGAATTATTAAATGAAATTGCGCCTTGGGTTAAGCGCTATGAAGCCTTGGTTTTGGTCGGACACCAGCCGCAGCTGGGAGACATGATTTACTTTCTCTGCGGCAAAAACATCGGGCTTCAGCCGGCGCAAGTGGTGGCGATAGAACTCAATTCAACTCAAAATTTAGAAGCTTCTTTTCTCTGGTCGTCTGATTTTCTCGGACGCCAGGTTTAGCCCTTAAACCTCATAAAGCTTAAAACAGTGTCCCCGTATTTTGTCTCTTTCACAACTTTTAAATCTCGCGGAACTGTTATTTGTTCTTTCACGTGCCGCTGGGAAATGACAAGGCCTTTTTCAGCCACAAGATGAGCTTCCATAACCCGTTCCAAAGCCTTCGAGGTCAAAGCTAGAGGATTATTTTCGATATCGCGGTAAGGGGGACCCAAAAAAATGATATCAAACACTTCAATCTGCGCCCGGAAAGAAATCCACGATAAATCCTCAAGGACATTTCCCTCAAAAACCTTGGCTCGAACGCCAAGATTGAGAGACTTAATATTTTCCTCAATAGAGCGAGAGCACCTTCTGTTTTGCTCAATAAAAACAGTCGTTTCCGCTCCGCGAGACAAGGCCTCAAAACCGACGGCGCCGGTTCCCGCGAAAAGGTCTAAAAATCGCGCGCCTTCAATAACCGGAGCAAGAATATCGAATAGAGATTGTTTAATCCGCCCTGAAATGGGTTTGACCCCTTTTTCGGAATGCGCCGGAAACCTTTTCCCCCGTAACAATCCTGCTATAATTTTCATATATAGTCATATAATATAAAATAGATTTATGCCCTCTGTTTTGGTGGTCGATGACGACGAACTGACAGGAAGCCTTTCCAGCGATCTATTGCGGGAAGGCGGTTTTGACGTGGATCTTGTCTCCGACAGCCTTCAAGTGATTGAGACTCTCCGAAAGAAAAATTACCAGGGAGTGGTTTTAGATATTCTGATGCCTGGAATCGACGGACTTACCTTATGCCATAAAATCAAGACCGACCCGGCGCTCAAAAACATAAAGGTGGTCATGGTCTCAGGCAAATCTTTTGAATCGGAACAGCAAAAAGCCAAGCAATTAGGAGCGGCCGGTTTCATTGTTAAGCCTTATGACGTTAATAATTTCGCGAAAACTATCGCTGATGTCATCGGTGTCGGAGAAAGCGCAACTCTCCCTCCCACTGAGATCACTCCAGAACCACAACCGTCTTCCGCTTCTGTGCCTAAATCCTCCCATTTAGGACCAGGAGCGACGATGAGCGTCAAAATTTTAGGCTCTAGAAGCCAAAATCTTTCCACGCCTTCCCAATATGGAACTCATACGCCCGCGCTCACGCTTTCTTACAAAGACCAAACATTAATCTTTGACGCAGGAAGCGGACTCGGTCTCATCCAGGATGAATTTAAAAATCGCTCAAACAAGGAAATCCGGCTTTTTTTGACCCACTTTCACCCTAATCATGTCAAGG
>JAJYOT010000009.1 GCA_021796015.1 bacterium
AGGCTCCCCCAAAGGCTCGTCCCCTGCCAGGTGTCCGAGTTCACGTTCCGCTGGAGATAGACGACATCGACCCCGGCCGCGGAATTGAGATCGTTTAAGTCGTCGAATTGGAGGATGTTCGAGTAGGACGTGAAAGGCGGCGCGGCGAAATTGGAAACCGCGATGGAGACCGAGTAGAGCCCCTTGCGGGCGGCCCCGTCCCTGCCGGTCACGTAGACGCCGACCGGGGGTTGGGAGGCGGGCCAGATGAAGGTCGGCGGAGAAACGATCTGGGGATCCAAGATCAGCGGCTGACCGCTTCCCGCGTCAACGGGAATCAGGCTTGAAATGACATTGCCGACCAAAATCGAGTCCCACTGCGGAGAATCCCCATCGGTAAATTCCAGGCTGTTGGTCTCGGGGTTTTGCTTGAAGCCCGTCCCCAGGTTCACGTCGTCCAAGTGGAGATGATTCTCTGTAGCATCTATTGAACCTATATTCTGGCCAGCGTTGACATATACGCCGGTGCTTGTGAAAGCAGGGACCACATGGATATAGTCAAACGCATGTTTGAGAGAATCGGCTATGCGGATACATTCCGTCGCATGCGCCGAACAGCCTGGAACTTGGCCGCCCAGAGCTATTATTGTTCCGCCGCGAATAGCTTCAACGGATGGACAAATTATTCCAGAAGTCGTTTGGACGCACTTGCACAAGTCTTGAACGTCTGTTCCCATGTGAAACCGATTTGGAACGCCGACATAGGTTTTTGGAGGATTCGTTCCGGGAACTGTTGACGGCCTTGCTTCGTCGAAAACTGACGTGATGGTCTTAGCTTGAAACGAGACACCGTTGCAACTTACCGCATAAGCATAAACCATGTCCTGCGTATTCGGGATGAAAATCCACACGCAAATGAGTAAAGAAAAACGGATAAGGCTCTTTGGGGCCATCAATTATTCCTCTTGCCCTTTTTCATAATCATCGTAGCCACCGATAATTGAGTTCACTTAAATATCACTTTCTTGATTTCTTGCCATCCTGAGCAAATCCACCCATGGTCTTTAATTTATCCGGATATTCCCAAATCAGGGTCTTGCGAACGGGGTCAACAACAAATTCATCGTCAACCCCTGAAGAAGCCCGCCCTTCAATAATCACGGTTCGTTTGCCGTCCGGAGAAATGTGATAAAGGGACAAGATGCGATCAGGAAGATGTTGTCTGATAGGAAGACGATAAACAATGCTCCCGTCTAAATTTATTGCCCCACAAAAGTTATCGTATTGTCCAGAAGAATTGGTCCAAGGCATTTGATACAAAAAACCTTTTTCTTGGACCATCTTTCTCTCTTTTGAAGAATACGGCGTATAGCCGTTCATTAAGTCGATACAAGCCCAAAAGGGATGGTCGAAAAGATTTGGATTTCCTTGAATATTAACCCGATGAGGAAGAATGCGAATCCTGTGCCGAAAAGTCATCACTTTATTGGGGCTAAATTGCGTAAATGGAATTTCTTGGCCTCCGCTAAATAATCCTATGGGAGCATTCGTCTTGTCTTGTTTCATAACCATCCCATTGGACAACTGCACTCTAAATTTATTTTTAATGGTCACGCTGGGTGGTAAATCGTAAAATGCCAGTTTGTATTGATATTGAACGACAAGTCTTTTCCCGAAACCAAAAAGGCGTTGGGGATTTATATCCGATGGCTCCCAGGTTTTCGCCTCTTCCTTGATTTTTTGTTCCTTTGTTTTCTCCGCCTCGCGGGCGGCTTTTTCGCCCTTGGTGTAGAAATCGTTTTTGATGAGGGTCACGCTTCCCGAATGGACGACCCAGGAGACCGATTTCTGGGCCTCGGGATGCTGTTTTTTGAGCTGATTGAATTCCTCAAAGAGGGCCTTGGCCTTGGGAGAGCCACCTTCCTTGAGCCGCGCGTAATCCTGGAGCATCCGAAACATGATGACATAGCCGTCATGGGCATCGCGTTTCCCTTGGCGGTATTCCTCAAGTTTGGGCTTGAGGCGATCCAGGTCTTGTCTTGAGGCCTTCGCCATCATGTCCTGGCCGGAACTGCCTTGGCCAAAGACCGCGAAGTTCCCCGCCGCGATTAAAATGAACGACAAAAATATTTTTCTCATCCAGGCCTCCCAGCGCAATCTTTTAAGTCTAACCCCAAATCCGAAAAACTTCAAGCCTTTTTGGGCCTTTTTACCAATTTTTTACTTTTCGCCCGCTTTTTTACTTTTCGCCCGCGAAAGCCGATCATTCCGCGCTTCCGGCCTTCCTTTATACAGCTATATAGAAGTCAATCCCCTCATCCTTGCCTTCTCCCAGCAGGGGAGAAGGATCAACGCGGGCGTTTCCCGCGATGGTCGCGTCCACGGGTCCCGACGGCTCGAATTGGAAGCTGAGGTTGACGTCGATGGGGGAGCCTCCCAGCGGCGTGACCGTCAACGAACCGGTCGGCAGAAAGAAGGGCCCGGGAGTGTTCGAGCCGCTGATTTGCCCGTTGTGGAGGCAGACGCCGTTGGTCGGGTAGCTTTGAACGTCGTTGATGTCCCGGGCGCCAACGAAATAGCAGCCCTCGCCCGGAATGGTCAGCGTGAACGGGACGGACAGTTCGCCCCGAGCGGCCGTCCCGTTTCCGTAGAGAGGCAGCGGGACGCTGGACAAATTGGGACAGCCGGCGACATTGATATTGCAAAGGGCCGTCGAGGCGACGCCCCAAGACGAGGTGCAGGTTCCGGAAATGCCGTTTCCCGTAAAGGACTGGCCCAGGGGAGGCAGGGAAAGAATACAGACGGGAGAGGCGTCGACCAAGAACGGCGCCTGGGTCGATAGTCCCGCCATGTTCGCCGCGCTCAAAAGATATTGATCCTCAGGGAGGCTTGAGGGCAGGTAGCTCTGGGGATTGGGCGGGGTGACCAGGTTCTCCTCTAAGACGCCGCCCAGGTTTTGGGCTTGGGCGACGACGTTTCCGGCGCTGTTGATTAGGCTAAAGCTGGAGAGCCCCACGGCGCTATCCTCGATCGTCATCGAGGGAGCGAAGGTCACGGGCACGACCACCGTCGGCTCCACGGGCCCGCTGAAGGTTTCGGAGCCAAGACCTTCGGAGGTATTGATCGTCACCTTCGGCGGCGCGGTGTCGATGAGAATGTCCACGCAGTTGCTGTCCAACGAAGCCGGGTTTCCTGGCGACTTTAAGGCCGTCAGCGTCGCGCAGAGCTGATAATCGCCATTGGGATAATTCGCGGCGTTGGTCAAGTCAATCGGCGAAGCCTGGGCTTGGCCGAGGCCGAGACTTGTGGTGGCCAGGCTCCCCCAAAGGCTCGTCCCCTGCCAGGTGTCTGAGTTCACGTTCCGCTGGAGATAGACGACATCGACCCCGGCCGAGGAATTGAGATCGTTTAAATCGTCGAACTGGAGGATGTTCGAGTAGGACGTGAAAGGCGGCGAGGCGAAATTGGAAACCGCGATGGAGACCGAGTAGAGCCCCTTGCGCTTGGCCCCGTCCCTGCCGGTCACGTAGACGCCGACGGGGGGTTGGGAAGCGGGCCAGATGAAGGTCGGCGGCGAAACGATCTGGGGATCCAAGATCAGCGGCTGACCGCT
This sequence comes from bacterium, assembly GCA_021796015.1. The sequence goes on from JAJYOT010000009.1 coordinate 3,593, forward strand.
TCCCGCGTCGACCGGAATTAAGCTCGCGTCCACATTGCCGACTAAAATTGAGTCCCATTGCGGCGAGTCCCCGTCGGCGAAGTCCAGGCCGTTGGTCTCGGGATTCTGCTTGAAGCCCGTCCCCAGGTTCACGTCGTCTAAGTGGAGGTGATTTTCCAAATCAATATAGCCGATGGCTTGGCCGGGATTGATCGGTTCTCCATCGTACAATGAAGCAGACTTCCAGTAAACATGAATATAATCAAACGCATGGCCAGTGGAATCTTTGATGCGAACACAATCCGGTCCGGTACAACCTGGGACTTCTGCCCCAAGCTTCATAATAGTCCCGCCATAAATAGCCCCGACCGAATGATTCGTAGCGCAATTATTCCCGACATCGGTTCCAAAATGGAAATAGGTCGGCGGGTAGGGCGTGGTTCCACTGCCATCGGGATTACTTGTAGGGCGCGCTTCGCCGAAAACGGAAAATATTTGTTTCGCGGGAAAGGAGATAGGTTGCGGCCACTTTGCAGGATTCTGTAAATTGTTTGGATTTTGGGTCGAAATGGCAACGCTTGAACACGATACATCATACAAGGCCCACAGCCGCCCAGGGATCAATAAAATACCGACAGCCGCTATGACCAAGTAGAAACAATTACCTGTTTTATTTGATAAGTCCATACTGTTTTAAAATTTTGTGTTCCAGCTGTCCCGCATGCCCCGGGGCAGGAGGAGGTAGTGTAATAATAGTCAGTTTATCCGGAGCCTCCCAAATTAAAAGCTGTCGCTCGCTTCCATATGTCAACCCGCCATCTACGGTATCTTCTACTGCCGATCCAACATAGAAAGAAGTCTTTTTACCATTGGGTAAGCCTGGTCCCGGCCTAATCAGCGGCCCAGGCAGATGGGGCTGATATTTAGTTGGGAGCTGATAGACTATATTGCCTTGGACATCTAAAATTCCACAAAAAGATTCAATCGTCCCTTTGGGATTTTTCCAGTAGGGAATATGCCCCACCGTCCTGTCTCCTGCTCCCTCTCCCAGAATCGCATATTCTTCCGACGTATGGGCCGTATAACCGATTATTGGATCGCTACAAAACCAAAAATCTCGTTTGGAATTGGCAGAGACAAAACTATCAATCGGCCCATCGAAATAAAACGGATACACAAAAGACATCGTCTTTATAAGCTGGACATTGGAAAGCGGCAAATCCTGGTTGCCTTGTCGCAAAAAAAGTTTCTCGTTATCGTTTTTGAGCGTTGTGCCTTTGGGAACTCGATAAAACTCAATCCGGTATTGATGCCAGACCATAGCCTTGTCGCCCTGCTGTTCCACTCCCATGATGTAATTATCCGTCGGCACGAAGTTTTTTCGCTGGTCCGCCAAGTTTTGTCTTTTCTTCTCCTCCGCCTCGCGGGCGGCTTTTTCACCCTTGGTGTAGAAATCGTTTTTGATGATGGTTATGCTCCCCGAATGGACGACCCAGGAGACCGATTTCTGGGCCTCGGGATGCTGTTTTTTGAGCTGATTGAATTCCTCAAAGAGGGCCTTGGCCTCGGGAGAATCGCCTTCCTTGAGCCGCGCGTAATCCTGGAGCATCCTGAACATGATGACATAGCCGTCATGGGCGTCGCGTTTCCCTTGGCGGTATTCCTCAAGTTTGGGCTTAAGGCGATCGAGGTCTTGCCTTGAGGCCTTCGCCATCATGTCCTGGCCGGAACTGCCTTGCCCCCAGGCTGCGCCTGGCGCAAAATTCCCCGCCGCGATTAAAACAAACGACAAAAATATTTTTCTCATCCAGGCCTCCCAGCACACCTTTTTTAAGTCTAACCCCGAATCCGTCTCATTTCCAGGGGTTTTTCCCGTTTTTACCAACTTTTTACTTTTCACCGCGAAAGTTCCTCTTTTGGCCTTTCCTTTATATGGCTATTCTTGCCGCATTTCATATCCTCACACGATCACGTCCGGTAAAAAGCATTGTCCCCTCATCCTCGCCTTCTCCCCATAGGGGAGAAGGATCAACGAGGACGTTTCCCGCCTTGTCCACCGCCTCCGAGGCGACGTTGAAGGGCCCGCCCGGCGGAACGCCGCTGGTCATCGTGTAGCTCCAGTTCTCGGTTCCCTGGGCCGTCACCGCCGTTCGCTGACCGACAGTAGCGGAACCGTTCCACCAGCCTCCGGGCAACTGGATGTAGAGATTGACGTGGTCGATTCCCGACTGGACGCCTCCCGAACTCGGGTCAAAGGCCGTGCCTGAGATGACAAAGCCGGGGATCGCGGTGGCCGGCATGGAAGAGCCGTCCTTGGGATTTAAAACGACGCTGACCGGAGGAGTGTGGTCCACGATGAAATTGGTCGCCGTCGAATTTCCCGCCTGGTCGTAGGCGATGATTTGGATATTTCCCTCGGGGATGTTTCCCAGAACCTGAAGATCGGTAGAAGTATAAGTGTAAGAGGGCGGCGGAAAAGAAGCCGGGGTCGACGCGATAAACACGCCGTTGTCGTAGACCGCCACGCCTCCCGGCCCCGAGAGAGCGTCGTCCACCTCAACCGAAATTGACGGCGTCTTCGTGTAGGTCCCCGTCGCGATCTGAAGCCCCGAGGCGTCGAACACGGTCAGACCGGGCGGCGTGCGGTCGATGATCATGGAAGCGCAGGCCGACGGATTATTGACGATGGCGTTTTGATTTCCCTTAATGTCCTTGGCCAGAACACAAATCTGGTAATGACCTTCGGCCAGACTGGAAATGTTGAGCGGCGTCTGAGCGTTCACGGGATCGCTCGCGAAATAATAGAACTGGTAGGTTCCATTATAGCCGCCCTCCGAAATCGTCGTGTCATAGGCATCTCCCGGCGATAAAATAAGGCCGCTTGGAATCGTGAGATAGGTCTGCTCCGGGAAATTAGACGAGGTTTGGCCCGTGTCCAGATCGCTGACTTGATAGCCGATCTGATAGACCCCGACATTTTGACTTCCCAGGCTTTGAAGATCATGGGCCAAGGCGCGAACGTCCAAGGCCGAGACGTTCGCGCCGATGGCGGGGCCTATCGGAGAACTCCCCGCCGGGGCGTTCGCGTTGAGCAGCTGCACGCTTAAAACCTGGGGCGAGGCCGTGTCAGAATACGGCGTCAAGGCCCCTGTCCTCAGAGAGTTGAGAACGTTTCCCGCCAAATCGGTTTCCTTAAAATGAAGATGCGGCGGCGAAAAATTGATGGTTCCGAGGAGGGTGCCTGCTGTCACAAACAAACCATTTGGAGAGTTGGCCCACTTATTTTCAAGTATTGAATCGGGGCTGATATGGATATATAAGAAATTACTGGAAGCAGTCTTAATCCAAACAAGATTTGAGGTAATTCCGACCCTGGCAGGTATTGTTCCAGAAAGAACCGCGTATACTGCTGTTCCTTGAGCGCCGACAATATCCACGCCATCGTGGAAATGAGGACAGGGCCCCGGACAATTAGTAACAGTGGTATCGCGATATTCTCCCAAGGTAGAGTTAATCGGCTGTTGCGTATTGAAAGGAATCAAAGGCCATTGATAGGCCATAAGCGAACTGGTCAAGGAAAGTATTCCAGTCAAAAATAAGATGGACCGAATTTTCATTTTGCTTTTCCTGAATGGATAGCTAAATAGAATATTTCTGACTGGCCCTGAATAGACACAAGGTTGCCATCTTCGGCGATTGAAATCGCCGGCACGGGAATTGAAAGCCGTGATATTGCCTGGTGCGCTAGTAAACGGCCTGTATGGCTGTCAAATATGAAGAGATTGGAATCTTTAATAATAAATCTATGGGATTGCTTACTGGCATCAAGATATTCAAATCCTGATTTAATGCCAATTGCGGCTACGATTTTTGAGTTTGGAGCAATCGCGACATATGAAATTCCAAAATCCGCATTATTTGTTTTAACAAGATTTCCGTGTCCGTCTGGTTCCATTAAGAAATGCCACTTTCCCTCCCATTTCCAATTGATGCGCCCATCCGTCATGCGGGCTTCGTAGATGGCCGGTCCCTTTCTGGCAATTAGGAATTGCCCGTCTCTTGAGAACGCTTCCGGCAAAAACGCCGTCGTGCTTGTCCAGATGACATGGCCGTCCATTCCCGCCGCCGAGGTCTTCGTCTCGTCCGAATAGAAAAGCGTCTTCCCGTCCGATGAAAAGATAATGGGATAGCCTTTCTTTTGAAACAGCTTGTCGCCGTTGGAATCGTAAACGATCGTTATCTTTTCGGAACCGATCACCGTGCAGAAAACCGCCGCGTATTTTCCATCGGGCGAAAACCGAACGGGACCGGCTATTCCCTCATCGGGCCATTCCTCGATGGGCCGGCCGCTCTTAAAGCCTGTTTTCGCTCGTTCATACCACCGGCGCGCCCATTTCTCGTTCCGGGTTCCCTTCGCGTCGTAGAAATTAGGAGGCCCCATCATGGCGTCATTGGGATAGCCGACCGCGTAATCTCCCGATGGGGAAGGAGACGGCATCGTATCGTCGTTAAACGGCCTTAAGCGGAGCGTCTCATTGCCGTTTTCATCATAAATCGAGTATTCGCCCGTTTCCCACGATTCGCGGACGGGGCTGTAGCCGTGGGTGACGTGAACGGCGATGTTTTTCCCGTAGCGAGTCGTGTAGAGATGGGTTTCCGTCTTTGTAGCTTCGTCTTGAGCCGTATAGGGAATTTTTTTAATGACACTGCCGTTCTTGTCCCGGAACTCGACATGATGGGCGGTGACCAGTATTCTTGGAATGGGATTGCCGTTATTGTCTTTCCCAAAAACCACGTGCGCGAGTTGATAATTTTTCGGGGAGGAGAATTTTTCCTCATGCTCCAAAACGAGTTCCATTTTTTCCTTGGCTTGCCCCCAAGCCGCTGGAAGCGCGAAATTTCCCGCCGCGATCACAATGAACGAAAAAAATATTTTTCTCATGCAGGCCTCCAGACAAAATATCCGTAAGTATTGTCCTGGTTTCGGCTTAAGTCAAGTAAAAAATTGGTAAAAAGTTGACAGAAAAAGTTCCCGTAATCTGCGTGACGGGGCTGGTCCAATTGATGGGACTCATGAAAACCGTCGGGGGTTCGTTGTCGAAGGTGAAGGGCTGATCGGCCTCGTCTTGACCGACCTGGTTCAACCTTTGGCATCCGGGAGGAACGTAATAGACGGCCTCGGCGCCGATGTCATAATGATTTCCCGTTTGAAGTTCGGGCATCGGATAAAACCAGCTCGAAATTCCGTCGGCGATTCCCGCGCCGATTCCTTCCATGGCCACCGCCGTCACCGGCTCCGTAATGGAAAAATACTGCGGAGGGTTGCTGCCCGGAACGATGCAGTTGTTCATCGTTTCCTGTGTGGGCGGAACGCCCCGCCGTCCTGCCTTCACTCGCGAAGCGAGAGCGTGCTGGAGCGCCTTAAGAAAAGGCGTTGCGCTCCGGCCTGAAGCCGTTTTCAGGAGCGATGTCCCAACGGCGGTTGGAAGAGTGGGTAACTTGAAGAGTTATCCAAGCCGGACGATTGCGCTTAGTCCGGCGGCGCTTTCCACCGCCATGTTGTGCCGTAAGGGTTTGTTTTCTAAATAGTCGCCGAACGTTTTCCGCCCCTACCTAAAAACAGGGCGAGGCGCGAAAAATCCGCCTCGCCCGGACTCATCGCTGCATTGGTGACTCTAACGATGGCGACAAATAGTATAATGAAAAAGTTATGGGAGTATTTCGGAAATGGAACAAGTCCGGCCAAGCGTGGAATTACTACATTGATTACCGCTTCCAGGGGCGCCGAATCCGCGAAAGAATAGGCCCCAGCAAAACCTTGGCCCAGACCGTTTTGCGTAAGCGTCAAGTTGAAATTGCCGAGGGTCGCTTTCTCAATAAGCCCAAAAACTCAAATACCGGACTTGGGGAGATGATTCGGCTTTACATGGAAAATTATGCCAAGCCCTCCAAGCGTTCCTGGAAAGACGACGCGCGGATACTCAAGGGATTTTTGCGCTACTTCGGCAACATCGGCCTCTCCTCCATCACCTCGCTGAGAATCGAATCCTACCGCGCCGATCGCAAGGGCGCCGTCAAAGACTCGACCATCAACCGCGAGGTCACGGTTCTTAAGGGGTTTTTCAGTAAGGCCGTTTCCTGGGGTAAATCCGCCGAGAACCCGGTCAAGAAGGTCAAACTCTTTAAGGAAAACAATACCCGGACGCGCTTTCTGGAAAAAGGAGAGGTCGAACTCTTGTTGGAATCCTGCTCCGATTGGCTGCGCCCCATCGTCATAACAGCCTTGAATACGGGAATGCGGAAGGGAGAAATCCTTAAACTCGCCTGGGACGACGTCGATCTTGAAAACAGACTCCTCCGCGTCCGCGATTCCAAAAGCAGGGAAGCCCGCGCCATTGATATGAGCCTACCCCTAGTCGCCACGCTCAAGGCCCTGCCCAAAAACGCGGATTCCCCCTATGTTTTCCCTGACAAGAAAGGAAACCGTGCGGGGCTTTTCGGCAGCATCCGCGGCCAATTTTCAAGGGCCGTTAAAAGCGCGGGGCTTAAGGATTTCAGATTCCATGATTTAAGGCACACCTTCGCGTCCCATTTAGCCATGCAGGGCGTGGATTTGTTTACCATCGGCGCGTTTCTCGGGCACAAGTCGGGCTACCGTATGACTCAAAGATACGCGCATCTTTCCCCCCGGCACAGGCAAAAGGCCATCCAAGCGCTGGACGGACTAACCTCTTCAATCGAAATGGACACCCCGGTGGACACCTGGCGTTTTTCTCAAGACCCGCAGAGCGGCAAGAAACCTCTATTTTCAGAAGTTAAAAACGATATCGGTTGGGTGGCTGAGCGGTCAAAAGCAACGGTCTGTAAAACCGTCGGGCCCTGCCCTACATAGGTTCGAATCCTATCCCAACCACGCTTTTAGAGATACGCGCTTGTTTCGCGATTTCAAGGAGAGAAAACCATGAGTCTTCATATCGTCGTTTGCGTCAAAAGCACGCCTACCACCGTTAACATTTCTATTGACGAAACCGCCGGGAAAATTAAAACGGCCGGATTGTCTTACGCCATGAATCCCTTTGACGAGTACGCAGTGGAAGAAGCCGTTCGCATCAAGGAAAAAAATCCGGGGGCCGTCGTCACCGCTCTTTCTTTAGGACCGGAACACGCGGAAGCGGTTCTCAGAGAAGCCATCGCCCGTGGGGCAGACAAGGCCGTTTGGCTCAACATCCCGGAATGCGACACGCATAACTCCTACGGAACCAGCCATGCCTTAGCCCAGGCGCTCAAAAAAATTCACGCGGAAAGCCCGGTCCACCTGGTTTTATTCGGAAAAAACGCTTCCGACGGAAACGCCGGCGTCACCGCCGCGCAAATCGCAGGGTGGCTGAACTGGCCGGCGGCGATTTCGGTCAAAAAAATTGATTCAATCACCGAGGCCGAAACCATCGTCTGGAGAGCGATAGAAAACGGGGTCGACGTTTTAAAACTCAAGCTCCCAGCCTGTGTCGGGACAATCAAGGAAATTAACGAACCCAGACTTCCGTCTCTTAAAGGCAAAATGGCCTCTAAAAAAGCCGTCATCCCCAAATGGACGGCGGCCGAGGTGGGCCTTAAAGCCGAGGATTTTAGCTCGACATTAGAACCCCTGAAAATCGAAAAATTTTCCGCGCCTCCTCCACGGCCGGCCGGACTCAAAATCGAAGGGGCCAGCGCCGCCGAAAAAGCGAAAAAGCTTGTCGATATTCTCATCGAAAGGAAACTCGTCTAATGGAAAACCAAATTCTCGCCGTTTGTTTGCCGCAGCAGGGAGTTTTACCCTCCAGCGCTTTTGAAGTTTTGAGCGCCGCAAAAAATCTCGCAAGCCAATCTCAAGGAAAGGTTTTTGCCGCCGTTATCGGAGACAAAGCCCAAGAGCTGGCCAAGGGTTTGACCGTTTCCGGCATTGAGAAAATTTTTGCCGCCGAACACCCCAAACTCGCGCACAATAACGATGAAATTTATGCGCAGGCGCTCTCCAAAATTATTGAAGGAAAGAAATTCGGCGCCATTCTTTTTCCCGGAACTATTTTTGGGAAATCCCTCGCGGCTCTAATGAGCGCACGCCTTAAAGCGGGGCTCGCCGTGGACATCGCCGAAATCGGCGCAGACAGCAGCAAAATCAAGGCTCGTCGCGCGGCCTACAGCGGAAACGCTCTCATAAGTCTGCACTTAACTCAGGAGACGGCTTTATTTACTGTTCTTCCCATGGTTTTTCCCCAGGCGGAGAAAACCGGAAGCGCCCCTGAAACCATCCTAGTCCCTTTTGAGCCCGCAGAAAGCAAGATGGAATACGTTTCCTTTCAGCCTGAAGCTTCTTCTGAAATCGATCTTGGTACCGCAGAACGCATCGTCAGCGGCGGGCGGGGCCTTGGAAATGCCGAAGGCTTTAAAGTAATCCGGGAACTGGCCGGAACTCTCAAAGCCGCAGTCGGAGCTTCCCGTGCGGCGGTTGACGCCGGATGGATTCCCTATAGTCATCAAGTCGGGCTCACCGGAAAAACTGTTCACCCCAAACTCTATTTCGCCTGCGGAATTTCAGGGCAAATTCAACATCTCGCGGGAATGTCTTCATCAGGAACCATCGTCGCATTAAACCCCGATCCGGAATGCCCCATGATGAAAACCGCCTCCTTGTCTGTGGTCGGCGATCTCTACGAACTCATTCCCCTCATCACCGCCGAAATTAAAAAGCGCCGGGGCGGATGAAAAATCTGAAACCCCCATCTTCCTCAAAATTAGACGCCGTCATTATTGGAGGAGGAGTTGCGGGCTTGAGCGCCGCCTATTGGCTCAGTTCTAATAGAAAAAAAATCGCCGTTTTAGATCAGGCCGAAATTCCCAATTTCAAAGCCCCCTCCGGCGATCACATGCGGGCTTTTTATCTCACCCACGGAAAAGACTTTTTTTACACGGAACTGGCTCGAATAGCTCTCCCCTTTTGGTTAAAACTTAACGCCGAAAGCGGCCAAACTATTTTTTCTCAAACCGGATTTCTGGATTTGGCCGAGAAAGTCCCGGGATATGAGACCCACAGTCTTGAAACTCTCAAAAAAATGAAAATCCGCGCGGAGTGGATTGATAAAAAAAAACTTCCCAGGGAGCACGGCGTTTTTAACGCCCGGGCACTCAAGGGCGCTTTGTTTCATCCTGACGGCGGTTTTATTTGGGCTCAAAGAGCCTTGTCTTTGATTGCGGCCCTTGCGCAAAAAGAAGGCGCGACAATTCACGGACGCACTCAAATCAAAAATTTAATCAAGGACAAATCCGGAAAGCTCAACGGGATCAAGGACTCAAGCGGCAAAATTTGGGAAGCGGAAAATTTTATTTTTACGACTGGAATTTGGAGCGCACAACTCCTCAAGGATTATCACATCCCGCTTCGCCCAACTCGACAATTTCAAATCTATCTCAAACCCCCGCAAAACCCTGGAAGATTTCGCTTGGAGCATTTTTCGGTTTTTCGTCTTGCTTCTTCCGGATTCTGCGGATTTCCCATGCACCTGCATGGATACATGAAGCTTGTTGATTACAAGCCCGGCCCCTCCGGAGACCCCAATGAGGATAAGTTAAAAGCCCCGCCGCCCTCGGTTGAAAAAAAATGCCGCGCATTTCTTAAAAAATATATTCCCGATCTCGCCTCTTACGCGGAATCCGAAACTTCTCTATGTCATTTTGACGCAACCAAGGACGGAGATTTTATCGTGGACAAATTAAGAAAATTTCCGAATGCCTATATCGCCGCGGGCTTTAACGGAAAAGGCTTTTCTCTTGCGCCTGCAATTGGAAAAATTTTATCGGACTGGATTGTCGCTGGAAAACCAAGCGTAAACCTCCAACGTTTTCGCCTCTCACGCTTTAAGTAGTTCATCTCATGGACGAAGGTCTTTTTAAACCAGCCAAGAGTTTCAGCGACGAAATCCGCAGAAAAGCCTTTCATCTCTTGTCCCTTCTTTATCTCGTCGCTTTCATATTCATGGGATACCCCCGCGTTATTTTTTGGATGTCTTTATGGACGGCGTCTTTATTTTTGCTTGAAATCATGCGCCTCAAGTGGCCCCCGCTCAATCAAACCCTATTCAGATTGTTTTCGGGAATGGCGAGGATGGAAGAAACAAAAAAAATCAGCGGGGCTTTTCACACAGCTCTGGGGATTTTACTTTTGTTTTTTTTCTTTGGAAAAAACCTCCCACTCGTAAAAGCCGGAGTTTTTTACGCGGCTTTTGGAGACGCCGCCGCCGCTCTTATCGGCAAACGTTGGGGAAAGCACAAGATACTGAGCGGGTCAAAGTCCTGGGAAGGAACGTTCGCCTGTTTTTTAGTTTGTCTCTTCATAGGGCTTTGGCTTGGGTTCGGTTTTTTTGCCTCCCTCATCACCGCCCTCACCGGAGCGGTGATTGAGTTCTTACCAACCACGGTCTATTTCAATGATAATCTCTGGATGCCGCTTGCAACCGTTTGGGTTTTACGTCTTTTAGGGTCTCTAACCGCCTAAAAAAGGACCTGCCCGAGACGTGATGGGGCGCCTCGGGCAGGTTGGAGATAAAGTTATTCGAGCAGCGCGGATTTAGACGAAATCTTTTTTCCCATCTGGCTTGCGATTTTCTTGGCTTGAGACAAAACCGCGGCCTTGGTCTGTCCGGCTTTGGGCTTAAATTCCAACCCCAAGACGCCGACAATTTTCCCGTGCATATCGCGGAGGGGCAAGGAAACCGCAAAACGTCCGTCTTCTTTTTCAATCGAGGTTTTCCCGGTCTTAAGAGGGAGAACGGCGTCTCTCTCGCATTTCTCACCGACATCTTTCTTATCGGTTGAAGCGACGGTCACGCAACCATGGGCTTTTTGGGCCGAAAGGCCGATTTCGGCGATGTTCGGGTATTGCGCGTGAAGGCTATTGACGAGCTCCTGGGCTTTTCCCTGTTGAGCTTTTTTGGGAGCCGCGGCTTGCGCGACAGGCTGAGCAGGAGCGGGTTTGGCCATGGGCATCGCGCCCGGAATCATGTTATGGGCGGGCGGCGTCGCCGGCTGAGCGGGAACCGGTTGGTTCATCGCTTGAGGTTGTTGTCCGGGCTGCGAGTTCTGGGAATTCATCCCCGGTCCATTTTGAGCCCACAAAGCGGAAGCGCTAAGCGCGAAAACCGCGGCGGATATCATTGAAGTCACTTTTTTCATTTTTATAAGTCTCCTTTTTAAACCGACATTCGCGACGCTGGCTAAAGCCCCGCGTTTATATTACGCATAAACTCAAAAAAAGTTCGCGCGTCAAGTATTTGTTTTGTAACGCATACTCGCTAAACTAAAGAGTCGGAATAAATAAAAAGTATAATGTCTATAAATGATTAAAGAAAAATCCGCGGAGACTTCTACCCCTAATCCAAATTCCAAAGAATTTCTGGACGCTCTGAGGCACTCCTGCGCGCACGTTCTCGCGCAAGCGGTCCAAGAGCTTTTTCCGGGAACAAAAATCACCATCGGCCCCGCGATAGAAAATGGTTTCTACTACGATTTCGACAGTCCCCATCGGTTTACGGAAGAAGACCTCCCTAAAATCGAAAAACGAATGCGCCAAATCGCGGAAGGTAATCACGCTTTTAAAGGGCAGGAAATGTCTTTTGAGGAAGCTGCAAAATTTTGGGAAGCTCGCGGAGAAAAATACAAGCTCGAAATTTTAGAAGGTCTCAAGGGACAAAAAATTACCCACTACTCTCACGATACCTACGTTGATCTTTGCCGCGGAGGACATTTAGAAAACACCAAAAGCCTCCGCCATTTCAAACTTCTCAGCGTCGCGGGGGCCTACTGGCGCGGCGACGAAAAAAACGCGATGCTCCAGCGCATTTATGGAACGGCCTGGGCGACGAAAGAAGATTTGGACAAACACCTCAAGATGTTGGAAGAAGCCCGGGCCCGGGACCACCGCAAGCTCGGCGCAGCCCTCGATTTATTCAGCATCCAGGAAAAAGCCGGACCGGGGCTCATTTTCTGGCATCCCAAAGGAGCTTTGATCCGCTATTTGATGGAGAATTGGCTTAAATCCGAAGCCTTAAAGCGCGGATATGAGTTCGTCCAAACTCCGCACATCGCCGAAATCGGACTATGGGACACCTCCGGGCACACCAGTTTCTTCAAACAAAATATGTTTGAGCCGATGAAGGTGGAAGCGGCGAGCTATCAACTTAAGCCTATGAATTGCCCCTTCCATATTTTGATTTATAAAAACCGCCTTCGGAGCTACCGCGAACTCCCTTTACGCTTGGCGGAACTGGGCACCGTTTATCGCTATGAAAGATCCGGAGTCTTACACGGGCTTTTGCGCGTGCGAGGGTTCACGCAAGATGACGCCCACATCTTCTGCGCGCCGGATTCGGCTGAATCAGAAGTCGAGGGGTGCCTTGATTTCGCGCTTGAGGTATTCAAAATTTTCGGCTTTGATCGTTACACCATCGAGGTTTCCACATGGGATTCAAAAAACCCTTCCGCCTATAGCGGGAAAGAAGAGGATTGGGCTCACGCCCAAAACGCGCTTGAGTCGGTCTTAAGAAAAAGAGGCGTTCCCTATCAACTCATCGCCGGAGAAGCCGCGTTTTACGGCCCCAAAATAGATGTCAAACTCATTGATGCCATTGGGCGCCCCTGGCAACTTTCCACGGTCCAATTCGATTTTAATCTCCCGGGGAAATTCGGCCTGGAATATGTATCCGCCGACGGAACCCGCCAAAAACCTTTGATGATTCATCGCGCTCTCTTTGGTTCTTTCGAACGGTTTTTTGGAATTCTCATCGAGCATTACGCCGGAAATTTCCCGTTGTGGCTGTCTCCGGTTCAAGTCAAGATTCTGACACTCACCGATGCGGAAGAAAATCCGGCCCACTCTCTGGCCGAAAATTTATCGAAAGCCGGATTGCGCGCGGCCTTGGACTTAAGACCGGAAAAAATCAGCGCCAAAATTCGGGACGCCCAACTTGAGAAAATTCCCTACATGGTTATCTTGGGTCCCAAAGACGTCGCCGCAAAAACTCTTTCCATACGCCTAAGAGACGGCCGGCAATCCCATGGGATTTCAGAGGAGAAACTCATCCAAGAGTTAACTCAGGAAAACGCCTTCAAGGCCATTTCTCCGACATGGCTGAACTCAAATTGAAACTCAATTTTCTTGGAATCAGCCTTCTCTTCTTGTCCTTGTCCGCGCAAGCGGGTTGGTTTGGGAATAAAGGGCCCTCCATAGCCGATGAGGAAGATGCTTTTAGAAACTCGGCCGTTTTTTTTCACCAGCCCGGCAAAGATTTAACAAGCGCTTATCAATCTTTTAAAAGATATTCCTATAAATATCCCCAAAGCCCCAAAATTCTTGACGCTGAATTTTTAATGGGCGAAGCCGCCCTGGAAGAGGCTCTGGATTCTCTTAAAGCCCGTGAGTCGCGCGAGAAAAAAAGTTCCCCCGGCAAAATGCTCCCTCAAAAACCTTTGGACAATCTTTTGGTCTTGCGAGACCTCTCCAACGCGGAGAAGGCCTACAAATTCGTCGTCAAACGCGATTCCAAAACGGGACTTGGGGCCTCGGCGCAATACCGTTTAGCGGAATTGGCCTATGATGAACGCCATTGGAATAAGGCCATTAAGAGCTTTAAGGATGTCGAACTCCACTACCCCCACTCCTACATCGCCCCTGAAGCCTTAATGGGAATTGTTTTCTCCGATCTCGCTTTAGAAAATTATGCAAAGGCAGAAGCCGATCTCACGGCTTTGGGGGAAAATTTCCCTCTTTATCTTAAAGTCCCGTCCATGCTGTATTCCCAAGGAATCATTGCGCTCCATGAGCAAGATTACGAAAAAGCGGAAAATTTCCTCAAACAAGTTAAAAACGCGGATTCGACCTATTATTTGGGCTTGACCTATATTCTCTCAAAACGTCCGTACCTCGCCGCCTCAACTTTGGATCACTTCGAGACCAACTACCCCCAAAGCCCTCTCCAAGAAGAAGCTCATTTGCTTATGGGCGACGCATTTTTCCTAGCCAAAGATTATGACGGGGCCATCGCCAAATATCAGGCATTTTTATCCTCCTACCCGGCCAGTTCCCTGGATGCCGCCGCCAACTACCGCCTGGGCTCTTCATTTTTCGAAAAAAAAGATTACAATACCGCGCTTGAAAACTTCCGGAACGTGTTCGGTAAATATCCAAAGAGTTTCTTCGCTCCCCTCGCCCAATATTTTATCGGTGAGGATTACCTTAACTCCAACCAGCTTCGCTTCGCTCTTTTCGCCTATACCCGGGTCGCCACGAACTACCCTGACTCTTCCGATGTCGTTAAACTCGCCCGTTATAAAATTATCTGGACCCAATACCACATGGGAAATTACGCCGAAGTCGTTCAAAGCGCTCAAGATTTCCTTGCCTCTTACCCTCAGGATAAATTGGCCAAAGACGTCAGCCTCATTGAAGGCAACGCCTTTAAAAAATTAAACCGTAATGATGATGCAATAGCGGCTTTTCAACACGTCATTGATCTCGCGCCTTCTTCGAAAGTCGCCGAACAAGCTCTTTTTTCCATTCTTAAAGATGAGTTCGATCAGAAATCCTATTACGCCATCATCACCTCCTATCAATTTATTTTTAGACACCTTCCGCCATCCCAATCCAAGTGGCGCATTTTAAGCTATCTCTACGCCGCCGAAGCCTATCTTTCCCTCAACCGTCCAACCGAGGCGAAAGATATTTACAAAATGACCTTGCAACTTTACCCCGACAGTCCTTATGCTCTTTACGCTCAAGACGGACTTGCCTGGGCCTACACCTATGCCGGGGAAGACGAAAAAGCCCTAGCCGCCAGACAAAAATTGAAAGACATGATGTCTCTTTTGGGCTCGACTTCTTCTTTCTCTGGAGCCAGCGAAATGGGAATCGCCGACAGCCTGTTCAACCAGAGAAAATATGAATACGCTTATGAAATTTATTCAAAATTCGTAAAAAATAATCCCCAGTCTCCCGAACTTCCGGGCGTTCTCTATCATGAGGGGCTCAGCCTTTATAAAATGCGTTACTACACCCAGTCGGTTGACGCCTGGAACCAACTCGCGGCGCAATTTCCTAAATCTCCGGAAGCTAGAAAAGCCTCTTTTTTAGCGGCAGACACCCTTTTCCGCGCGCAAAAATACCCCGAGGCAATCAAACTTTATCGTCGAATTCTCCATGACTATCTCGATAGCAAAAAACTGCCTCTGGCCCGGCTCAGAATCGCGCAATCTTATTTTAATGAACAAAAAGACGAGCAAGCTGTTCAAGAAACGGAAGACTTGATTCGCGGCTTTCCAAACGCACAGGAATCCCTCGACTCTTTGGATATGCTTGACTCTATTTTTGACCGCGCTAAAGACATTAATTATAAAACCGTGCTTGATACCATCATCGCCTCGGCTCCCGACAGCCCCGTGGCCGCGGAAGCCACCTATCGTCTCGCCCGCCGCGCGTTCGATGAAAAGAACTACCCCCTCGCCATTGATTACTTCCAAAAGTTCAGCGTTCGCTATACCGAACACCCCAAATTAGCCAAAGCCCAATTTTATCTTGGTGAAAGCTATCTTCAGCTTAAAAAATACCAAGAAGCCGTAGCTCCGCTCGAACGTTTTATTAATAACTTCGCGGCCTCAAATGAAACTCCCATTGCCGTTTTCCATCTAGCCAGTTGCTACTACAGTCTGAAAGAATATCAGAAAGCGGCTCAAAATTACGCCCGTCTTTTGCGAGATTTCCCCAATTCAGATTACGAAAAAGCCGCTCAATTTAACCTGGCCCTGACCTACAAAGACCTCGGCGAATCCGATTTGGCAGAGCAAGCCTATCAGGACTACGTCAAAACAGTCGGAGCCAAGAGTTCGGACGGGCGTTCCGCTTACTGGGAAATTTTCGATATCCAGAAAAAGGAACGCGATTACGATAACGCCCTTAAAACTCTTGATCAACTAGACGCATCCGCCGGCGACCCTGCTCAAAAAATGGAGGACACCTACCGCCGGGGAGAAATTTATGCTCTCATGGCGCGACCGGACGAGGAACTCAATGTCTGGAAAAAAATGAAGGAAATGGACCCCTCCAACAACCCTTTTCGTTTGCAAGCTCTCATCAAACTAGGAGAGATGTATGAGAAATATAACGATTTCGCGGATGCCGCCGCCGCCTATAAAGATTTAGCCCGGAGCGCTTCCGGGGGGTTGGCTCGCCAAGCTCTTGAAAAAGCCAAGGAAATGGCCGCCGAAGCAAAAACACAAGGCTCTGCCACATCCGCGGAAGCAGCAAATACAGCCCCGACCGCAAAACCCGCGGACGCAACTTCGCCCGCTCAAATGCCGGGAATGCAATAATTCAAGGAGAATACTGCAATGGGAAACGGAATTAACTTCATTGAGATTTTAAAACAAAGTTTTACGCTCGCCATCCTTCTTTTCTGTTCCATCTTATCTTTTACCTTCATGTTCGAGCGTTGGTGGTATTTTAGGAACGCCGATCCAAAGGGAAATGATATTATCAGCGGCATAAAGAAATTTTTGGAAACGGGAAATATTCAAGAAGCGATTAATTTTTGCCAGAAAAGCCGATCCGCCATCGCCAAGGTCATCCATTACGGACTCCTCAACTATAATCGTTCAAGGCAAGATTTATGGGAACTTTTGGAAACTAAAAGGCAGGAAGAGAAACTCCGGCTTGAGCGGTTTTTAGGAGTTCTGGGAACGCTGGGAAATATTTCGCCTTTCATCGGACTCTTTGGAACCGTCGTTGGAATCATCAAGGCTTTCCGTGATTTGGCCATGGCCGGAACCGGCGGCCCCGCCGTCGTCGCCCGTGGCATCGCCGAGGCTCTCGTCTCAACAGCGGCTGGGCTTCTCGTCGCCATTCCAGCGGTCATCATCTATAATTATTTCATGAGAAGAGTCAAAACCATATCGGTGAAGATGGAAATCGCCTCAACCCGCCTTATCGTTCTTTTGGGAGCCAAATGAGCCTCGGACGGAAAAAAATGGAAACTGCGGAAAACCCCATCTCAGGCATAAACGTCACCCCCCTGGTGGATGTTTCCCTAGTCCTGGTCATTATTTTCATGGCGGCTGCCCCCTTTGCGGTCATTGCCGGCATCAAGGTCCTGGAATCCCAAGCCGGGGTGGCCACGGGAAAGGTTTCCGCCTCTGATAATGTGACGGTCAAACTCGACATTCACAATCAAATTACAGTGAATAATCAACCCGTCACCGACCAAACTCTCATTAGCGCGATCGGACGCGCGCTCCTCAAAAGCAAGGATCGCATGGTGATTGTTTCCGCCGACGACAAAAACAAGGTCGGCCAAGTGGTCAGCCTTCTTGATTCCGCCAAGCAGGCGGGGGCTCTTAAAGTCGCTATTTTAAAAAATGATTCACTCCCCGCGAAAATAAAAGGAAATTCTCGTGGCAATCGAAACCGCAGCTGAAGACGAAGACATCGTCTCCGGAATCAACGTCACTCCTCTTGTAGATGTTTGTCTGGTTTTAGTGATTATTTTCATGGTCACCGCCCCCCTTCTATCCAATCCTCCCATCAAGGTTGATCTCCCAACCGCCCACACGCAGGAAGGCCATGACGGAGACAAAATTACGGTGACCTTGGCTAAAGACGGAAAAGTCGCCGTCGAACAGCGCGTGTTTCCCGACCTCGATGCAGGAGCAGATTCTCTGAAAGCCCATATCGCCGAGAGCGATACAAAAATCGTCGTCATTCGGGCCGATCAAGACGCCTTAAATGGTTGGCTGACCGACATCATGGCGCGCGCCAAGGCCGACGGGGCGCTCAACATCACCATCGCCACTTTGCAAAAAAAATGAACGAAGAACGCACGCCCATCGCTTTGATTTTATCAACCCTTCTTCATGCGCTCGGACTCTTTCTCTTTTTAATGTTAGCCAAGGAAAATGCGAAGAAAGTCACGCAAACCATTTCTGATGTTGATTTACTGATCCCGATTCAAAAACCGCTTTCTCTCTCTCATTCACCCAAGGTCAAACCATTGCCCCCAGAGTCCAAAACGCTGGCCTTTAAAAGCATGAAAGATTTCCTAAAACTGGCTCTTCCAACACCGACCGCCCCCAAACCGCAAACCCTTAAAGCGCTCAGCGTCCCTTTACCTAAAGAACACCATCTCATGGCTGCCGCCCCAAAGATAGAAGACCGCAGACAACTTCATTCAAGGCAAAAGCTGGAATCCCATTTGGACATGAGCCGCAAGGAGCTTCCCCAAGACGCCGCCTTTAAGGAAAATTTCAACGACTCTCATCATGAAGCCATGGCCCCATTGCCCAAACTCGAGGAAATAGGCCGCAGGCGCGCGCCTAAAAAGCTTCTCAAGGAAATCGCCCTTCAAGATGCTCAGAAACAAAGCGCCCCCATGGGAATTTCAGACTCAAACGTTCTTCCCGGCCGTCACGCGCACCTCGCATCTCAAGAAGCTCCGCTTGAAGAAGCGTCTCCAGAGACATTGCATTCCCATCACATTTCAGCCAGTATTCCAAAATCAGCGATTAAAATGGCCCCGCAAAATACCCCCCTACCCGGAAACTCTCTCCCCGCCGGTGAACTCAATATTAAGATGACCCATCCAGCCACGGCCGCCCATCTCAAAAGTGGCGGTAAAAAAGGTATAGAGATTGAAGGCCCGCTCGCAAACAGAAAGGTAATTTCTTACAATATTCCCAAGTTCCCGGACTGGGCGCTGAAACAGGGCATTCCGGAATCATCAGTGTCTATCAGGTTTTGGGTCTCTCCGGAAGGAAAAGTTTTGCCGAACTTAAGAATCGAGCGAACTTCCGGATTTGGGAGACTGGACCGCTTGGCCATGAAAGCTTTGAAAAAATGGCGCTTTGCGCCGATAAGAACTCTGGAGAAAGAATGGGGCGTTATCACTTTTCGCTTTTTGCTCGATTAGCTTTAATCTTGTCTTTGCCTCTGAGCTTTTGCGTTCGCTCTTGGGCGGATGACAGTTCTGGAGATTCATCTCTTCAACCCTCCACTATTTCCAGCGCCGCAACCCCTACTGAAGTCACGGTCAAAGGCCATGAGCAGTCAACCAGAATTAACAGCGTGAAGCCCCCGATTAATATCCAAGTCGACCCTTTTCAAAGCCTTCGCTCAACGCTCAAGCCCAATCAATCTCTTTTGCTGGCTCTCTCTCCCAGTATGTCTTCTTGGCAGGAAACCCACCCAGAATTTTTGATGTCCCAACGGGTGATTAAACCCTGGACTTCCGCCTTTAGCGCCGGTTCCGGCATCGTCTTTCACGTCAAGAAAGAACTGGAAAAAGCCGTCGGTCATTCTCTCTCATCCGAAAAAGCCCGCCAATATGCCTGGAAGTTATCCATCGTCAACGATCAGGGACGGGTCTTCCAAAAATATAGCGGTCCCAGCGACCCGCCCCAGGAAACCGTTTGGTCCGGAGAGAGTCAATCCGGCGGTTACGTCAAAGCGGGAGAATCTTATTCCCCTATTTACGTTTTCAGCGATCCCGAGGGTTCTCCTCATACCATCGTGGGAAAACCCATTATCCTTAAAGGAACCATTCACCAAGAAGCCGATGGACGGCACCTCGAAATGAGTTCGACTGTTCTCTTTGGGCCACGTCGCGCGGAAACGGAAATCCAATCTCCCGAAGGAACAAATCTCTTACAATCAGCGGCTGATTTCATCAAGCGCTTCTTTCCCAATTACCCCTTGCGCATTCAAGTTTTTGCCGCCACCGATTCTTTAGCGCATTCACAAGCGGAAGCGATTAAAACCACTCTTTTGAAAGAACTCATGGTTCCCTCTCAAAATTTATCCACCACCTCCGCGGAAGCGTCTTTTTCCCATCAGAGAGTCGCGATCATCATTTCTAATCAATAATTAAAACCCGTAATACCCCAAGCAGGCGAACTTTTTTTGATAAAATACGTATTAATGATAGACCGAGCGGAAGAATCTTTCCGGCAAGTTGAGTTCGTCGCCCTACTTAAGAACAACGGGGACAAGGTTTACAACTTCGCCTTTCGGTTATCGGGAAATGAACAAGACGCTTGGGATTTATTTCAGGAAACTTTAATGAAAGCTTATGCTCACTTTGAGTCTTACGATCGAAGCCGTCCATTCGATAGCTGGCTCTTTAAAATTCTTCAAAACGTTTACTTAGACGAACGCCGCCGAGATTCCAGAAAACCATCTTCATCCTTAGACGCGCCGTCCCCAGTTTCAGGAAAGCCTTGGGAAGAAATTCTCGCGGGCGGGGACCTAAACCCCTTGGATCGCTTTACCAAGGATGAGAATATCGATTTAGTTCAAACAGCTTTGGGAAATCTTTCTCCTCTATATCGAACCGCTATTATTCTCTGCGATATGGAGGGGTTGTCTTACGAAGCCATCGCGGAAGTGATGTCTTGCCCGGTCGGCACCGTCAGGTCCCGGGTTCACCAGGCGCGCCAACTTTTAAAAAAAGCTTTCGAGGATTTATCCAATACCTCCAAAGACAGGCAACTCCAATGACCCAAGAACACGAAGAGTCTTCTCTTTTATCCGCGCTACTCGACGGCGAACTTGAGGGCCCTGAAAGGGTTCGTCTCCAAAAACATCTGTCTTCTTGCGCTTCTTGCTCGCTTGAGCTTGAGTCTCTAAGAAAAGTAAAGACAATTTTAGCGAAAGCTCCAAAAAAATCCATGCCCGCTGAATGGACCCGCGATTTTCCCTTGGCCCTCCCAGGACTCAAAAGCGCTCAGAAATCTCCCTCGCACGCTTCTGTTTTTTCTCAAAATTGGTTGATTCCCGCGCTCGTCGCGGCGGCGGTTTCTTTCGCCGTCAGCTTCTGGGTTTTCCAAAGCCGATCTTCCTTTCCGCTTCGGAAAAGTCTGAGTTTAAACGCAAGCGTTCAGACTCCCGCTCCAGCCAACGCCTCTTCCGTCCTCAATCCAATCATTTCCAACAATCTCAATCAGCCTCAAGATAGAACGCCTTAATTTTGCCTGATTCTTTAGCGCGGCATGTCCAGCTATAAAAATTTCTTATACCTAAGATAAAAAATTTATTTTCCCGATTCTTGGGAAAACGCTAGAATAGAGAAATGAAAAAAGAAAAAAACCTCTTCCTTCCGCTCATACTTATCCCGGCCGCCGGTCTTCTTTGTCTGTTGCCGCAGGTCAGCGCAACGACGGCCCTCTTATCTGGAATAGCCATCGCCTTAATCTTTACAAATCCCTATCTTTCACACACCCGGAAATTGGCGCACCAATTTTTAGCCTTATCTATTATTGGTCTAGGGGCGGGAACCAATATTTCAGTCGTGGAACATGCCGGCTTTCGCGGGCTGGGATATACCGCCGTCAGCATCGCCGCAACCTTGGCGTTGGGGTGGTTTTTGGGACGTCGTCTCGGCGTTCGCCGCGACGCCTCTCTTCTGATTAGCGTCGGAACCGCGATTTGCGGCGGCAGCGCCATTGCCGCCGTCGCGCCCGTTGTTCAAGCCGAACATCACGATGTCTCGGTTGCCTTGGCGACCGTTTTTCTTCTGAATGCGGCCGCCTTGATTCTTTTCCCGTGGATCGGGCATTTTATGGGTCTTAGCCAAACCCAATTTGGATTCTGGAGCGCTTTGGCCATTCATGACACAAGTTCCGTCGTCGCCGCGGCCATGCGATACGGCCCCAAAGCCCTTGAAATTGGAACCACCGTCAAACTGACACGCGCCTTATGGATTATCCCGGTCGCTCTCGCGGCGGGATTTTTCTTTGGCGAAAACGAAAACACAACCCAATCGCGCCTAAAGATTCCTTGGTTTTTGGCCGGTTTTGTCGCCGTCGCTCTTGCGGTTTCCCTTTTTCCCGCTCTCAAACCCGCAGGGCTTGAGATTAGCTCCGTTTCTCAGAGGCTTTTGGTCGTCACCTTGTTTTTAATCGGCTCGAACATGACGCGAGAAGCATTAAAAGAAGTCGGAATCCGTCCCATGATCCAAGGACTCCTTCTTTGGGGATCTGTTGCAAGCATTTCGCTTGCGGCCATAACAGCCGGGCTCATTCACTGAGCGCATTGGACGACAATTCGCAAGAACCCCCTAGGTCCTTTGCCGATGGTTATCTAGGACTTTTGGTTCATGTATTTTTATTCCGACCGTGCTAAACTTTTTCTAGGCCTCATGAATAAAAAAATAAGATCCCTCGTCCTCTACGCATTGCTCATTTTTTTGCCCGGCGTCCTTCGCGCCGGCCCGGTGGAGAGCGTTCCTCAAGACCTGCCGCTAAAAACGGGGCAAATCATAGGAATTTCCGAGATGATCAAGGACCCAAGCACCTTTTTCTTCGAGGCCTTCACGGGCAGCCGCTACGGACACATCGGCGTCGTCGGCGAAAAAGAAAACGGCCGCGGCAGGTTTATCACTCCAATCCCCCCGCGGTACAGAAAAGCGATATTTCCGATTTTCTGGACCGTTCACGCGACGCCTCGGGGAAACTCAATTTTACGCTGGTCGAGCCGGCGGCTCCTCTCTCTACTGGGGAAGAAAAAGCCCTGCTGGACCAGATGCGCCGCATGCTCGGAACTCCCTACAATTACGAGCAATATCTTAATAAGCATTCCGTCAATTGCTCGGAGTTCGTTTATAAGGCTTTCCGAAACATCGGTCGAGAGAAAATAGGAGAAATCGAGAAAATTATTAACGACACCAATTTCAAAAGCTTCGATGGCGAGCTTTACGGGCTTTACGCGAATCCGGCCGCGCCGCTCCCGAAAGGCGCCTACGGAATCACGCCCGTCTCCATTATCAATAGTCCGAATGTCCGCGTAGTGCACGCTCAACTTCCCATAGAACGACTGCTCGGCGATCGCGAAATCTACAAGTCTTGGAAAAAAGGCGGCGGGCTGGAGGCCTTTGAGCGCGCGATGAGGCCCATAGCCCCCCTTCATAAGATCAACATTGATGATTTCATGAAAAAATTAGATAAAGCTTCTCATAGGCCAGAGGCGCTGAAACCCTTTCGCACCTACCCGCTGACCTGGCGACAACCGTAAAAATAGAAACAAGACCGCTCACTCCTGCCCCTTAAACGCCCTTTTTGGCCTTTTTGTTGCTAGAAGTCTTTTGCCGGGTATTAAGACTCAAGGAGAATTCAAATGAATAGACACAAGGCTTTCTGGGCCATTTTCGGCCTATCCATGATGGGGATGATGTTTTTCCTAGCCAACACGCGGGGAGAGGACAAGATGGAGGAAGCCTTCCGCAACAGCGTGTTTCCCAACGACTTTGGCCCGACTACAATTGACGTCTCTCATTATCCGAAAAAAATGCAGGCCTACTACAAACTATTTCTAAAACGTTGCTCTAAGTGTCACACCGTGGCAAGACCCATTAACGCGCAATTTTTGGAATTGACTAAAGAAGGAGAACTCGTCGCTAAAAAAGACGATCCGGAAATTTTCAAGGATACCGATGTTTGGAAAGTCAGCCCGACCATTTGGGATCAATTTGTTCATAAGATGATGGCCAAACACGGAGCCGTCATCAGCAAGAAAGAAGGCCGCGAGATCTATGAGTTCTTAGTCTATGATTCTAAACGCCGCAAAACCGGAATGAATGCCAAGGAATGGGAAAAAGAGCGCAAACGCTTGCTCAAAAATCTGGATGAAATAACAGAAGGCCTGTAGATCGTCGTCAATAAAAAAGGAGGAGTTATGAAAGCGCGCACAGCAGGGTTCATTATAGGAGCGCTCTTCTTTGGATGGACGTCCAAAGCCAGAGCCGACGTGCCTCCGGTGGGGAAAGTGGTTCCCGATACCAGCACGTTCTTTAACGGTCAGCCGTTCGATGGAAATGGGGTTCAACCGTGGTATGACGGTGGAGCCGCTCTCATTGATACCGATAAATTGAACTTAAATATGTTCGGACGGCTCCAACTCAACGGAGTCGGGGAAATTGTTCCCGATCCGATCAGAGCTCATCAAAGAGTCTATTCCTTTCTCCAGGAATCACGACTGGGAATGAGAGGGGACTTTGATGGCTATAAGTTTGAAACCCAGCTCGCCTTGGGCGGACAAGACTACGTCGCGAGCAGCAACCCCAACAACGCCTTCACGCTTCTCGATATGTCGGTGGATATTCCGCTTCCAACTCTGGGGAAAGAAACCTCCCTTAAAATCGGGCAATTCCGCGTACCGTACAGCCGCGAAAACCTGACCGACACGGGGTACATGCCCTTTTCCGAGCGCTCAATTGCCAGTGACGCTTTTGGAAACGGTACCCGCGATTATGGACTCGCCATTCAAGACTATCGAGGTAAATTCGCCGGTACCTTGGCGGTGATGTCGGGCGCGGGAGAAGATGTTCCACAGCGCTATCTTCCTGAAAACTTCGGCATTCCCGAAGTCGTCATGCGCGTCGGTTATAATGACGGGGTGGATGAGGACATTTATCACGTCGTGGAAACAGATTTGGGACTCAAGCAAACCGAAAAAGCGGCTTATTTCAATGCGCTGTTTAGCAAGGACACCCAGATCGGGCATTCTACGGCCTTAAACCTCAATATGCCCTATCCCACCATGATGATTAGCCCCACGTGGAATCCGTATATTAACGAAGAGCCCAATGGAGCCCAATCCATGCAAATGGGAGATATTTTCGAGCTTGGAGGCGACGCCGTTATTCGAAAACCCCTGGCCAACGGAAACGCCATTTCAGGCGAAGCCGAAATCAACTGGGGCGGATATCAGAACCTCTTCGGAGAAATCCACATGGCCACAGCGCGACTGCAAGGAAGCTATCTTATCCATCAGAAATATGAATTCGCGATGAGATACGCGGCAATTGATACCGGCGAAACGGTGGGAGATGCGGGATTTAAAGCCAGCGGAGATGCGGTTATTAATGAGTTCACGCCGTCTTTCACCTGGTATATCAAAGGCCAAAACGTAAAGTTCGTTACCGAAACGCCCGTTTATTTAAATATGCCAGTGTTTAACAACACTGCGGCAGGCGGCATCGGCTCTTATGTCATGGCCGATATGCCCTTTGAGGCCAGCGCCGGCACTGGAACGGGAAACACCACAACGCGGGACGTTATCCCTGAAATACATATGATGGTCCAATTCTTGTTCTAAACCCCGCTGGCTGAAGTCGAGGGGCGGCTGGAAACAGCCGCCCCTTCTTTTTTAGACGATGGGATACTGGCTGTTTTGTTGCTTATAATTACGTTAGGAGGAATTGGTTATGAACACAAGAAAAATCGCATTCTTAGTGAGCGCATCTTTGAGCGTTATGACTTCATTTTCTTACGCGGCATCCATTCCCTTGTCCGCGTCGCCCCAAAGCAAAATCTGGATTGAGGGGAAATCCACTCTTCATCCTTTCACCATCAAGGCCTCGACCTTTAATCTCCAAATGTCTTTCGAGGCCCCGCCTCAAGAAAAGACGCTCATGGAAATACTGAAGGCTCCATCGGTTCATTTGATGGTGACGGTTCCCGTCAAAAGCCTCAAATCTGAATTTGAAGTGATGGATGATAATATCCAAAAAGCGATGAAGGCCAAAAAGTATCCCAATGTTATTTTCTCGCTAACGTCATACGCCATCTCCCAAGGAGGCAAGAAAGAAACGATTTCCGTTCCGGGAACGCTTTTGATCTCCGGAGTATCAAGGCCCGGAACCCTTCACGCCTCCATCGTCACTTCAAAATCGAAAATAACGATTAACGGAACCCAAAAAATTCGCATGAGCGATTACGGGATTAAGCCCCCAACTTTGATGTTTGATACGATTAAGGTTGAAGATTTGATCTTGGTCCATTATCATTTGATATTGATTTTCCAAACAAGCGGAAAGAATATTTCAAACGATTCATTGACCATTAAAAACTAAGGAAATGTTCGCAAACGGAGAAAGAGATGCCTCCACTAAGAGTTATGACTCTGGCTTCGATTCTTCTTCTTTCGGGAACCTCGGCATTGCCCAAAAAAGTCGCTCAAAGCCACTGCGATACTTTCGTCAATATTCATTCCCAAAAAGGAACTTTTCTGATCAAAGGCGAATTTTACGTCAAGGCACCCCTCTCAACGACTTGGTCGGTCTTGACCGACTATGCCCACATCTCCGACTTTATCGGCAGCGTTAATTCAAGCGAAATTCTGGAACATGAAAAAACAACGCTTCTCATCCGTCAAGAAATTTCAGGGAAAGTTTTTTTCATTGATAAAGCCTTTAGCCTCAAACTGCTCATTCACGAATACCCGCGCGAAATGATTTCATTTACGGATATCTCCCAAAAGAACTTCGCGGTTTACGAAGGCTCCTGGCAACTCTCTTCCGTTCAAGGTAAAACCCGGGTTATTTATCAACTTAAGGCCAAACCCACAGGCTGGACTCCTTGGATATTGGGAAAACGCGTATTTAAATCGAACGCGCGGAAACTTCTCGATGAAATCCGTTTGGAAATCATCCGAAGAACCGCGGGGTGATGAACATGAATATAGATAAAGAAACAGCCGAAGATGAACTGTCTAAGCGCAAAGAAGAATGGCGGCGCATGATCGCCCATGATTTGCGCGCGCCGCTTTCTAATATCCTGGCTGTCCTTCAGGTCATCCATGAAGTGGCGGGCGCGCGCGCCCTCCAAGCCAAGGAACTAGAACTTCTCAATATCAGCATCCGCTCAGGAAAGAGAATGACCGAACTCTTAGATTTGTTTTTAGATATTGCAAAACTTGATGAAGGGGTGATGCCGGTCGATAAGAAAGAAATACCGCTATTTCCGATGCTCCAAAGCGTGATTGAAGACGAAATAGAATTCTCACAGGCAAAGAATATTTCCATCAAGATTGGCGTTAAGAAAGGAGAAACCGTCTTAGCGGATAAACGCTTACTGGAGAGAATTCTTCAGAACCTGCTTAACAACGCTCTTAAATTCACCCCCAGAGGCGGAATCATTTCGATCAGCGCTGACCTATCAAATCCCAAAACCAGCCTCATCTCAGTCAAGGATAATGGAATTGGAATTCCGGCTGAAGGAATGGCGACTCTTTTTGACCGTTTTCATCAGGCCCAAGCCCGAAGAGAAGGCCTCATTCAAGGCAACGGGCTCGGCCTTGCTTTTTGCCAAGAAGCCGTTAAAGCGATGGGTGGAAATATCAGCGTGCGCTCGGAATTGGGCCAGGGAAGCGAATTCACAGTTAGCCTGCCTCGTTTTTAGAACGAAATTCTTCCATCTCGACAAAAGCCCTCAGGATATCCATGGTCGAGACAATACCCACCAAACGCTTCTCCTTGGTGATCGGCAAACGGTGAATTCTGCGGGCGAGCATTTGCCTGGCTAAATCGCCCACAGGAGTTTCCTCATCCGCGGATAAAACAGCAGGAGTCATTAAATCGAAAACCGTCGCCTCTTCCTGCTCTCTTGAAGGGGATCCAAAAAGAGGCATGACATCCCGGTAAAAATCCAACGAATCCTCTCCGCGACGAGCTTCCTTTCTCACGATATCGGTTTGAGACACCACGCCCATCAGCCCCCCATGGCTGTCAACCACGGGAACGCCCGTAATCTTATACTTGGTCAGCAGGTCCGCCAATTCCTTAACCGTCGCCAAGGGCGAAACGGTCACCACAGTCTTTCTCATGATGTCTTTGGCTTTCATAAACTTTTCCTCTTTAAGGATCGCGCGGACTCCATTTTTTGCCTATAATTTTTTCAGCGACCAGGGCGTTAGAGCCTATGCGGCGCCCCATGGAACGCCCCAAGGAGCGGCTCATCGTCCGAACATAATGGGGCCAGAGGCGATCTTCCTCCATTTTAAAATGGAGGCGTAAAAGCAAAACCAAACTTTGGGACCACTTCCGCAAACGGCTCAGCGAAACTTCTCCCGGCTGAATGGGAAGATTCCTGATTTGTTCCATTATTTTTTTCAAACGAATATGTTGTTCCTCGATCGCGTCTAAAATAGCAGCCGCCCCAGGGAATTTTAAATAAGACTCTTTCTCTATAAGAAACATTTCCATTTCTTCATGGTTTTCCAATATTGGAAGAAGAATTGCCAAGACCGCCCAAATTCGCCCCCAGGCTCCGATTCCTTCAATTCGCAACGCAATATCCAAACGCTCGATAATTTTCTCCAAGGCTCGATGCTCCGCCTTCACTTCTCCAAAAAAGTTCATCTTGATCCCCCTAACGTTTAAGTTCGCTCGGGCAAAGCCTCCGGAACCGCCAAAACCGAGGACTCGCTGTAACGAATCACCCGTTCCGCGGTCGTCCCCAAAACCATGTCCTCTAAAAACCCGCGCGAACGCGCGCTTAAGACAACCAAATCCGCCTCCATGGAAGCCTTGAGTATTTCATTAATAGGCTTTCCCCACGCGACTTGAGCCTCAATTTTATGCGGCTTGTGGGATTCCGGAAGATTCTCAATGCCTCTCAAAATGGTTTTCTTAATATGAGACACATTTCCCGAAAATTGAGCGCTTGGCGCGGCCGCGACATGGAAAATATTAAGCCTGGCCCCCAGGATTTTTGCGCAAGCGGCGGCAAACTCAAGCCCAGGGACGGAACGACTATTTAAGTCATACGGAGCTAATATCGTCTCGGGTTTTTTGACCGGTTTTTTGGCGATCAAGACGGGAATCCGACTGGCTCGAACCACGGCTTCAGCCACCGATGAATGAAACGCTCTCGCTAGCCCCAAACGTGATTGCGTTCCAAGAACGATAAGGTCAAAGCGATTGGAGTGAGCCCAACGAGTGATTTCATCAATCGGATCTCCAGGAAGAGAGACAATTCTTTCCTTAATGCCTAAATTTTGCCGCAAGCGTTCGACGGTTTCCTCCGAAGCCTTGGCCGTCAGTTGAGGATCCGCATACCCAAATTCGCTATTGCCGGCCCACAGCCAGGGCTGAACATAGACTCCTTCCACCTTGGCTTTCCAAATTTTCGAGAAAATTTCAGCCTCTTCCCAAGCGATCGCGGAAGCCTGAGAGGGATCCAAGGCCACGAGAATACGCTTAGGTGGACAATGCTTATCAACGAAAGCATTGACCTCTGATTTTTCCGCGCCGGCAACGTCCACAGAATGGTTTTTCATAAATTGCCTCCTTCGTCCTTCAAACTTGTAGTCGCAACAATTCGTCTTAAACTGGAATTTGTGTTGCAAGAGAAGTAAATATGGAAACAATGTCTTGGTCTATCATTCTTGCCGCAGGAGAAGGCAAACGATTACAACCCGCAATCAAAAGTTGGTTCGGGCGCGACTGCCCAAAACAATTTTGCGCCTTGGGCGGGTCCCGAACAATGGTGGAAAATGCCGTCCGCCGCGCGCTCGGAATTAGCCCCCTCCCTCAAATTTTAACCATCGTGGGAAAACATCAAACCCGTTTTATTCCCGCTCACGCGAAACTCGGACGCATCATTGAGCAACCACAAAACCTGGGAACTGGAATTGGAATTCTTTATTGCTTGGCCCATATCCTCCCAAAGAATCCGGAAGCCACCGTCGCTATTTTTCCCTCGGATCATTTTGTCGCTCCTCGCCATGGTTTTTCAAGACTCTTACGCGTAGCTATTCGCTCCATTCATGAGAATCCCGACAAGCTTCTCTTACTGGCCGCGCCCGCCACCAGACCCGAAACCGATTATGGGTGGATCGAAATCAAATCGAGCGCAAGTTCTTCCGAAGTTCTCCCCATCTCTCGTTTCCGAGAAAAGCCTTCTTTAGAAGAAGCTCACAAGCTATGGGACCGCGGAGCTTTATGGAACACAATGATTACAGTCTCGAAAGCTAAAACCCTATGGGAGTTGGCGCAAGAAAGATTCCCGGATTTAGTTCGGAATTTTGAGGAAGCGTTTTCATCGCTGACGTTAGGGATATCCGATTACAACGCGGAAAATTTTTATAAGAACCTCTCGCCGCTTGATTTTTCTAAAGACATCCTTGAGAGTAACGCTCATAAAATCAGCGTTCTTCCCATGCGGGGAGTGGTTTGGAGCGACTGGGGAAGGCCGGAACGAATTCTCGAAATCATACGGCAATTCGGTTTGCCGTCTCCGGTTCCCAAAGGGAGGGTGTATGGACCTCATAGAACATTTGAAGAAAGATCACGCCGAGTTAAGATCTTTGCTTGATGCGGCTGACCACGCCCTGGGCGAGCCCCAGGGCGTGGGATTAGATGATCGCCTCTCCGCTGATAAAAACTTGTTGATTGAAGCTTTAAAAAATTTTCTTCTCGCGTTTGAAAGGCACGAGGAAGCGGAAAGCCTCGTTATCAAACGCCTCTTACGTCTTGAAAACATTTTATCGGCTCGGCCTTCCGCCTCTTATCCCAAAACAAGTTCCAAACTGCATCAATCCATCGAAGAAGGACATGCTTCTCTTAAATCCATCACCCGCCTTCTCAGCGCCATAACATCCTATCACGATTCCGATCAAATCTACGCCATGCGTCATGTTCTGGCATCTCTGAGGGACGAACTGAACCGTCATTTAGATTACGAGGAATTTCAAGTTTTCCCGAAGCTTAAAGAAACGTTGTCTCCCGCTACTCTTGAAAAAATAATCCGTTGGACGAAAAAGAATTCGCCTCCTCCGCCTGCCCGTCAAGGTTCAAAATGATAAGATTTCGGACATGGAACTTTTAGCCGATTTCAAAAAACTTGTTCCCAATCTCCTTTTATATCTCTATCTGATTTTAATTCCTCTTTCAACCTACGCCCAAGACCCCATTAGAATTTCGCTGACTCTCTCCGAAGTTGAAACAGCAGCGCTCAAACATTCTCATACCTTGGCCGCGGCTCGAGTGGAAAGCCACGCCGCCCAGCATGGCGCCAACGTCCAATATTCTTTTGAGGTGCTCCCATCCTGTTTCTTGCGACAGCCGTCGCCGTATTTGCCGTAGAGCGCTTTCATGACACCCTCAACTAAAATTTGGCGACCGTTAAAATAAGAAAATCGAAGCTAGAATCAAGGCAAGACCGAGGAAAAGCTTTTCAACTTCGCCTTCGTTTTTTCCCCATCGGATATAAAAAGCTCCCAGCAAACTCAAAATAAGTCCGATGAGACCTTTAAAAGCGCTCCAGACAGTGAAGTGGAGGCTTAGGCCCGGCATGATTAAGGCTCCCAGCGCTTAAATAAAAGACACCCGTTGACGTCTCCAAACCCAAAAGACGCCTTAATGACATAGTCGAGTTTTTTGTCGAGTCTCTGATGGGGAATGCTGGCCGCTATTTTCTGGATTTCAGGATGAACCTTCTCGCAATTAATCGAAGGGTGGACATAGGAATTAACGATTTGATCCACCACCGCTACCGATTCCAAGGCTCCGGCCGCGCCCAAGGAATGCCCAATCATCGATTTCGTCGATTGAATAAGCGGAAATTGGGACGGTTCCAATTCCAACGCCCGCAACCAACTGCCGACTTCCCGAGGATCCGCTGAAGTTGAGGTCAAGTGTCCGTTGATGAGAGAAATTTTTGACGGAGAAACGCCGGAGTCCTGAATCACTTTTCGAATGCAACGGATGACCCCTTCGGGGTTTGGAAAAGTCATCGTGCCCCCGTCTCTTTGACCGCCGGAATTACAATAGGCAGCGACAATCTCACAGAGAATCTGAGCTCCCCTTTTTTGCGCCGATTCTAAACTTTCAAGCCTTAGAACTCCCGCCCCGCCGGCAGGAACAAAACCACAAGCCCCCGCTCCCATGGGTTGGGAACCTTTTTCCGGAGCCTCATTATACTTTGAGCACAAAACGTCTCTCATCGCGTCAAAACCCGACCAGCTCCCGTAATGCGTGCCCTCGGCGCCCCCGGCGAACATGGAATCGGCATAGCCTAATTGGATATGTTTCCAGGCCTCAAAAATCGCCTCGGTTCCGGTGTTGCAAGCCGAACTATTGGAACTAGTTTGACCGCCGGCTCCTAAAAATTTTCCGACCGCCACCGAAATGGAACTAGACATCACCTGAGGAACAATATCGGTTCCCATCGCCGCAGTTCCACGCCCGGCCTCCTGGTTTTTAGCGTCAAAAACGACGGGAGCTAAGGAATCAAGAATCGTGTCCATTCCGCCGATGCCGGACCCAATAATCACACCGGTATCCCACAAAACCGGAGTGTCTCTTGTCCCTTTCACCCAATCAATCTCAAGCCCGCTACGGCGCGCGCACTCAAGAGAAGCCATCACCGCGTAGACCATCGCCTCATTGAGTTTATTGAGTTCGCTTTCAGGAATCACTTTTAAAACGTCTTCTTCCTCAACCGGCGGAACCCCGCCAATTTGGCAAAGGTAATTCATCTCTTTTAAGTCTTCTCTAAAAGAAATCCCCGATTTCCCCGCTTGAAGCGCCTCTCGAAAGTTCTCAACTCCCACGCCGTTGGGGGCAACCGCCCCAATTCCAGTAATCACCACTCTTTTCATTTGGATACCTCGAAAAAATCTTCGCCCGCTAAGGAAATGACTCCGCTAAAAACCGCCTCCCCATCCTTGGGCCCGCCTTGAAAAAAAACTTCCGCTTTAAAATAAAAAAACCCGGGCTTTAAATTTCCCTCTTGAACCGAAGCCTTGACAAGAACGGTTTCCCCCGGGCGCACCATTTTCTTAAATACAGCGTTCTCAATCGAGCGAAACAGCCTCGTTTTTCCTTGCTTGGGATTGCCCCCGTCCCACAAAAGGGCTCCGGCTTGAGAAGCCATCTCGACTAACTTAATTCCAGGAACCACGGGGTTTCCGGGAAAATGCCCGGCGCAATCTTCGTCTTTCCAGGTATAAATCGCCGATAAATGAGAATCTGTTTTTTCCAGAACTTGATCGAGAAATTCCCACCTCACAAACGCATTCCTCCATCCACATTTAAGACCGCCCCGTTAAGATAATCATTCTCAATCAAATGAGCGACGGTCAAAGCCACGGCCTCCGCCGACCCGAATTGGCCCAAGGCAATTTCTTGGCGAATCAAATTTCTCGTTTCTTGTCCAATAGCCGCCGTCATGGCCGTCTCAATAAAACCGGGGCTCACTGCGTTTACTCGCACGCCCTTGGGCCCCCATTCAAAAGCCAATTGCTTGGTCAAGGCCTCCAAAGCGGCCTTTGAAGCCCGGTAGACGGCGCTCCCGGTCAAGGCCTTTTGCGCCAAAATAGAACTGACGTTAATGATAATCCCAGATCCGGATTTAATCATCTCTTTGGCGAAATCCCGCATGAGAAGAGCCGGCGTTTTAAAATTGACGCCTAAAATCAAATCCAGGGAATCCTCCTGAATGTTGAGAGCCGGCTCATGAGGCTTGTCGATTCCGGCGTTATTGATCAGAATGTAAGGGTTGCCTTCTTTAACGCACGCCTCTAAAAGAGCGTTTCGCCCTCCAGAAGTCGCAAGATCGGCTTGAATCAAAAAAGAATTGGGTATTTCCGACCGAAGGGTTTTCGCCGCCTCCGCGTTTCCTTTGTAATGAAGGCCCAACCGAAGATCTCCCGAACTCTTCTCGCTTAAGACTTTTGCAATCGCCCGGCCAATTCCGCCGGAGGAACCGGTAATGACGGCCACATCTTGAGACATTAGAGAACCTCCATATATCCGCCGCCCCAGGCAAGCCCCGCGCCTAAAACCGCGTAGACAATCTGATCGCCCTTCTTGAGTTTTTCCCAGTTTTGCGAGATGACCGAAGGGCATCCCGCAGCGGCGATGTTTCCCTGCTCCCGCACGTTTCTCAGATGTCGATCCGCAGGCAGTTTTAAATGGTCGAGAATCGAATTTTGCATAACAAAGTTAGCCTGATGAGCAATGGTATAACAATCTTCGGCATAAAGCCCTTTTTTTTGCGCGATTTCTTCAAACATCTCACAGGTCTTGCGGATGGAAAACTCTCGAACAATCGCACCGTTTTGACGGAAATGCCCCACCGAGTCAATAACGATATCATCGGCCCCCGCGGATTTGGTCTCAAAAATTAGGGGTTCAACTTTCAGTCGTCCCAAATGCTTTCCCGACACGACTTCCGCGGCCGCGCCATCTCCCCAAATATACCCATCTACGCTTTTAGAAGAATAATCCGTTCGCGTGGTATAGGCCGAAGCCTGAACGCAGAGAATAAATTCGGGCAAGCCCTGAGGCTCCATATCGGCCAATAGTTTCATGTGAAGAGAAAAGCTGGAACAAGCGGAATTCATATCGCAATGCGGACCAGGAAGCGCCCCAATTTCTTTGGCAATTTGATTCGCTAAACAGGGAATCGTCTCAAAGGGCGTGTCGCAATTGGCAATCACCCAACCGATTTGACGGGGAGAGATTTGGGCGCGCTTTATCGCTTCCTCGGCCGCCAAAATCGCCAGAGAAAGCGGCGTTTGACCATAAGTTCGAGCGTGCAAAATAGCCTGATCCGGATTTTTATTTTTCGTCTCCCGGATATAATCAAGGCTTAAGACTGAATAGCGCGAATTTATGCCAAGACGAGAATTCACCCAGTCCTGCCCCTTTTCAAGACCCACTTCCCGATGCAGGAAATCGTTGGTTACCTTGGTTTTTGGGAGAGCGCTTCCGATTCCGTGGATATAGAGCGAATCCATTATCTATAATCCCGAAATCGCTTCTCCGCCGTCAATGCGCAATACTTCGCCATTGACCCAGGAAAAACCGGGAAGACAAATTTGAAAAATCGTCTCAGCCACATCCTCGGGGGTCGTCAGACGGTGATAGGGGTTTCTCATCCGCGCCTGAGCCTTCATCAAATCAAAATTGGGAATCGCGTTCCCAGCGGGAGTGTCGGTAATCCCGGCCTGAATGACCAAGGAGCGCGCGCCATAGGGAGCGAGTTCAACCGCCAAAGCCCGGCAAGAAGCTTCCAAGGAACATTTCGCGGCCGAAACCGCGGCATATCCTTTCCAAGCGATCTCGTTTCCTTCGGAAGTCATCGCGATTAAACGGGCTTCTTTCGCCAGAAGTCCTTCTTTTAGCAACTCACGGCCCCATAAAAGATAGTCATAACCCATCATCCAGATCGTACGGCTTAAGTCTTCTTCGCTGAGCAAATCCTCGCGATAGGGAATACGGCTGTCGGCCAAGGTATAGAGAGCGTCGCATTTTTTTTCG
>JAJYOT010000055.1 GCA_021796015.1 bacterium
AAGGATAAAAAGTGGAGCGGGCGATGGGAATCGAACCCACGTCCGAAGCTTGGGAAGCTTCTATTCTACCATTGAACTACGCCCGCGTATCGGACAACTTCATTCTATCTCTTTATCGGCGCAGGATGCAAAAGTGATTTTCTTTTTAAATTAAAGCAGGCGTTGATGGAGGAAATAATTTTATTTCCTCCAAGTGGCATCTTGTGCGCAATCAACCAGGTATCCGCATAAAGGCCTAGAGGTTTGGGATGAAGTTTTTTTAAGCGTCCGCGCTGGAGATCTTCTTTGATATTTAAGGGGTTGATGGCGACAATGCCGTCTCCCTCAAGAGCCATGGCGCGAATGAGTTCAGGGTCTTCGACTTCGACTTTAATTTGGGGCGTAATCCGCATTTTTTTTAGCCAGCTTTCCAATTGAAGGCGGATGGGATTTCCGGGAGCGCGCAATAGAAAAGGAGCTTCTTTAAGAACTTGAGGGAAAGAAGGACGTTTGGTCCTTAGCGAATGGGCGGCGACAAAATAAACGGGAGATCGCGAGAGAAGCGCGCTCTTATATAAGGAAAGAGGCTCCGGATTTAGGTTTGAGTCGCAGATGGCCAGATCAATTTGACGGCGTTCCAATTTTTGCCTTAGTTCTTCCCAGGAATGAGAAGAAATTCGCAAAAAGACGTCGGGGATTTTCTCCTCAATGACGCGCTTAATTCTGAGAATTTCGTGTGGAGCGACGGAAAAAGACGTTCCTATCTTGAGGGTCGCAAGAGATGATTTTTTGTCGATGATGGGAGAGAGAACGTCTTCCATGCGGGAAAACACCTCTTGGCAGGACTCAAAAATTCTAAGTCCTTCCGGGGTTAAGCCCATGCCGCTTCTTTTGCGATGGAAAAGTTTGGCGTTTAGCTTTTGTTCCAGGGATTTAATCTTGACGCTTAAGGTTGGTTGCGTGAGCCCGCATTCCTTGGATGCCGCCGTCAGGCTTCCCGTTTGAGCGGT
The DNA here is from genome assembly GCA_021796015.1 of bacterium. The sequence goes on from JAJYOT010000055.1 coordinate 990, forward strand.
TTTAAAGAAATAGTAGAGAAGATTGTGCTGGTCTATATTCATATTTATAATCCAATAGTATTATAGAAAAATATTATATTTACAATGTTTTAGGATTTATGTTGAAATGATTGGGATGGGGGTTTTATGATCTGGGTCATAAAGAAAAAATGGTTGTTTCTTAGTCTCGTTTTCGGACTTTTTTCGCTTTCCGAGTCGTTTGCCGCGACTTTTGAAAAGCCGCTCAATGTGAAGGATGTTTTGATTTTAGCCGAGGACTATAGCCCGGATTTGAGAGTCGCGCGTCAACGCGAAATCGAAGCCGAAAAAAACATTCATATCCAAGAGGCTTATCTCTATCCCACTTTGGACGCGGGAGGCGTGGCGACAACGGGTTTTCCCGGGTTTAACAATCAAATGTCGATTTCCGGGCCTGGTTACAACAATGACTTGGGCGCTCAAGGGATGTATGCTTCGCCCTATGCCGAGACGCCGGCCGGAGGCCTGACCTCCCAGTTGGATGTCGTGGATCTCAAAATTCCTTTTCGCATTAGGCAAGCCAAAGCCCTTTATCAAGCGGAAAAAGCCCGAACTGAGATCGTTCGCTATCAGGTGGATTGGAGCGCGCTTAAATTTTATTTTCATTCCGTTCGGGATATCGGCCTTCAAAGAGTTTGGGATGAGATTCTTCAGGTAAAGACCGAGCCAGTTTCTCGCGAAGTGATTCATTTTGTTAATCGAGGCCAACACAACATGGCTGACGAACTCTTGATTCGCGATATGGTCGAGGAAGCGCGGCTAGAAAAAGAAGCTTATCATGCGCTCTATGGCCAGGCCATTGCGAAGTTGGGCATTTATATAGGAAAAGATTCGACGGATTTGGCGGTCGCGGACCCTTCCTCTTTGAGCGAGGACGTCTTGACCGTTTTAACCTCGACTTCGGTGAGCGCCTATATTTCGCAAGCCGAGTTTCATTCGACCAGCGCTCATGAGTTTCTTTCTTCGAGAAAAGCCGAGAATTACCCGCGCGTAACCGCGAAAGCAAGCATCGGCGGCGCGACCGGCGCCAGATTCGTGGGAACTCAGGATTATGCCGCCGGCGTTGGGGTCAGCGTTCCTATTTTCGAAGGTTTTGGAATTGAAAGCCGGATCGAGCAGGCCAAGGCGCGGGCGAAAGAGAAAGATGAGGCGGTTGACTCTCTTAAACTTTTCGTCGCGGTCGCCAATAAGACTTATGATGAACGGATTGCCTATGATAGCGCGCAGCTTAAATATCTTGATCGCGAACTCAAAACCGATATCGCGGCCTATAACGTTTCTCTTCATCGCTACTTAACCTACGTCGGTCCCTTGGTGGACGTGCGGGAAGCGATTCGAGATTTGGAGCGCGTCGAGACTCAAATTGTTGATGATAAAACTGATTTACTCTTGGCGTTAACTTCTAAAGTGATCCTCAACGGCGGGGAGGTGCGAAAATAATGGGAATTGTCGATCTCTCTTTAAGACGTCCGGTGACGATTGTCATCATCGTCTTATCCGTTCTTTTAGCCGCGGCGGGCGTGATTAGGGATATGCGCCGGGACATTCTCCCGGATTTGGGTCTCAACACTATTTATGTCGCCGAACCCTTCGGCGGCATGACGCCGGCCCAAATGGAAGGATATCTCACTTACCGTTATGAACAGTTTTTCCTTTATTTGACGGGCCTTAAGAGCATGGAATCTCATTCCGCGCAAGGAATCTCCGTGGTTAAGCTGACTTTTACGGGAAATACCGATATGACGCAAGCAATGGGAGAAGTCATCGCTTATGCGTCCAGAGCCCGCGCTTTCATGCCTCCGGGAACATTTCCCCCCTTTATTTTGCGCTTTGACGCCAGCGACCTCCCTGTTGGAGATTTAGTTTTTGAATCCAAGAATGAACCGCTGAGCCGATTGGTAGACTTAGCTTTCAACCGCGTTCGACCGATGTTCGGCGATTTGCCGGGGGTTATGGCCCCGGCGCCATTTGGAGCGAGCCCGCGCACGATTGTCGTTGAGATGAACGAGAAAAAAATGCGGGAATACGACGTTTCTCCCGAGGATGTCGCGCGCGCGGTGACCAGCGGAAACGTCATCGTCCCTTCTGGGAACATGGATATGGGAACGAAATATCCTTTGATTCCGATTAACTCTCCGGTCACCGATATCCAGACTTTAGGCGACATTCCCGTTCGTTTAGGAACCTATCCAACCGTGTTTGTTAAAGATATCGCAAAAATTAGGGACACGACCGATATTCCGACCGGTTACGCTTTAGTCAACGGAGAACGTTCCGTTTATATTCCAATTGCCAAGCATTCGGACGCTTCGACGCTGAAGGTGGTTGATGAGATTAAAGCCAATTTAGGGCGTTTTCGCGAGGTTTTGCCGAAAGATATTAAACTTAGCTATGCTTTCGACCAATCGGGATATGTCAAACGCGCGATTGGGTCCTTGGCTTTTGAAGGCGGGTTGGGGGCTCTCTTAACAAGTCTCATGGTTCTTTTGTTTCTTCAAGATTGGCGCTCGGCCTTGATTGTCGCGGTCATTATTCCTATTTCTCTTGCCTTTGCGGTGGTTCTCCTCTATTTAATGAAGCAGACGGTCAATATCATGACCTTGGGCGGGCTGGCCTTGGCCGTCGGAATCCTGGTTGATGAATGTACCGTGACCATTGAAAATATTCACTCCCATTTGGACAAGGGCAAACCCATCGCGCGCGCAAGCCTCAGCGGAACGACGGAAGTTCTCTTTCCCAATTTCTTGGCTGTCTTGTGCGTTCTGGCCGTTTTCATTCCGTCTTTCGTCATGAAAGGCGTGGCGGGGCATCTCTTTTTACCGCTTTCAGTCGCAGTTGGATCGGGAATGATTGGATCCTATATTTTTTCATCTACGCTTGCTCCTATTTTGTCGACCTGGCTTATTAAATCCCACGGACATGGAGAAACTAAAGAAGCTTCAAAAGGCTTTAGTTTCGATAAGATCCGCAACGGGTATCGCAAATTTCTTGAAAATATCTTGATGCCTTGGCGAGGGCTGGTCTTAATGGCCTATTTTGTTGCGGCGGGGCTCTTTTTATTCTTTGGGTTTAAGCGCTTGGGCCTCGAGATTTTTCCCCAGGTTGACACCGGAGAATTTAGAATGGTCGTGCGTTGCCCCACGGGTTCAACCATCGAATACACGGAAAAGATAACGAAACAAGCGATGGACATCATTAAAAAAGATGTCGGCGCAAAGAACGTCAAAATTTGGATTGGGCTTGTGGGAATGCAGACGCCCGATTACGCGCTCAATAATATTTATCAGTACTCTCCGGGTCCCGAGATGGGGTATATTGACATCGCCTTGCGCGAACATTCGGGAGTCAAGGTCTTTGATTTGGAGGAAAAGTTACGACAACAATTTAAAGAACTCATTCCCGATACCAGGTTTTCTTTCGAACCCAATGACATTTTAGACGTAGCCATGAGTTTGGGAGAACCTAAGCCTGTCGGCGTTTCTGTCTCGGGCCCTTTCTTTAATCGCGATATCAGCTACGCCAAGAAAATCAAGGCGGCGATGGAAAAGATTCCTTATTTAAAGGATATGGAAACCGTGGAGGGGTTTGATTACCCGACCATTGCCGTTAATATGGACAGGCGAAAGGCCGGAATTTTGGGAGTAACGGCCAAGGACGTAGGGCAATCGTTGGGAGACGCCGCGGCTTCTTCCCGCTACACCATTCCCTCTTTTTGGGCCGACCCAAAAACGGGAATCAGCTACGAGGTTCAAGTGGAAGTCCCGCAGGATAAAATAAAAACTCTCGCGGATGTAAAAAAATTTCCGGTTCCCGTCAGACGAGTCGAGGATTCCCATGGCTGGATTGGGGTGTCCGACATGGCGCAAGTTATTTCGACGGAAACGGTCGGCTCCTACGATCGCTTGAATATGCAAAGAAGCGTCAATATCGCCGCCAACATTGTCGGGGCAGATTTGGGAAAAGTGGGAAGACTCGTGCGCCAGGCGCTTAATTCCGTCGCTTCCGAAAGGCCCAAGGGCGTGACCGTTCATTTGCGCGGGCAGATTTTGCCGCTGGAAGAAATCTTGGACGGTTTCTCATTCGGTTTAGCCTTGTCGGTCGTGGTCATTTTCCTCTTACTTTCGGCCAATTTTCAGTCGGTGACATTAACGCTTGCGATTCTTTCAACGGTGCCGGCGGTTTTGTCCGGGGTGGTCGCGGCGCTTCTTTTAACGCATACGACGATTAACATCGAATCATTCATGGGAGCGATTATGTCGGTGGGCGTGGCCATTGCCAACGCCGTTTTGTTGGCTGATTTTGCCGATAGGTACCGAAGGCAAGGAATGGGCGCGGTGGGAGGCTCTCTTGAGGGCGCGACGACAAGATTCCGCCCGATTTTAATGACGGCCTTGGCGATGATCGCCGGAATGATTCCGATGGCCTCGGGCCTTAGCGAAGGCGGGAAACAGACCGCGCCCTTGGGGCTGGCCGTTATCGGCGGCATGAGTTTGGCGACGGCGGCGACCTTGCTCATTTTGCCGTTGGCGATTGCGACTCTCCAAAAGTCGGCTTCTCCTCATCCGCCGTCCTTGCACCCGGATGACCCGCACAGCCCGCATCATGATTTAAATGGAGCTGGCCGTTTGTCTCGGCAGAAAACTTCCACGCAATGATTACGGTTACGCGTCGATCTATTTGACTCCAAAAAAAATATTTTGTGTAATTACTGAGTATGACATGGGTCATAAAAAGGTCCTTGGCGCTTAGAAGTTTTTTCTCTTTGCTTCTGGCTTTTCAATTTTTTGTGAGCCCGGTTATTTTCAGCAGCCGCGGATTTGATTTGCCCCGGCTTAAGGGTTCTTCTCCAAGCATTACGACTTCTTCCTCCCAGGATTTGTGCCTCATTTATTCCGTTTTTACCGCGCATCATAAACGCTCCGGCAGCCGCCATCAGACTCACAGGAGCCCTCGCGCCGTTTTGTCAAAAAATTGCGCTTTCGCTTTGGCTCGAACTTCTTTTGACTTTAACACGTTTCAAAGAACGTTGTCGGTGAGCCCCGCTCCGTTTTATCCCCCTCCCGCCGCGGTCCTTGGCTGACGAGAGACGTCTCTCGCTTTTTGTTTTTGTAGAATGTCGTGATATAAATTATAAATGCGTTCAGAGGAAAAAATGAAAGGTCCTAAAATCGAAATTGTTCCCGCGGTTCGCGGTGCGATGCGCCGTCCGATTACAGTCGTCGTTTTAGTCATTACGCTTATTTTAGGCGCTTTTTGGGCGATCAAACAAATGCCGCGCGATATTTTGCCCAACCTTAATTTGCCCGTCATCTATGTCGCCCAGCCTTACGGCGGCATGACCCCGGAACAGATGGAAGGCTATTTGACTTATTACTACGAATATCACTTCCTTTATACCACGGGAATTAAGTCTATTGAATCTAAAAATATTCAAGGAACCGCTCTGATTAAATTGACGTTCCACAGCGGAACCAATATGGCCGGAGCCATGGCCGAGGTGGTCGATTACGCCGATAGGGCGAGAGCCTTCATGCCGCCGGGGACGGTGCCGCCGTTTATTTTGCGTTTCGACGCGGGAAGTTTGCCCATCGGAGATTTGGTTTTCGCGAGCAAGACGCGCTCCCTTGGGGATATCGCGGATTTGGCTCTCAACCGGGTCAGGCCCTTGTTCGCCACCCTGCCGGGAGTTTCCTCTCCCCCGCCGTTTGGCGCCTCCCAGAGAACCGTCGTCATCCGCATGAACGAGCAGGCGATGAGAACGTACAACGTTTCCCCGGAGGACGTCGCCAAAGCCGTGACTCAAGGAAACGTCGTCATTCCCGCCGGCAATATTTATTTAGGCAATACCTATCCGATCGTTCCTCTTAACTCCGTCGTCAGCAATATTCAGGAACTGGGAGATATTCCGATTCGCCTGGGAACTTATCCCACCGTCTTTGTTCGAGACGTTGCTAAAGTCGAGGATGGAACCGATATTACGGTCGGTTATGCCTTGATTAACGGCCGCCGCTCGATCTATATTCCGGTCACCAAGCGTCCGGACGCTTCGACCTTGGCCGTCGCCGCCTTGGTCAAGAAAAATCTCCCCAACTTCCAGGACGTTCTGCCCAATGACGTGAAAGTCAGCTATGCCTTCGACCAAACGGGCTACGTCAAACGCGCGATTGGGTCTCTCGTATTCGAGGGCGCGATGGGAGCTTTGCTGACGAGTTTGATGGTTCTTCTCTTTCTTCGCGATTTGAAGAGCGCTTTTATCGTCACCTTGAATATTCCCCTGGCCTTGGGTTTTGCCGTGGTCGTTTTGTGGCTGACCAAGCAGACGGTCAACATCATGACCTTGGGAGGACTGGCCTTAGCCGTCGGAGTCTTGGTTGATGAAACGACCGTGACCATCGAAAATATTCATACCCATATGGGAGACGGAAAAAGCGTCGCCCGGGCCGCTCTTGAAGGAACCAGCGAAATCATCATTCCCAAATTCATGGCCATGATCAGCATCTTGGCCGTGTTCATTCCTTCCTTCTTAATGAAGGGCGTCGCGGGCGGGCTTTTCGTGCCGCTCTCCATCGCGGTCGGTTTCTCCATGATGGGGTCTTATCTGTTGTCCAACACCTTCGTTCCCATTCTTTCCAGTTGGATATTGAACCACAAACACCATGAATTCGGAAGCGATGGTTTGACCGGGTTTGCCTGGTTTAGGGAAAGATATCGTCATGCGCTGAAACGCTTGATGCCGTTTAGGATTCCCATTTTGATCGCCTATTTCGCCGCCGCCGCGCTTATTTTGGTTTACGCCGGAATGCACTTGGGGCTTGAAATTTTTCCGCAGGTCGACAACGGAGAATTCACGATGATTCTGCGCGCGCCCACCGGGACGACCTTCCAAAAGACCGAAGTCTACGCCCAACAAGCGCTGGACGCGATTAAGCAGGAAGTAGGGCCGAAAAATCTGGCGATTTCGGTCGGAATCGTCGGCATGCAGTCTCCCGATTACGCGATCAATAACATTTATTTATGGTCGTCGGGACCGGAATACGCGATCTTGGACGTAGGGCTCAGGCACGGGTGCAATATTCCCGTCATTCCTCTCGAAGAAAAATTGCGCAAGAAATTCGCGAAGCTTTTCCCTAATATTCAATTTTCGTTCGAGCCCAACGACATCATCAGTAAAGTCATGAGTCAAGGGGCGACCAAGCCCATTGAAGTCGCGGCCGCCGGCCCTTATTTCGATTCGGATCAAAAATACGGAGAAGAAATTAAACAGGTCTTGGCTAAAATTCCGTACTTGAGGGATTTAGAAATTGAACAGCAGTTCAACTATCCAACGGCAGCCGTCAATATGAGCCGAGAACAGGCGGGAATTCGGGGTCTAACGGTCAACCAGGTCGGGCAGACCTTGGCGGACGCCGCGGCTTCCTCTCGTTATACGATTCCGGCTTTTTGGGCCGACTTGAAAAGTGGAATCGCGTATCAAGTTCAAGTGGAAGTTCCGCAGAAGCACATCACCTCGGTTAAAGACATTGAAAAATTGCCGATTCCGGTCAAATACAGCTCAAGCTACGCCGGGGTCATTCCTCTCAATAAGTTCGCCACCGTCACCTCGACGGTTTCAGTCGGCGAATATGACCGCTACGATATGTTGCGCATGGTGAGCGTCGCGGCCAATGTTTACGGCGCGGATTTGGGAAAGGTGTCAAGGGAAGTCAAGCGCGCCATGGCCTCCATCGCGAAAGACCGCCCCAAGGGCGTCACGGTTTTCTTAAGGGGCCAGATCACTCCATTAGACGAGATGATGGGCGGCTTCGCCTTCGGCTTGGTTCTTTCTTTAATCGTCATCTTCCTGGTTCTCTCGGCCAACTTCCAGTCGATTAAATTGGCGGTTACGGTCTTATCGACGGTTCCCGCGGTCTTGTCCGGAGTGGCCATTGCCCTTCTTTTGACCCATACGACGATTAACATCGAATCCTTCATGGGTTCGATTATGTCCATCGGAGTCGCGGTCGCCAACGCTATTTTGCTGGTTGATTTCGCGGAAAGGTTCCGAATGGAAGGAATGGGCGCGATACACGGCGCGGTGGACGGCGCCGCCAGTCGTTTACGCCCCATTCTCATGACGGCCTTGGCGATGTTGGCAGGAATGGTCCCGATGGCCTTGGGGCTTAGCGAAGGAGGCTCTCAAACCGCTCCCTTGGGCCGCGCCGTCATCGGGGGGCTCAGCGTAGCCACGATCGCGACTTTATTTTTACTTCCCATGGCTTTTGCCGTCATTCAAGGAAAGGCCGCTCTTAAGTCCCCCTCCTTGGATCCCGATGATCCCAAGAGCGTTCAATATGATTTAGGAAAAACAGGTTCCGCGCATTCAGCGGAAGAGGAGTTAAGTCATGCGCACGAATAAATTAAGAGAAATTTTTTATCTATTGATCGCGGGAGCCGTTTTAGCGAACTTCCCTTCCGTTTATGCCGCTTCATCCTCGGCATTTGGAAACGCAGGCACAAGCTCTTCTTTAACGTTGCCGCAGGTTTTGCAGATGGCCGAAAGCTACGACCCGGACCTCAAGGCGGCTCAAGCTCAAGAAGCGCAGGCGCGCCAAGAGGTTAAAATCCAGCAATCCTTTTACTACCCAACGTTAAACTTGGAAGGTCAAAGTAATTCCGGGTTTCCCGGTTCAAACCAGCATGGGATTCTTGATGTCGGCGGCTTGATTAATTCTCCGTTTGCCGATACTCCGGCGGGCGGATTGGTTTCCCAACTCAATATTTTGGATCTGACCATTCCTTTTAAGGTCAAATCGGCGCGTTATTATTTACAGGCGACCAAGCAGCACACCGAGATTATTCGCTATGAAGTGGATTGGAAAGCCCTCGGCTATTATTTTGATTCCATCCGCTATTTGAGCGACTATATCATTTGGAAAGACATTACCCATCGTGCGACCGTTCTTCAACATCTCGTTGAGCGCTTGGTTAAGACCGGGCAACATAATCTTTCGGATGAGTATTTAATCGAGGTCCAGGCGGGTTTGGCCTTGGCGGAAGAGAAAGCTTATCACGCCCGGTATCTGGCCTCGCTCAAAAATTTGGCCCTTTTTATCGGAAAAAAGCCGGATAATATCGGGGTGCCTTCATTTAAAAATTTTGACCAATCATCCTTGAAAAAAATCGCTCCTGGGACGGCCAGCGCCTTTATTCTTAAAGCGGTGGCCGATGCGGAAAGCGCTCATTCATTGGTTAATGCCAATAAAGCGCAAAATTATCCCACGATCGTCGGCATGGGTTCAATCGGCGCGATGACTGATACCAAGGGCTCATTGCCTATTAACAATACCTCGGTGGGCGTCGGGCTGAATATGCCGGTCTTTGAAGGTTTTAGAATTCAAAGCGGTGTTAAAAAAGCCCAGGGCTTTGAGACTGAAAGACAAGAGCAGATTAAGGGCCTTAAACTCTACGTGGATGAGGCCAATGCCCGTTATGACGAGTCCATCTTTTATGATCAGGCGCGTATTAAGACGTTAAGGCCGTTGGCCAAGACGACCGAAAACGCTTTTTCGGAAGCCAGGCAGCGTTATCTTAATTATATCGGTCCGTTGGTTGATTTGCGGGACGCGATTCAATATCTGTCCCAGGTTCAAGGCGAACTCAATAACTCTGAGACCGACTTGTGGTTTAACGCCGCTTCCAAGGCGGTCTTAAACGGCGGGAAAATAGCTCAATAATCTGAGAAAAAATATATTCTCTTGTTACTTAAGTGCGCGGTTGATTTGGAGAATTTGAGCTTTCCAGGGTATTAGAAATATCCTATCTTGGGACAGAT
>JAJYOT010000056.1 GCA_021796015.1 bacterium
CTGCTACGCTTACTCGCGGTTGGCCTTGCTCAAATAGTCGGAGGTCGGAAGATTCTCTTGGAGGGTTTTCGCTTCATGGCCAAGCGGTATGCCGCGCGAACTTTTTGGCTTTCTCTAACAGGCAAGCGATTTCGCGAATCGCTTGCGCCCCGCCTCCGTGAACGTTTTATCTTAGGGCTATTCCTTGCATGGCCGTTTCTTTCACCGTTAAAAATTTTGGCCGCGTCAATTGCTTGGACTGGCGCAGTCGACAATAACTGGTTTAACGCCGCGAACTGGTCCCCGGCGCAAATTCCCACATCGGCCGATGATGTTGTCATTGACACAAACGGCGCTATTGCCGCCGCAGGAACTGCCGCCGTCAATTTCAACTCGCTTGCGCTCGGCGATCTCTCAGGAAGCGCATCACCCACATTGACGGTTTCGGCTCCGACATCAGCGGGCAGCTTAACCGTCTTTTCCAACGCCGTTTTCCAACAAGCGAGCACGCAAACGTTGAATTTCGCTTCAATCGATGTCGAGCCGGGCGGGCTTTTAACCCACGGGGTCAACATCAGTAGCCGCGTCGCAGTCCTCAACTTTAATGTCTCGGGAGACTTCACCTTGCAGGCGGGGGCAAGCATCGCGGTGGATGGTTTGGGATACGCGGGTGGAGCTCCCGGCAATTGTGGGCCTGCAGGCAACGGAGCAGGCCCGGGGGGCGGCGCAGCAGAAACAGGAACTACAACTGATTTCGCGAGCGGTGGCGGGCACGGAGGGCAAGGTGGTGCAGGTTATGGCGGCGTTCCGGGCGGCGCAAGTTATGATTCCCTCACGAACCCGACTGACCTGGGATCGGGTGGCGGTGGAGGGGAAGGTTGTTATCAGGGCAAACCTGGCGGCGCTGGGGGTGGAGCCATTCTTCTGTCGGTCGGCGGAACGCTTACTATTGATGGTTTTATCAGCGCCAATGGGCTTCCCTCGCCACCAAACGTAGGTGGGGGAGTAGGTGGCGGCGGTGGTAGTGGTGGGAGCATCAACATCACAGCTACGATTCTCGATGGTTCAGGCATTGTCAAGGCTAACGGCGCCACGGTCGGCTTTTATCCAGGCGGTGGCGGCGGCGGAAGAATCGCCGTCAATATAAGTGGAACGAATAATTCGAGTTTAACGCTCCAGTCTGAAGCGGGGCAGGGAAGTCCGTTTCCAGGAGGGGGTCAAAGTGGCGGCGCGGGCACCATCGCGATTAAAAATCCGGGGGAAACAAACTATAGCCTCATCATCGGCGACCTGACGAGCGTCGCTCAGTCCAGCACGCCAATCACGGGATCAACGCTGGCTTTTTCGACCGTTACGCTCGGCAATAGCATCGTCGCATTCGACCCAAACAGCACGGTCAATATTAATTCGTTGGCGGTGTCCAGTTCAGCCGCGTTGACCGCCAACGACCTAGTCTTTGGCTCGGGGCCAGTCGAGATTCAAAGCGGAGCGATTCTGATCCTCAATGCCCAGTCCTTGTCGGGCGCAAACCTTGTTGTCGATTCCAGCGGCACGTTTGTTCAAATGAACACGGCACAATTAGGCTTTGCGTCGGTCATTGTCGAGCCGGGCGGGCTTTTAACCCATGGGGTCAACATCAGTAGCCGCGTCGCAGTCCTCAACTTTAATGTCTCGGGAGACTTCACCTTGCAGGCGGGGGCGAGCATCGCGGTAGATGGTTTGGGATACGCGGGTGGAGCTCCCGGCAATTGTGGACCTGCAGGCAATGGGGCTGGCCCAGGGGGCGGCACAGCAGGAACGGTAAGCCCCTATACGGGAAGCGGTGGCGGGCACGGAGGGCTGGGAGGTGTAGGTTATGGCGGCATTCCGAGCGGGGCAAGCTATGATTCCCTCACGAACCCGACTGACCTGGGATCGGGTGGCGGTGGGGGGGAAGGTTGCTATCAAGGCAAACCTGGCGGCACTGGAGGTGGTGTGGTTCTCTTGGCGGTTGGCGGAACGGCCGCGATCGACGGAATAATCAGTGCCAATGGGCTTCCCTCGCCACCGAATGTGGGTGGAGGACCAGGAGGGGGAAGCGGTGGCGGTGGAAGCATTAACATCACAGCCACGATCCTAGGTGGTTCAGGCATTATCCGTGCCAATGGCGGTGAGGTGGGTTTTTATCCAGGTAGCGGAGGTGGCGGGCGAATCGCCATCAACATAAGTGGAGCGAATAATTCAAGCCTGACGCTCCAATCTGAAGCGGGGCAAGGAAGTTCGTTCCCAGGAGGGGGTCAAAGTGGCGGCGCGGGCACCATTGCGATTAAAAATCCGGGGGAAACAAACTACAGCCTCATCGTCGGCGACCTGACGAGCGTCGCTCAGTCCAGCACGCCAATCACGGGAGCGACGCTGGCTTTTTCGACCGTCACGCTCGGCAATAGCATCGTCGCCTTCGACCCAAACAGCACGGTCAATATCGCCAATCTCATTGTATCAAGTGCCGCAAATTTGACTGCCAATAATCTCATCTTTGGGCCAGCTGGCATGGATATAGAAAGCGGTGGGACACTCAATTTCAATGCTCAGTCCACTTCAGGAGGCTCGCTTCTAATTGAAACAGGCGCTATTTTTGTTCAAATGAATCTGTCTCCGCTCGGCTTCGCGTCGGCTATGGTCCAATCAGGAGGCCTTCTGACTCACGCATCGAACTCAAACATCCAAAATATCATCCTCGCGAACGGCAACACGAGAATTTCTAACAATCTCAGTGTTCGCCCTGCCACACTCAAATTGAACGTCTCTGGCGACTTTACCTTGCAGTCGGGAGCGAGCATCACGGTGGATGGATTGGGATATGCGGGCGGGATCAGCGCCTGTAGTAGTAATAATGGGAACAACCAAGCAGGGCTGGGACCAGGCGGCGGTGGCGGCGCGACCGGAAGCGGAAATTTCGCGGGCAGTGGTGGAGGTTATGGCGGTATGGGAGGCACAGCTTTTGGGGGTATTGCGGCTGGCGCAAGCTATGATTCAATTGCGTATCCAACAGAGTTTGGCTCCGGTGGAGGAAGCGGAGATGGAGGCTGCTATCCTGGCAATATTACAGGAAATCCAGGTGGCGCGGGAGGCGGCATGGTTCTCTTGTCGGTCGGCGGAACGCTTACTATTGACGGTCTTATCAGCGCTAATGGAGCTTCCACCATTAATTCTGGCGGAGCTGGAAGCGGAGGCAGCGTCAATATCACTGCCACAACGTTGGCTGGCTCGGGAGTTATACGCGCTAACGGCGGTACAGCTGGCTACTATCCAGGCAGCGGAGGCGGCGGAAGGATTGCGCTACTCCATGAATTCAAAACGTTCAACGGATCCTTAATTGTCGCCGCCGGAGCGGGAAACCAAATGGGTCAAGTCGGTAGCATCGTTGATAATGGCGTTGTCATTCAGTCCGCCGTAATTTCCTCGTCTTCCCCCGCTTCCATGGCCCAAACGGTGGAACAAATAGCCCCTGCGCCGACTTCCATTTCCGCGACGCTCCTGGAACAGGACGGAAGCATCCCTTCAGCGGCTTCTACAGGCGCCGTAACTGGGACATTTTCCTTCTCTCCTTTTGTGTTGACGCGCATTATCGGCGGCCCGTTTTCTGATTCCGGTTTTATAACCGCGCGATGGACGGAGACTTCCAGCGGCTTTCCGCCGACTCAAGGCGATTTTCGCGGCGTCGTCTTCAGAAGCTCAACATCGGCACCGCTGTCCGTCAAAGGCGCAATGACGGGAGACATTCGCGCTACGGTTGACGGAACTCTCGCCGAGTCTAATCCGGGAAGCGGGGTTTTCGATCTTTTAAACGCCGGATTAAGATTTAATCAGTTCGCGTCCCAGGGCATTTCCGGAAACATTTATCTTCAGGGTTCCGCCGTTTACGCGGCATCACAGCAATTTTCAAACGTCTCCCTCAATATTCTCCAAACATCGGTATCAGGCCCGATCTCCGGTCCATACTCCGGAAATCTCAATATGACGGCGACGCGCGTGCGAGTCAGCGATCCATCTAATCCGCACAACGGCCAAGGCTTCGCCGATATTTCCTTCCAATCCGCTCTCGGCAGCGGATCCGCATGGGCTTATTCCAAAACCTTTTTTAATGAGCTGACTCGCTTGACTGGATGGTCCGATGACCCTCTCAAAGGCCTGATGACAGGCATATTGGACGAGTCGGCAAATCCCAGGTCATTCTTGGCCTGGATTGAAGGCTTGAATGTCGGCCTCCCGCCCACCGGAAGCCTCATCATGAAGGTCATTGGTCCCGTGACAGGAGGCGTTAGCCCGGGCCAAACCCTGAGCTATGGCATAACCCTCATCAACCCCGGCTACCAGGCGGTAAACAATATGTCCGTCATTGTAGCGTATCCGGATAGAACCGATTTCATCGCGGCTTCTCCGGGATATACCCTCTACCAACTTGGCCATTTTACCGCAGGCTCTTACGAGTTAAAGCCTTTTCTTCGGTGGGATGTGCCCATTATACCCGCAAGATCGGCCCTTTTATTCAATTATGAGGGGCGAGTCCGTTTAACCGGCACGGCGCATGAACCGCTCTACGGATCAGACTATATCGTCAATGAATCCGACGCGCAGAATATCTTAGGACAATTCGCGAGTCCCTAAAACCATGACCAAAACTCGCTGGACCGCCGCCTCGATTCTAGCCTTTGCGGCGGCATTAAGTTTGTCTTGGCGGCCTCTCTTCTTTCAAAATCAGACGCCTTTGACAGGCAACCTAATCGCCTTGTTTTATCCAAACTGGATCCTGGCGCGATCTGTTTGGACCAGCCTGAGCCTTCCATTCTGGGACGCCGCTCGGAATTTAGGAGAGCCGTATCTGGCGGACCCGCAGACCATGGCCCTTTACCCGCCGCTGCTGTTGGCCTCGCTGTTGCCGAGCTTCATCGGTTTTATGCGAGCCTGGGTGATTTTTCATACCTTGCTCGCGGCCCTGTTTTTGGGCGCATTGGCTCATCGGCGATGGAAGGAACCGGCTGCGGCGGCCGCAGCGGCGCTCATCGCAGGCCTAAACGGTTTTTTTACCTCTCGACTTAGCTTGCTCAACCATTTCGCTTCAGCCGCATGGCTTCCCGCAATCCTTTACTTTGAGGCGGCGGAATCGCCATTGGGCATGGGCGTTTGCTTCTCCCTTTGCTGGCTTTCAGGATTTCCGCCATTCTTTATCATCATTGTCGTCATGGTCGGAATCCTCGCTTGCGCCCACGGACGAACAAATCTCATGCGGTTCCTGCAGGGACTGGCGTGGGCTCTGGGATTTTCAGCCATTCAATGGGCGCCGTTTCTTGAACTTCTCATTCATTCAGTGCGGCCCGTTATTCTTAATTCGGCAAGCGCGACGCAATATTCTATTTCGCCACTCATGCTGTTCAAGGAGATATTGATTCCTCAATGGTACGCTCTTTTTCCCTCCATGGAAGGCGACCCCGCCGTCGTCACATTCTATGTGGGCATCATCGCTTTGGTCTTGGCGATCTGGGGATGGAGGCGCGGCGGCAAAGAGGAGAAAACGCTGGCCCTCATTTGCGGCGCGGCTTTTATTTTTAGCTTAGGTGGATATCTGCCCGGATATGCTGCCGTTCCCGTCTTTCGCATCTTTAGGTTTCCAGCGAATTGGCTTTTAGCCTCTTCTGTCGCGCTGGGTCTCCTATGCGCCGCCGGAATTTTTCACTTGCCGAAGAAATGGCGTTGGCCAGCGGTCATTCTTATCGCCGCCGATCTCATCCTCTTCGCCCAATTCCCGCGACAAGCCTGGGCGCGCCCCGCGTTTCTAACGGATACCCCTCTTTTAGCGGAGAGCCTTAAACGCCTGCCGCAGCCTGTTCGCATCTTTCACACAAAACCTCTTTATCGCCTCTGGCAAGCCAGTTCCCTAAAGAAAGAGGATGACTATCTCCTGATGCGCGATTTTCTGGCGCCTTCTTTCGGGATCGCTTACGGGATCCAAGAGCTTCGCAGTTATCAGGTCTTGAGAACTCGACTTGCCGACGGATATCTTAAACGCCTGGACGCGGAGGGTCCCCATTCACGCTTGCTGGATTATACCGGCGCCTCCGCCATATTGACGTTGTCCGTCAATGCGCACAAATTAAGCAGGGGCGTCATAAAAGTTATTTTAAGACCGCAGCCGAAAGTTCTACCTCGCCTCTTTATCGCGGCGGGCGGAAAAGGAAATGTAAAAATTACGGCCTACCGTTCCGGCCATATCGAAGCGATTGTCCGATCGCCAGCTATGGCGACTGTCGTGTTTTCGGAGATTGATTACCCCGGATGGAATGCCAGTCTTGATGGGCGGAAAGTTTCCCATCAGCGCTTTGAGGGCGCGTTCCCCGCCATCGCGATTTCTCCAGGAAGGCATCGCATCTCTTTTGACTTTTCGCCCGAATCTTTTTGGATCGGCTTGGCTGTCACTCTTTCGACTTTTTTCGGCTGGGCGTTATGGATGATTCTTGCTGAATATTCGATATTCAAGAAGAAGCGCCAGCGTTCCGACGATATGGCCGTAAATACGCACGGAGAACCGACATGAGACAAAGAACAAGCGGAGCTGTATTTTTTGCGCGGCGTGGCGCGGGATTGATTCTCGCGGCGGTTTTGATCGCGGCGAAGACTTTTACGGTCTTCGGGGGATAGTTTTCCTGGAACTGCGCCGAAGAACTTCGTGCCGAAGGACCAGAGAGGTGGCGGTATCTACTACAAAAACAATATGGCCTTGATATATCAGTATCGAATCGACTTCTTTCGCAATGTCGGACTGGACGAGGCAAAGAAAATCTCGCAAGAAGCGGAAAGAGGAAAACCCAGCCCCGTGCAACCGTTTAAGAGCATGACCTTCCAACAGCACCTTGATTGGAAGTATCCCCCGAATATGGAGTCCGTGCCAGCTGCCGCAGTGTGCACGAACCCGACGATCGGTTATTCGATTCCTTTCAGCGATCAGAGCACAAAGGAAGAAGAGGCCATTCTTGGGCCACAGGTCACTCGCGGCGGAGTTCTTCTGCGCAATCCCAAAGGTCAGTTCCACGATTTCTGCGGGGTGATTAATGCGGATGGGAGCATCGCCCAGATGCCGAGGCCGTGGAAGCTTCCAATGTACAATCCCTTGGGAATTTCATCCGACGGCAAGGAAGCCCTCTTTGGGGCGGGACATATGGGCATGGCCAGTGAAGACGCCGATTATCCGGAATTCATTTGCCAATATTTCATCCGTTGGAGTTATCCGAATAAAATTGAGAAGTTAAAGATAACTCAAGACAAATTCCATGTGATGGTCAGTGAATTTGGAGCTTTGGAATGTGCGCCACCGAATGATGAAGTCAAATAGCTGTTTATACGCCGCTTTTATCGCGGCCTTCATGGCCTCGCCAGCCATGGGGTATCAGGTTGATTGTAGTCTTAGCAGCCCCAGCCCATTTACCGCGACCAAAATCACCTCCGTCTTCGGCGAAGCGCGATGCACCCCTGCGTCATCCTGCGAGAGCGGCGGCGTTCCGAATCGATTTCATAAGGGTGTCGATGTTGTGAATAGCTGCACGGCGGGTAACAATGTCTACCCGATCGAAGCGGGAACAGTAATCGCGTGCTTGGGCATAAAAAACGGTGTCATTTCTCCAGAAGCGGGCATCCGCGTCCAAGGCCAGCATACCTTCGATTACATCCACGTCAATATTTTATCAAGCATTTGCGACAGCAACGGAAATGTCGTCAATGCAAGCGTCAATCCGACGACAAGCATAGGGACCATCAACGGCGAGAATCACCTCCACCTCGATCAGCTTCAAACCATCAACGGGGTCCTCTACGACGTAAACCCCGAGACCAACGGCCTGGATTTTTCCGACTCGGATGTTCCGCAGTTCGACACGATCACGGTCGGCGGCGTCACTGCGGACTTGATCCCCATTGACGACGACACCCTTTCGCCCTTGTCTCCCTGGACCATGCCCTTGCCTAATCAAAATTCTTCGATGCCCGTCTTCATGGCTTCGGGAACCGTCTCCAATCTGGACGTCTACGTCACCGGAAGGGACGGCCCTTCGCGCAAGGGGGTCTATTCCGTCGAAACGCAACTGATCAATCCGAGCGGCGGCGTCTCTGAAGACAACCTCGTTCAATTCAACACGCTCGACGACTTTGATCCTAGTTTCGGCGTTCACGAAGTCTATCTCCAGCGAAACCTGAACTCGGACACCTGGCAGGGCACGGCGAATCTCCCTCCAAACGAGCCGCTGCAACTCGCCGCCAGACTGCCCATGGACATTTCAAGCCTTCCCGACGGCGATTACGCCCTCGCGTCTAAATTCTCGGCTTGGATGAAGCCGGGAAGCCCCGTTTCCTTGGGTGACAGCGCAATCATCGCCATCGACCATAACCCGCCCTCATGCGTCGAGGCGACCAATTCCATCACCTGCTCGGACAACGCCAGTGGAATGTGTCAAATGTCGGTGGAAGCCTCCTCCGGTTCCTTCGGCCTTTCGCCTTCGTTTGCCCCAGGGACCTCCAGCGTCACCATTTCCATGCCCTTTAACGCTTCAAATACGGTTTGCTATACAATCTCGGCCCAGGACTGCGCGGGCAACGCCACGAGTTCCATACAAGAAACATCCTGCCCTCCCTTGCCTCCGCCAGGCGCGCCTCCAACGCCTATCGGAAATCCGCCGGAGCCGTTCTCTTATAATAACGAACAGAGCAATCTCCCGCTTAATGGTTTCCCGTCGGGCGCCGTTGCGGACTTCTTTAATTCGATCCAAGACATCTTGCCTGGCGATCCCAATGAAATGTTCGGGCCCTCGGGACAAGTCCAGCCGGGACAGACCCTGAGCTACGTCGCTCAGTTCGAGAATACAGGCCAGGGCACGGCCTACGGGGTTTACGTGACCGATGTCCTCGACCCAAATCTCGACGACACGACACTCTCCGTCGGAAATTTCCAGGCGATTAATTTCGTCGCGGGCTCGACCGTTTCAACGACCTGGCCGTTCAAATACGACCCGGCGACGCGGACCGTCGTGATCATGCCGGGGACCATCGGCCCAAGCCAGGGCGGACAGATGACGATATCGGCCAAGCTCAAAGCGACGGTTTCCCAAGGAACGATTATCTCAAATCACGCGACGGTTTATTTCCCGACGGTGTTCCAGGTGACTCCGACGAACGCAATCATTTCGATTGTTCCCACGGCGACGCAATTAGTCTATACGGGCTCGACGGCCGCCAATTTTTCGGCCCCGGCGCTTTTAAACGCCCAACTCACAGCGGCGGGTTCTCCCATCGTCGGAAGAACGGTGAACTACTCGCTGAGCGGAGCCACGGTTTCGGCGGTGACGAACTCTAGCGGCACGGCTTTCACGGCCTTAAGCCTCTCTCTTTCGCCTTCTACTTATACGCTGACAGCTTCTTTCCCAGGCGATGGTTTTTACTACTTGCCCTCGACTCAAACTGTTTCATTCGTAGTCGAAAAAACGACTCCGATTCTAACGGCTCCGTTCGCCTCGTCGCTCTATCCGGGAACAATCACAAAGACCCTAACCATGACATCGAATGAACGGATCCCGATGCTCAATCAAATCCAAATCCCAAAAACCGTCTATCTGGACGCGCTCCAAAACGGGACTTGGCAAACCTTGGCTCAATCTATTCTATCGGGGACCACGGTTCAGTTCAGCTTCTCGATGTTTAAGCCCAGCCAAAGAACAACGCCGC
Source organism: bacterium (assembly GCA_021796015.1). Next base: position 9,724 of record JAJYOT010000056.1, read on the forward strand.
TCAGGGCGCGCTTTGGCGGCGACGCCGACTACTCATCCGTTATAAGCACGGGCTTTGTAGTTTTAATTGAAACGACCTCGCCCAGCATCATCATAGAATCGCCGCAAGGCGGTTCCTTTGCTGGCAATCAGATGATTTCCGTTCAGTACCAAGTCAGCGATCTTTTAGATCCAGCGCCGATATCTCAAGCCGTCTTTCAGTCGCTCAACAGTACGGCAACCGTAGCGGTCATCAACGGAGCAAACGTTCCCACTTCACAACTTTCGCCCGGCTTCTGGATGTTGGTCGTCACCGCCTCGAACTGGGTCGGGAACACAGCGATTGCCAACTCCTCGCCTTTTAGCGTAAGCCTGGACATTCAGCCACCGCGAACGAGCCTCATCATCAGCTCGCCCTCCTTTGCGGGAGCGGGGACCGTGCCTTCTTCGACGACCTTCGCGACCAGCCATACCCCGATGACGCTCTCTTCCATCGATGACCTTATCTCGACCGGCGACGCCTTGGGGCTTGGCGTCGCGTTTCAATCCTTGTCCATTGACGGCTCGACCCCGACGATTTTCACCGACACTTCTCCCGGAGTGGGCCGGATTTTTAATTCCAGCTTCACTCTTGCCGGTTCTTCCGACGGCCTCCATGTCCTCGATTATTTCGCGCAGGATATCACGGGAAACCGGGAAGTGGTCCATATCGCGACCGTCGCCGTGGACAATACGCCTCCCGAAACGCAATTGGCTTTTACCGGAGGAACGCGCTTCTCGACGCCCTCAATCTCCGGAATTTACGCCTCCTC
>JAJYOT010000057.1 GCA_021796015.1 bacterium
GATTAAAAGCGCATCGAATCATTTCCTCGGACCAAGAAGAAGAAATCTCCATCGATCAAATCAGGCGCGGAGATATTTTAAGGGTTAAGCCCGGCGAGCGGGTTCCCACCGATGGAACCGTTCTTTCCGGACGCAGTTCGGTCGATGAATCTTTGTTGACCGGAGAGGCTTTTCCGGTTGAGAAAAACGCAGGCGCGTCAGTGATCGGCGGAACTCTTAACGGTTCCGGAAGCTTTACGATGAAAGCGGAAAAAGTCGGCTCCGAGACCTTTCTTTCTCAAATGATTCATCTCGTCCTTCAAGCCCAAAAAAGCCGCGCTCAAATTCAAAGGGCGGCGGATGCGGCGGCCGCTTATTTCGCTCCCGCCGTCGTTGGGATTGCGATCGCATCCGGATTTATTTGGTTTTTTTTCGGGCCACAACCGTCTTTAAGCCATGCCTTACTGAGCGCGATCTCGGTTCTCATCGTGGCCTGCCCCTGCGCCTTGGGGCTTGCCACTCCCATGGCCATCATGGTGGGAACAGGGCGGGCCGCCGAAATGGGCATATTGATTAAAAGCGCGGAAGCCCTCGAAATTCTGGAAAAAGCGGACATTCTCTGCGTCGACAAAACCGGGACCTTGACCGAGGGAAGACCGCGCGTCACGACCATCCTCACCGCGCCGGGTTATGATGAATCGCGGATACTAAGTCTGGCCGCGAGCCTTGAGAAGCTCAGCGAACATCCGCTCGCTTCCGCTATCGTCCAGAGCGCTCAAGACCGCGGCGTTTCTCTTCAGGAGGTCGAACATTTTGAATCTTTCCCCGGAGAAGGCGTAAAAGGCCAAGCGTTAAAACAAACAGTCTTCGTTGGAAGTGAATCTTTTATGGAGAAACATTATATTGATGTCTCTCCCTTAAGAGACGCGGCACGGGAAATTCGCGAAGACGCGCGGGGCGCGGTTTTTGTCGCTGAAGAAAGCCGCGCCATTGGAATCATCGGCGTCTCTGATCCTATAAAACCCTCAACTCCCGAAGCCCTCAAAATTTTGGCGCAAGAGGGACTTGAAATCGTGATGCTCACCGGAGACGATTCCGAAACCGCCAAGCGCGTCGCCCAAAGGCTGGGAATTAAAAATATCAAAGCCGGAATTTTACCCCATCAGAAACAAGAGATCGTCAAGAAATTTCAAAAAAGCGGACGCAAGGTCTTGATGGCGGGAGACGGGATTAACGACGCGCCGGCTTTGGCGCAAGCGGATGCGGGCATGGCCATGGGAAGCGGATCGGGCGTCGCCCTTCAGAGCGCTCCCATCATTTTGCTTCATGGAGATTTAAGAGACGCGGCGCGAGCCCGGAGATTATCGAAACTGACCCTACGCAATATTCGACAAAATCTTTTCTGGGCTTTTGGCTATAACGCCTTGGCCATTCCCATAGCGGCAGGCGCTCTTTACCCCTTATTGGGATCTATCAGTCTCTTAAACCCTGTGATGGCCGGAGTCCTTATGAGTTTTAGCTCTGTCTCCGTCGTTCTCAATTCTCTAAGACTCAGAAAAGCAAAGATTTAATCTCCGCCAAGCGAAGCCAATTCCCGAGACGCTTCTTTTCGATTCTCTGAATCGGGATCATTTTTGGCCACCCACTTTAAAAAATCCCGGTATTGAGCCGGATCCATTAATTCCTTAAGTTCAAAGCGGGCGTTCATGCGCCGCACCGGATCGGGATTAGTCTTGGCATAGTGAACCAAGATGGGAATCACTTGATGGCTTCGGGAGGCAAAAAGCGCGGTCTCAAGCATGACGCGCTCATTTTCATCGGTTGTAGCCTGATATTTTTGAATTAGACTCTTGATTTGATTTTCATTTGCGCAAATCCCAATTTTGATCGCCAATTGATGCCGAAGTCCATTGGGGAGTTTATTATTTTCGACAATAGAGAGTATTTCGTCATAAGAGTTTTCGAGCACGGAAATGGAAATATCGGTCGCAGCGGCCTCATCAGCCATCGCGCGTTTAGAGGCGCTGCTACTTTTAGACCACTCCGCCATCAAAGGGAGCGTCTTATCCCAAAAGCGCACCGCGAGTATTCTCGCCACCGAAGGCGCTTTTTCGGCCTGGGAAACAATGAGCTTAAAGACTTTCTCTCCCTGCCACAAAGCCAAGGCGTCTAACGCTTCATACTGAGCGGTCCACATCTGCCTGTCTTTAAGAAGCGTCGCCTGTTCAAGACTTGAAAATTTAAATTTAGATTTGGCGATTTTTTCGATTAAGGGCAAAGCCCGCTGAGAACGCAATTGGAAAGCCCCTTGAATGGCGAATAAGAGGATTTGAGGATCTTTGTGCGACAAATACCCGAGAAAAACGGAGGCGAGTTCATGATTAGGGCCCTTAAGCAAGGACAAAGAACTCATCACAGCGGATCGCGCCATCGGCTGAGGATAGCGCATGTAGAGATCAAAATCGTATTGAACGTCAATGGGGGTTACAGGGGCAGTGCGCGCGACTTCTCTAAGGATTTTCTCTTTTTCTCCCTTATCAATGGCCTGGTAATAGGAACGACAGAGAGACACAACCGGCGGATGAGAGGGCGAAAAAGTCTGAGCCCATAAGTTCGAGCTAATTAAGAAAATAATTATTTTCATTTTAGAATCACCTTGAGAACAGCTTCTATTTGAGATTTTCGGTCTCCGGCCATATCAATGACCGCGAGGCCTTTATTAATTAATGACAAATCGGAGTTGCCTCTCATCAAAAGAACCGTGGTTTTATCCGCCGCTCTTTGACTGAGAAGTTCTAAGACTTTCTTCTGTCCAGGAAAGCGGCGCGCCTCGAAACAGAAAAATATAATTTGATCGGCCTTCTTAACCATCGGACGCAAAAAACCTACTTCTTTCCCCTTGACGGGCGTTTCCAACAGTTGGAATGCGCCCTTTTTTTTAAAATATCCTTTTAACCAACGAATGGGGCCGCGAGGGCCGCCTTCAAAGACGAAGGAAGACTTAACTTCTGAAAAGTTAGGAAATAAGACCAGAATTGAATTTTTCCTAGGGTCTAAGGGAAACTCCCAGCTCCCTGGTCTGAGCACGCGAAGGGCTTTATCCGCGATCAAGGCAACGAGATTGCCTGAATGCAGGGACTCCGAACCTTGGAAATGGCGAATTTTCCTTTGATTTAAAATGGAAGAAATTCTTTTTTCATCCACAAAGCCCGCCACGGCTTCCTTGACCTGATTTTGAAGAGACAAATTGGCATCGGAAAAAATCAATAAATCATGTCCCGCTTGAAGAGCTTTCACCGCCGCCTGCGCAGGGCTTAAACCGCTTTTGATGACCGCGCCCATCGACAAATCATCTGAAAGCGCAAGACCCCGAAATCCCATTTTTTTTCTCAAAAGTTCAGTGACAATTTTTTTTGAGAAAGTCGCTAGTTCCACATCAAGCGCGGGATAATGAATATGAGAAGTCATTACGCATTTGACTTTCGCCTTCAGCGCCGCCGCGAAGGGAATCAAGTGGCGATTAAAAATTTGGGAACGGGAAGCATGAATTTTAGGAATTAAAAGGTGAGGATCCAGGGTCGCATCCCCCATTCCAGGAAAATGCTTGGCGCAAGCCCAAACATGATGGTCTTGAAGCCCACGAATAAAATTTTTTCCGATCATGGCCACTTCTCGGGGGCTTTCCCCAAAGGAGCGAATTCCGATGCCTGGATTATAAGACTCTCCGCTTAAATCCAAAACCGGAGCGAAATTAAGCGCGATTCCCAAAGCGGAAAGTTCCAGCGCCATTTGACGCCCCACCGCGTAAGCCAAATCTTTATTTTCGGCCTTTCCAATCGCCTGCGCGCTGGGGAAAAGAGTAACCCCCTTGGAAAAGCGAACGACATTTCCCCCTTCATGATCAATCGTCCAAAGAAGAGAACGCCCCATGGCCTCATTCGCATCTCGAATCAAGGAAGAAACTTGGTGAGGCGAATAAATATTTCGGGCCAGAAGTAAAATACCCGCCGGGTTAATTTTTTTTAAATGGGCGACTAAGGCCCGGCTGACTTTTTTGCCTTCAATTCCAATGATGAGAGGACTTACATTCATTTAAGAAATCCTAACATTTTGTAGAATGGACCCGGAGGGGAAATATATGAATTTGAAATCAGGAGAAGCCTGTCGACTCTCGGGAAGATCAGATGATTTGGAGACGATTAAAAAAATTTTAACTTACAAAACCATCGCAGTCGTTGGTTGCTCGCCTAAACCAGAACGCCCCAGCCATTCGGTCGCCGCTTATCTCAAAGAAGAAGGCTATAAAATCATCCCTGTTAATCCCGGGCACAAGGAAATCCTAGGTGAAAAGTGCTACTCCTCACTTTTAGATATCCCAGGAAACGTGGACATCGTCGATGTATTTAGAAAATCAGAAGAAGTTTTGCCCATCATCCAAGAGGCGATCGCGATCAAGGCTAAAGCTCTGTGGCTTCAAGACGGCATTTCTCACCCCGAGGGAGAAGCTTTGGCAAAAAAAGCCGGGCTTTTGGTGATCTCCAACGATTGTCTGGGACGCAGACGATCCCAACTCAAATCTTAATTTACTTTTTTCGGACTAGACGCCAACCCAAGGGAAGAAGCCCGGCAGCCAGGCAAGACTTAAGGATATCCCCGACTAAAAAAGGATAAAGACCTTCCGCGAGCAAATGACTCTTAGGAACATAAAAGGCGAGAACAACTAAACCTAAAGCCAAAATAACGAAACTCCCCAGCATCATTTGAAGGAAAGCCGTTAAGGGATCGCGATCCCACCCTCTCTCAGAAAGAATCCCAGTCAAATAAGCGGCCGGCAAAAACCCCATCAAATATCCTCCCGTCGCGCCTAAAAAAACATGCCAACCGGAAGACGCTCCTGCGAAAAAGGGAAATCCGACGGCGCCCATCGCCAAATAGATTCCGACGCTGAGGAGCCCTCGTCTAGGCCCCAACAAAGCCGCGGAAAAAAGAACTCCAAAGGTTGAGCCCGTCAAGGGAACGGGAGTAAACGGAAGGGGAATCGTAATCTGCGCGCAAAGGGCCATTAGAAACGCCGCCCCTAAGACCCAAAGAGCCGAGGAAACGCTCATGGTCTTTGGAGAAATATTCTCGGAAAAAGAAGAAATACGGGAACCGTAGATAATCGAGGAATTCATGGTTTTATCTTACTTTTTTTCGACTGAAAATACAAAACCCGCCGAAAAATTTCAGCGGGTTTTGTTTAAGAACGCCTACTGAAGGCGCTTAGAGCTTTTTAACGTTGGTCGCTCTGGGACCTTTGTCCGATTGCTGGATTTCGAACTCAACCGATTGATTCTCGGCCAAGGTCTTAAATCCATCGCCCGTAATGGCGCTGTGATGGACAAACAAGTCCTTCGAACCGTCGTCCGGGGTGATGAACCCGAAGCCCTTCTGATCATTGAACCACTTCACTTTTCCTGTAGGCATTCCTATTACTATCCTCTTTCTTTACTGATAATGGCCGCAAAACGGCGCGGCAGGCCTTGAATTAAGGCCTAGTTTTATTATAGCACGAATTCCGATAGTTACAACGAAGAAAATCGTTATTTTTTGTCGCTAAGAATTCTTAAAGCATATAGCCCTAATCGTAAATTTTGAACCCTTCTCTAAAAAAATAAAAACCAAGTAAACGCAAAAGGCGATGGAAAACGGCTTTTTATTTTCCGGGAAGCTCGAATTTTTCCTTCAACTTTTTCGAGATATCCGGTAAAACAAAAGGCTCAACCGAAGCCCCCAGCCGAGCTACCTCTTTGACCATTGAAGAAGCAAAATACGTATAGCGTTCATCCGGCATCAAGAAAACGGTCTCGACATCCGGATAAAGAGTCCTGTTAAAAGACGCCAATTGAAATTCATAGTCCATATCGCTGACCACCCGAAGACCCCGAATCAATACCCTAATTTTGTTCTCGCGCAAATAATCCACCAGAAGCCCGGAAAAAAGTTCCGCCTGAACATTGGGAATTTTTTGAATCGCCTGGCGAACCATGCCTAGTCGCTCCTCGGCTAAAAACGTATGCTTCTTAGCCGGATTGTCCGCAACCGCGACGATCACCCGCTCAAATATTTTAGCGGCGCGAAAAACGATGTCCAAATGCCCCAAGGTTGGGGGATCAAAACTTCCTGGATACACCGCGATGCGGCTGGTTGAATTAGGCATACGAAGAATTTACAAAAAAGAGGACCTTCTTTTTGCTAACATCGTTTCAGTGATGATATTGGAATCCGTAGCTCTTGCTTTGGCTTTTCTTTTGTCTTTTTTTACTCTTATGCGCTTTTTCTCGCGAGCTTCGCCGGAAAATTCTTCTAAAAACAAAAATTCGGGTGAAGTGGGTTGGGAGAAATTAGATGAACTACTGGATATTCTCTCAACGCTTCAAGAGCAAGGCGTTTCCTATGCGGGACTAGTCTCAAAGGAAGAATTCGGTAAGGCTGTCCTTAATGCCGCTTGCCGCTTAATGAACTGCGAGCGGGGCTCCATCATGCTTTGGGACGAAAATGGCGGGCACCTTAAGATTGTCGCTGCGATTCCAGAAACGGGAAAACCCCAAACTCTTTTTTTAAAACCCGGGGAAGGAATCGCGGGAGAAGCCTTTTCTAAGGCTCAAACAATGTTTATCGAAGATCCCACCGTTGATCCGCGATATCTTTCCGCCCAAAATCACACCCATCCATTTTTATCCATGCCGCTTTTGATTCAATCAAAGCCCATCGGGGTCTTAAATCTTCACGCAACCGGAAACGCCGCTCCTTTTAAAGACCATAACGCAAAATTTCTTAAAATTCTTGCCTCCGAGGCCGCCGTCACTTTTCATAATTTGGAATTATTCGAACGCTTAGAAACTTTTTATCTTGAAATGGTTAAGACTCTGGCCCGAGCGGTAGACTCAAAAGATCACTACACCCATGAGCACTCAGACCGCGCCAAGGCGCGAGCTAAAAGGCTCGCTAAGGTTCTTGATCTTGACCCTACCTATACCCGCTACGTTGAATACGCCGCTCTTCTTCACGATATCGGAAAAATCGGCATTGACGAATCTATTCTCAATAAACCCGGTAAGTTGACGGCGGAAGAATACGAGGAAATGAAAAAACATCCTCTCATCGGACATCAGATACTCTCTCCCGTTAAATTCCTCGGCCCGGTCGCGCAAATGGTTCTCCACCATCAGGAGTGGTACGATGGCCGCGGATACCCCAACGGACTTAAGGGCGAAAAAATACCTTTAGGTTCCCGCATTGTCGCCGTCATTGACGCTTGGGATGCCATGACCTCCGATCGTCCTTACCGAAAAGCCCTGGGCCGAGAAAAAGCTGTTTCGGAGCTTCAAAAAGGAGCAGGAACTCAATTTGATCCCGTGGTGGTAGAAGCTTTTCTTAAGATAGAAGCCGAGGAAAACGCAACTTTATCCCGGAGCGAGTAGTGTTGACCATCACGCCGACCCCTATCGGAAATTTAGGTGATATGGGTCCCCGCGCCCTTGAAGCCCTTAAAAAAGCCTCCATCATTTATTGCGAAGACACCCGGAGAACCAGAATTCTCACTTCTTATTTCGGAATCTCAGCCCCTCTCAAACGTTATGACGAACATAATCCAAAAGTTTTAAGACAAATTTTGGAAGAGCTTAAGAGCGGAAAAAATATCGCCTTAGTTTCCGATGGTGGGCTTCCGGCCATTTCCGATCCTGGACACAAAATCGTCGCTTGGGCGCGAAAAGAAAAAATTGAGGTTTTGGCCATTCCCGGCCCCAGCGCGGTCGTTACCGCCTTGGCGGCTTCGGGGCTTCCGGCCGATTCTTTTATTTTCCTGGGGTTTCTGCCGAGAGCCCCAGGAAAAAGAAAAAGAATTTTAGAAACTTTCTCCTCCCTTCAAAGAACAATCGCCCTCTACGAATCCCCTTTTCGCGTCAAAAACTTAATGCAGGAGCTTTTCGAGGTCTTTTCTTCTAAAGCCCAGTGCGCGGTTGTGCGAGAAATTTCTAAAATACACGAAGAGTGGTTTTACGGAACCTTGGAGGAAGTCAAAGACAAGATTGACGTAAAGGAACCCCTTCTCGGCGAATTCGTCGTCATGATTCATCCTAAAGGAGACTTATCCAATGAACCTCAAAGTTGATACGAAAATTTTTCATGTGGGTGAGGCCGGGAAATTGCCGGAAAAAGCACTTGAAACCTTGGCGGAAGCGGCCAAGGCCTGCCGCACAATCATTTTCCCCACCGACACCGTTTACGTTCTGGGTTCCACGGGTCTCATCAAAGCCGCTTCCAGGCGCATTTATCAAATCAAGGCCCGCTCCAGCATTAGACCCCTTCCCGTCTTAGTTTGGTCGGTGGAGGAAGCAAAAAAATGGGTGCACTGGACCGAGCAAGCCGAAAAACTAGCGCAAAAATTTTGGCCGGGACCCTTGACCTTGGTCTTAAAACCCACACAACAAGGAAAAATTTTAACCTTCCCGGAATATCAAACCATCGCTATCAGCATCCTCAATCATCCGCTTCTCAATGAAGTCATCAAAGCCGCCGGAGTTCCTTGGGTCTTCACAAGCGCCAACATTTCCGGTTCCTCAGCCATCTCCAAGGCTGAGGACGTGATTTCTAATTTTCGGGGAACGGTTGATTATATCGTCTCTGCCGGAAACACACCAGGCGGAGAAGCAAGCATCATTGACGCAACCGGGAAAACCATCCGCATCTTAAGAGAAGGAAAAATCTCTTCTCCTCAAGCTTTTGAAGTTTGTCCGCCGGAAAACGCATCCACCATGGGGGCCCAAAAATGAATTCTATTCTCGAACGCCAAGACCCGGAAGTTTACCGCGCAATCTCTCTTGAAACCGAAAGACAAAAAGATAATCTCGAACTTATCGCTTCTGAGAACTACGTCTCGCCGGCGGTCCTGGAAGCCCAAGGCTCCATTCTCACCAATAAATACGCCGAGGGGTATCCCGGTAAACGCTATTACGGAGGATGCGAATTCGTGGATATCGCCGAAAAGTTAGCCATTGAAAGAGCGCAAAGTTTATTTCGCGCCGAACACGCCAATGTTCAACCTCATTCCGGAACCCAGGCAAACATGGCGGTGTATCTCTCAGTATTAAAACCGGGGGATACGGTCATGGGTCTTAATCTTGCGCACGGAGGACACCTCTCTCACGGCCACCCGCTCAATTTTTCGGGAAAGTATTTCAACATCATCCCCATCAACGTGTCCAAGGAAACCGAACTTATTGATTACGATGAAGCGGAAAAATTAGCTCTTCAACACAAGCCTCAACTGATTTTTGCGGGAGCCTCGAATTACTCCCGCCAATTCGATTGGGAGCGTCTTAAAAAAATCGCGGATTCCGTCGGCGCCTTTTTCGCGGCCGATGTCGCCCATTACGCGGGGCTGATTGCGGCGGATATTTATCCCTCTCCTGTTTCCCTAGCTGATTTCGTAACTTCCACCACCCATAAAACTCTTCGCGGCCCGCGAGGAGGCCTTATTCTTTCCAAGGCCGCGCATCAAGCTAATCTCGACAAAATCATGTTTCCGGGAATCCAGGGCGGACCGTTGATGCACATCATCGCGGCCAAGGCCGTCTGTTTCGGCGAAGCCTTGAAGCCCGAATTTAAGAGCTACCAGGCCCAAATTCTCGCCAACGCCCGCAAACTCTCTAGCGAATTAAAATCCAAGGGGTTCCGCATTGTCGCCGGAGGAACGGACTGCCATTTATTCTCCGTTGATTTGAGGGCCAAAAACATCACCGGAAAAGAAGCCGAGGAGGCTTTGGATAAAGCCGGAATTACGGTCAATAAAAACTCCATTCCCTACGATCCGCAAAAACCTTTTATCGCTTCCGGTATCCGCATCGGGACCCCGGCCATCACGACCCGCGGCATGAAGGAAAACGAAATGCTCCATATCGCAAGCCTCATCGACGAGGCTCTCATGAAAGCTGGGGATGAGGCCGGGCTTAAAGCCATCAGGGGCGAGGTTAAAAAACTCTGCGATCGTTTCCCGGTTCCGACAAACCAAGACCTTAAAGTTGCCGCCATTTGATAAAATAGAATCGTCGTCAATACATCACAGACCAAGGGAGCCCCATGAAATCATCTTCTAGTAAAAAAGCGAAAATAGGAATCATCGGGGGAATGGAGTTTTTATTGACCGTAA
>JAJYOT010000058.1 GCA_021796015.1 bacterium
GAGGTTTCCGTCAAAAGAATGTTCGCCAATATTTCGCCGAAAGGTGGGGCGGTGGGAGCGGTGGCGGCTTCTCCGTCTAAAAAAAATCCAGATTACTGGTATCACTGGGTTCGGGACGCCGCGATTACGATGAATGAAATTGTTTACCGTTTGGAGGGCTTTGAGACCCCGGAAGAAAGGCAAATTGAAAATCAAATGCTCAAAAACTATGCCGTTTTTTCACGCCTTAATCAAAAGTCGAAAGCGAAAACCGGGCTTGGGGAGCCCAAGTTCAATATGGATGGAACTCCCTTTAACGGGCCCTGGGCGCGGCCTCAAAACGATAGTCCCGCTTTACGGGCCATTACTTTTCTTCATTGGGCGCGTTTGCTCAAATCCTCGGGAAGAAAAAAAGAAGTTGTGAAACTCTATGACCCAAAATTTCCGCAAAATTCCGTGATTGGCGCCGATTTAGATTATGTTTCTACTCACTGGAAAAAGCCCTGTTATGATTTGTGGGAAGAGTCCTTTGGCTTTCATTTTTTTACCCAAATGGTCGAGCGTAAGGCTTTGCTTGAGGGGTCTAACCTGGCCCAAGAATTGGGCGATTCTCCGCGGGCTCTTTTTTATAGAAACGAAGCGAAATCTCTTGAGGCTGAAATTGAAAAACATTGGAACGCGGGACGGGGTTATATTATGCCGACGGTGGACCAAACCAATATGCGCTACAAAAATAGCGGGCTAGATTCTTCCGTCATTTTGGGGGTCCTTATGGGAAATACCCATGACGGGTTTTTCGCTCCGACAGACGACCGTGTTTTAGAGACTGTCTTAGCGCTTGAGAAAGCGTTTTGGAAAATTTATCCGATTAATCACGATAGAAAAACTCCCGGCATCGCCATTGGGAGATACCCTGAGGATCGCTATAACGGAACGAATGTCTTTAATCCCAATAACGGAAACCCGTGGGTTTTAAACACCGAAGCCTTTAGCCAATTTTACTGGACGCTGTCTTCTGATTACTCCCAAAAAAACGCCATTGTCTTAACGCCTCTTAACCTCTCTTTCTTTAAGGCTTTACCGTTGAAGAAAAAGTATCTTGCATCTTTAAAACCGGGAGAAACCATCCAGAATTCAAATCCTTTGTTTCAAGCCTTGATTTCGGCCCTTCAAAAAAAAGGAGACGGTTTCATGTCGGTGGTTCGCCGCTATATTAATCCCGATGGAACGATGTCCGAACAGATTGACCGCAAAACCGGACGCATGGTTTCCGCGCCTAATTTAACCTGGAATTACGCCGGGTTTTTGTCCCAAGACCGGGCGCGGCATTAAAACGGTCAATAAGCCCTTGGGCCCTTTGCCGGAAACCGCCTAGGACTTTGGACCCATCCTCTTTGCTTGCCGGAATGTTATATCTAGGAGGATATGAGACGAGAATGCCTTCTTACGGCTTTAACGCTTCTTCTCAGCCCTCTCTCCGCTTTCTCAGGAGAAGAGAGGATGGCTCCTGAAAATCTAAATCTGGCTTCCGTTGAATTCGCGCCAATTTCTCCGGCCCTTCAAGACCTTTCTTTTCAAGCGAATTTATCGTCCTTGGAGGATTTTTCCAAACTCCAATTCGCGCCGCCCCCGGGTCTAGTTAAGGAAGGCCTTCCGTCCGTCGACCAAGAAAACGCGAAAGAAATCAAGGGGGCGGAAAAACCCGCCTCTCCGGAAGAGAAAACCCTCAACCAAGACTTAAATCAAGAAGCCTCGGGGCCCGCTTTAAAATCCGCGCCGGCGAAATTGGCCGCTCCAAAAACCGGCATTTTCGCCTCAAGGCGGCATAAGCTTCGGATCGATTTTGACGGCGTTCGCGCAGATCACTCTCAAGACGAAGATTTAGACGCCTGGATTTCTCAAGAAGAACGCGTGGCCTTATCACGGATGAATAAAAACATTTCGCCCCCGGGGGCGGCCAAGGGCGCGGTCGCGGCTTCTCCGTCAAGAGAAAATCCGGATTATTGGTATCACTGGGTTCGAGACGCGGGGCTGACCATGAATGCGGTCGCGGCCCTTTATCAAAACGAAGCCGATCGCTCCAAAAAACGCGCCTATTTGCGGATGATGAAAAACTATGCGCGCTTTTCAAGGGCCAATCAGCTGACTCCCACTTTGTCGGGCCTGGGCGAGCCTAAATTCAATATGGACGGTACGGCTTTTAACGGAGCTTGGGGGCGCCCGCAAGATGACGGCCCGGCCATTCGCGCCATCGCCTTGATTCGTTTTGCCAAGGCGCTCATTTCCGAAGGGAATTGGAAATTGGCGCATAAGCTTTACGACGGCAAGCTTCCGACTTCCTCAGTCATTAAGGCGGACTTGGAGTATGCGTCTCATTTTTGGCGGCAGACCAGTTTCGACCTTTGGGAGGAAGTCCGGGGCCATCATTTTTATACGCGGATGCTCCAAAGAAAAGCCCTTTTGTCTGGAGCGGAGCTGGCCCGCATGATGAAGGACCCCGGCGCGGCCGATTTTTACGAGGAACAGGCGGCGCTTTTAAAGCCGGAAATCGAAAAGCACTGGGATGAGGAGAAAGGGATTATCGTTCAAACCTTGGATCAGGACGCGGGCCTCAATTACAAAAAAAGCGGAATGGATTCCGGCGTTATCCTGGCGATTTTGCAGGGGGCTTTTGAAGACGGATTTTTCTCGGCGACCGACGACCGGGTTCTTTCAACCGTCGTTCAAATGGCGGAGGTTTTTAAAAACCTTTATCCTCTCAATCAAAAGGCGGACGCCCCGGGGATCGCGATTGGGAGATATCCCGAGGATCATTATTTTGGGGGAAACCCCTGGGTGATTTCAACCAATACCTTTGGCCAGTTTTATCTCCGCGCATCCCAGGATTACGCCGCGCAAGGGTTTATAGAAGTAACCGCGCGCAATCTCGCCTTTTTTCAAGGTTTGGATTTTGCCGGAAAAGACAATCTCCGTGCTGGCCTAAGAATTGACAACACAAACCCTCTTTTTGACTCAATATTAAACGCATTGCGCGCGGAAGGCCGCCGCTATCTGGAAACCGTGCGCCGTTACGCCAATCCCGACGGCTCGATGTCGGAGCAAATCGACAAGGAAACGGGGGCGATGATTTCCGCCCGGGATTTGACCTGGAACTATGTCAGTTTTTTAAGGGAAGCCTGCGAGGGGCGAAGTTGCCTGCTTAACCCGTTTCCCAAAAAGCCGAAAAACCCGTAAGGAGTTTGGATATGGAAGAAAAGAAAGACCCAATAGAGCGCGTCGCTTCGACCATCGCTCACGAGCTTAGAAATCCCCTCGCGGTTTTAAACAACTCCCTTTATTTTATCCGCGCCAAGATAGACAACGACGCGCTCGATCCCAAGGTCCGCAAGCATTTGGGATTTTTGGGGGAGGCGATTAAGAACATGGAAGCGGAAATCGAACGTTTACCGGAATACTTAAAGCCGCTTAAAGATAAAAAAACCGGACGTTAAATTAAGCCTGATCTATTTCGAGATCAGGTACCCGACGCCGACTCCGATCACGCCAAAGACAAACATCCCTATCGGCCCAAGCAAAAGCGCCCCGAGAAGCCCGCCGTAGGCGCCGATGAGGCCCATTCCTTTCCAGGGCAGTTTCGGCCAGGAAGATTTTTTGTCCTGATTTTGGCCGCCGCAATCGACGGGAGCCGTTTTATTTCCGGAATCGGCCTTGGCTGTGGAATTCTTATCCGTTTTGTCTCCGGGGTTGGCCGGCGGGGCGGACGCTTGGCCGCAATTTGAAGCGGGATTTTGGTTGATGTCGCCTCCCTGGGGGTTGTTGTTTTGATTTCCGCCGGGAACGCAGGTTCCGCCGCCGCTGGCGGCGCTAAACACCTCTCCCTCGGGGCAACCTTTTGACTTCTTATCCGACGGTGGAGGAGCGCATTGGGGAGCAGCGGCTATTTGTTTTCTCAGATCAAACACGCGGGCTTGCCAGTTCCCGAGATTCTGGGTGCATGAAATTTTTTTCGTGAGAGCGGGGTTGCCTTCTATTTTTCTCTTTGAGACAAGAGTAGGAGAGGAGGACATGGGGAGGTTTGCGGCGCATTCCGCCTCGTCTTTTTTCTCCGCTTTTTCGCAAGCCTGAATGAGCTTCTGCATGGAGGAGTTTTTTTGTAAAGTTTGAAGACAGGCATGAATTTGGGCTTCCGCCCCTGCTAATTGAGCTTTTAGATCCTGACAAGAATTGCCTTGATGTTTGGTCGGAGTCCCCGAACCTGGATTTTTTTGAGACGGCGGATTTTTAGCGACCGAGCCTGGAGTCTTTGACTTTTTTTTCGGCGCAATTCCTGAGGGGGTTTTTGCGACTACGACATCAAAAACATTTCCTCCGGTGGGTATCCCCAAATATTGATTGCCGATTTCGACGGTTGAGGGCGAACCGTTGGAATATCCAATGCTTCCGGCCTGCGGATAAATAGTGAGATGAAGCTTCTTGTGCCCGTGGACGTTCTTGCTGTCGACCCCGGCGCTGAAAGTGACTTGTTTTCCCAGAGGAAGGCAGGATTTGGCCAGATTTTTTGCCAGAGTTTTTTTCCGGCAGAGATAATCTTTTGTCGCTTGATTTGGGTGGTATCCCGCAGGGCCGTAAAAAACAAATTGAACGTTTCGGTTGAGGCCCGGTTTTAAGCCAATGGACTTGGCGAGTTTAAAAGTGTCTCCCTGCTTACAGGCGAAATTAGGCTGATCATGCTGTTGTAAAAAGAAAACGGCGCAGGGTATGTAAACATAAAGAGAATGATTGGGGTTTTTCTCAAGTCTTTTAGACAAGGAGACGCAGGAATTTGTCCGGGAAACTCCCCATTGGTTGGCGCATTTTTGTCGAATCTGAGTCGCTTCTTCTCTCTGGGATTGAAGGGCCTCGTGGCGTTCTTTTTGAGTCGCAGTCTTACTCTTTAAAATAGCTTGACTATTAACGCAGGTTTTTCCATTCCAAAACTCATGGTCGCCCAAACAACGGACTTTCGCTCCTGGGGGAGCTTGGATGCAGGCGCTATCGCGCGAAGACCAAACATACCCAGCTCCTTTTTTAGAGCAGTCCGCAAACTCGGTGTATTGATTAGAGGGAGAGAGGTTGAGCCAGTGTTCAATTTTTGAGAAGCCACTGCCGAGGCTTCCAAACCAAGAAGAGTTTGGGGAGGACTTAGCTTGGGCGTCGGACTTATGGTGGACTGAGGCCAGGACCATGGTGGAAGTGGAAATTTCTTGTCCAGAAACAAGCCCCGGGAAAGAAGAAAGAATAATCGCGACTAAGATTTCTCTGCGCGTGAATTTCTTCATCGTAAAATTAGAATAACACACAAACGCTTTTTTCGCAAGGGGAAAAAAGACCTATTTTTAAAATAGGCCTTTAGGCCCTGGCGAGGTTTTAAGCCCCGCCGTGTCGGCCTCCAAGGGGGTTATGGGGTAGCCGGTCTGGTGGGGCTTTAAGGTCTCTACCAGCCGCGGCATTTCCTATAATAGAAGCCGTGAAAGCGCCTATTCTCATTTTAGATACGGTGGGAGAATTTTTGAGCGCGGGATTGTTTCATCAAGATAAACTCAAAACGCTCAGGTTTAAAGGCGCGGAGGCTGCGGGCGAAGAGCTTTTATTTAAAGCGGTTGACCGGCTTTTAGCCGAGAGGAATCTTCATTTGACGGATGTTAAGACGGTGGTTGTCTCCAGCGGGCCGGGAAGGTTTACCGGTATTCGCATCGGCATGACTTTTGCCGCGGTCTTAAGTTCTCAGACGAGGGTTTTGGCGCTGGCGATATCCGGTCTTGAGGCGGCGGCTTTTGGCTCGAAAGAGGAAAAAATTTGTTCCGTGTTGCCTGGCTACCGCGAAGAAAAGTATTATCAGAGTTTTCAACGCAAGAGTTCCCATAAGGCGCCGCTGGCCGTTTCCACACCTGCTTGGAGTTCCAAGGAAGATTGGGAGAAAAAAATACCGGAGATTAGATCCTGTTCCTTTCAGATTGTCGAGAGAGAGCCCATGCCCGCCGATTTTCTCAAAGCCGCCCTTTTTTATTTAGAGAAAAACCAAATTCCCAAATTTGAGCCGCTTTATTTGAAAACCGCCGGCTATGAACGAAAAAAATGATTGGGCGGTGCGTTTAGCTCAAGCCCCTGATCTCGAAACAGTTTCCTCTTTAGAGTCTTATTGGCCCTTTGCCCCGCATTGGTCAAAGCCCCAATTGAAAGAAGAATTGTCGCGGCCAGATTCTCTTTTTTTAACTGCGGAATTGTCTTTTCCAAAAGATATTGGGGGGTATTTGATCGGGCGCGTTTCTGAAAAAGAATTTCAAATCTTAAGCGTGTCCGTAGGCCCCCGATATCTAAGACGAGGCATCGCGGCGGGCCTTTTAGAACAGGCGTTATCCAGCGCGCGTCTTAAAGGTTGCGCGCGCGCAAGTCTGGAGGTTTCGGAGCGAAACCTTTCGGCTTTGAGTCTCTATCAAAAGTTGGGCTTTCAAATTGTGGGGAAAAGAGCTAAATTCTATAATGACGGTTCAAGCGCGCTTCTTATGGATAAACTTTTGTGAGGAACCGATTCTCTGGATTTAAATTCCAATTTTTTCTCCTTCTGATTCTGCTTTGCTTAGCCCCTTCCTTGCCTTTGAGAGCCACGCCCAATCGTTCAAGCGATGACCATTACGTTGCCGCGCTTTTGGAGCAATATCGGCATAATCCCCAATGGGCGCTTAAAGAATACGGTTTGGCCCTCAAGCAAGATCCCGAATCCGCTTTTTTAGCCAATGCGGGAACTTCGGCGGCTCTGGAAGAAGGAAACTTAGCCCAGGCGCGGGCTTGGGCTGAAAAAGCGATTTCAATCAGTTCAAATAGCGCGGAAAGCTACCGCCTTTTAGGGCGGGTTTTGTGGGCTCAAAATGATTTGCCTCAAGCCGAGACGGCTTTTCAAAAATCGCTTTCAATTGATCCGATGTCTTCCGACACGGTCTATGCGCTAGCTGCCTTGACGGCCCTTCATTCACTAGATGAGGCGGAAAAAATTTTAAAACAGTTTGCGCTTTTAAACCCGGATGATTCTTCAGATACCTATTTTCAAATCGCGGATATCGAGTTTAAGCAAAATCATTTGCATCGAGCGATTAAGTATTTAAAGCGCTCCATTCGGGCCGATCCGGATTCCGATTCCGTGCCTTCTCGCTATGCTTTAGCGCAGGCTTACGAAGAGGAGTATTCGACGGCCGCGGCGATTCATGAATATAAGACCGTCATCCCCTTTGAGCCGAGAAACGCTAAGTTGCTTGATCACATCGCGGAGATTTATTCCCTGGAGGGGCGTTGGCCGGCGGCTCGCGATTTTTTTAACCGAGCTTTGGCTATTGATATTCACGATCCCGAGGCCAATTATTGGCTGTCGGTTCATGCCGAAAAAAAGAAAGATTTTCTGTCGGCGATTCACTATTTGGAATCAAGCTCCGCTTTGCCTAAAGACCTTTATCTCAATTTAGAGTTGAGTTACGATTACACGCGTGTCAACGACACTAAGGGCGCAGTCGCGGTTTTGGAAAAAGCCCGGAAAAACTGGCCTAAAGACGGCACGCTTTTTTTCTCCCTGGCGTTGGGGCTTGAGGACCTTAAACAATATAAGAACGCAGTTGAGATTCTTAAGGCCGGGCTTAAGGCCAACCCGACCGACAAGGATATGCTCTACGAGTTGGGTTCCGTTCTGGATAAAATGGGCGACGTTTCCGGTTCAGAAAAGGCTTTTCAGATTCTTTTGCAAGAATCCCCCAATGACGCGGATGCCCTGAACTATCTTGGCTATGAATTGGCGCAAAGAGGCGTCAAATTAAAAGAAGCCGAGGCCTTGATTAAAAAAGCGATCAGTCTCAGCCCCGAAAACGGCGCCTATAAAGATTCGTTAGGCTGGGTTTATTACCGGGAAGGATTTTTTCATCGGGCCCGCAACCAGGCCTTTGCCGCCTTGGAGAAATTTCCCGAGGACAGAGAGATTTGGGCGCATTTGTCGGAGATCGAAACGGCTCTTAAAAAGCCTGAAGCGGCTTGGGTGGCGATGAAGATGTCGGCGGCTTTTACCAGTCATGGCGATGCGGCGGAGAAAAAACTGGAACAAATGGGTAAAAAGTTGTCCCGTCAAGAAATAGGGAAGTATTTTTTAAGCTACCTCTCGCTCCTTAACGACGATATATCGAGTTTCGCCTCGGCTTGTCGTTTTGGTCTTAAGGTTTTGGGGCATCCGGTTTCATTTCAGGCTTCCTGCTCATTTCACGCGCCGTCAGACTTTTCCATTGAAGTGATGGGGCCGATGTTTTCTTCTTTGTTTGATATGGAAGTCTCCAGCGGCTCTTTTTCGATGGGAAAGATTGCGATTAAGGGCATTCCCTATTCCAACGCGAGAGAAGCGTCGCAAAAGGCCTTAAGTATGATCGCCGATTATTTTTCCGGGACTCCCTTTTTAGACCCATCTTCGCGGTATGTCAAAAGATTCGGGCACGCCAGCGTGCGGACCCAAAATTGGGTTTTAAAGCTCAACAAAGAGGGGGTTGCGGCTGATCAGTTTACGTCTTCTTTATATCCGCACCTCACCCTTCAGCTTTCCAGTTTCCAGGATTTGAGAGGCCATCTTTTTCCCGGTCTCATCAAAGTTCGCGGGAAAGGTTTTGTTTTTGATCTCGATTTGACGCATTGTAAGGTTCAGTTTAACCGGCCGTTTCCAGATGGTTTTAACCCATGATTAAGAAAACGAGCATTCAATGCCCCGCTAAAATTAATTTGTTTTTGGAAATCACAGGCAAGCGTCCCGATGGTTATCACCGGCTCAAAACTCTATTTGGCAAGATTAATGTCTATGACGTCTTAGATTTGAGCCTCGCCCCTGGCCTTCAAGGCCCGGAACTCTTCGTTGAGGATTCGGAATCCACCTCTTCCTTGTCCGCCGGTCCGGACAATTTGGTCTTGCGCGCGGCAAATCTTTTTTTTAAGGCCTTTGATGTCCAGGTGGGCGTGCGCCTGTCTCTTAAAAAGAGAATTCCCATCGGGGCGGGCTTGGGCGGCGGCTCTTCCGACGCGGCGGGGACGCTTGTGGGCTTAGGAAAACTTTTGGGTTTAGATTCAGGGGGAGCGTCTTATCGGAAAAAAGTTTTTGAACTCGCCCGCGGGCTTGGGGCGGATATTCCCTTTTTCATTCAGCCTCACGCTTTTGCCTTGGGAGAAGGAATCGGGGATCGCTTGACCGCGGTCAAAATACCGCAGGCTCTTCCTTATCTGATTTTAGTTTTTCCCGGGGTTTCAATTTCGACGGCTGAGTCTTACAAAGCCTTGTCTTTGCCTGCGCGCAAGGACGTGTTGACAAGATTATCTCAGCTTGATAGACTGACAGAAGCGTTGAGGCGCGGCGATGCCGTCGAGAAATGGGGAGAACTTCTCTTTAACCGCTTGGAAGATTCAAAAGTATCGGCAGAGCCTATTGTGCGCGGCGCGCGGGATATCTTAGGCAAATTGGGACTCAAAGGCGTTCGGATGTCTGGTTCGGGGTCTTCGGTTTTCGGCTTTTGCCGGTCTTACGCCGAAGGCGAGAAAATTTTAAACAAACTTAAAGTTTATCCGTGGAAATCGTTTCTGACCAGTTGCCAGTAATTATGAATATCACTGAAATTCGCATTCATCTTTGTCATGAAGACAAGCTGAAGGCTTTTGCGACGGTTACTTTTGACGGCTGTTTTGTCGTGCGCAATATGAAAATTATTTCCGGCAATAAGGGCCTGATTCTTTGCATGCCGTCCCGCAGGCTTGAGGATGGAACATATAAAGATATCGCGCATCCTATTACGGCGGAATTCCGAAAAATCCTTGAGGATCAGGTTTTGGCCTGCTATGCGGCGGAAGTCAAAAATTCCGCAGCGTAATAGTATCATAACGGCGGAAACCGCGCTCAAAAAAGTTATAATGGAAACTCTTAGAGACAAGCGGCATGCTTAATTTATTCCCAGGTGGTGAAATGGTATCACAGCGGACTTTGAATCTTTCAGCGCCCGTTTCCGATCCGTCCGACGACAAGCCGTAAATTCCCATTTCTACCGACGAGAAACAGCCTTTGTTCTTTTGTGCGCCGCGTATCGCCGCTTACCGCCGTTTTACATGCGGTTTGGACACCCAGGTGGACACCGGTTTAGAGTCGGTAGAAATG
>JAJYOT010000010.1 GCA_021796015.1 bacterium
TGCCAAAAAAAAGAGTGGGTTAAACCGTCTCCAAAACAAAAACCGCTTCCCGTGTCTAAGCCCTTGCCTACGCCCCCGACTGAAATTCCTCATCCCCCAACGCCCTCATCCGCTCAAGCGCAAGGTTCGGGCCCCACATCCTCCGGAACGGGACTTCAGGTTTCAAAGTATCCGCAACTCGTCAATCTCAATCAGCTTCAAGCCCTCCTTAGAAAATTCTATCCCGAGGAAGCGCGCCTCAAACATATCGAATCCATCGTCATTCTCGATCTCCATTTGGACGCATCCGGACGAGTGATTAAGGTTGATCTCGTTAAATCCGGGGGCTCTGATTTCGACCAAGCGGCAATTAAGGCCGCCAAACTCCTTCGCTTTACCCCGGCTTATGTCGGAGATAAACCCGTCGCGGTCAAAATCCGCCAAGCCATTTCTTTTAAACTTGGAACAGACAGCGGAGATTAATCAATTCCGCGCTTATACACGCTTATGCAAAGGAAAATGATACAATGAAACCCGAAATGTTTCCCTCACTTGAGGAGAGGCGCAAGATCAAACAAATTCCCCGGCGATTTAAAGATCGCCGTATTTTGGTCATCGGCGATCTCATGCTGGACCACTATATCCGCGGAAGCGTCAACCGCCTGTCTCCCGAGGCTCCGGTGCCCATCGTTCAGGTCAAGGAAGAATCCTTTGTTCCGGGGGGGGCGGGAAATGTCGCCGCCAATTTAGCCGCTCTTTTAGGAAAAGTCGAGGTTATCGGCGTCATCGGCGAAGATTCTTCCGGTTTTGAGCTTCAGTCCCATTTCTCATCGTTAAAAATTGGAACCTCGGGCCTCATCAAAGACCCGGCCCGGGTGACTTCCCAAAAATGCCGAGTCGTTGCCGAAAGGCAACAGGTAGTCCGCTATGACCGGGAATCTATTTCTCCCGTGACAGGTAAAACCGAGGCCCAGGTTTTATCTCAGATTGAATCTGAGATAAAAAAATCTGAAGCGGTTATCTTGTCAGATTACGGCAAAGGCGTTTTGACACCAAAAATTCTAAAGACCGCAATTTCTCTTTCGCGAAGGGCTCAAATTCCCGTCATTGTTGATCCCAAGATCGAACATTTTAAGCGCTATCGGCACGTCACCTGCGTAACCCCAAACCTCCATGAAGCCTGGACCGGCATGCGCCGCGTTCCCAAGCCCGGAGAAGAAGAACTTGAGAAACTCGGCCGCGACATGATTAAAACTTTAAATTCAGACTCGGCTCTCATTACGCGGGGACCCGAGGGAATGAGTCTCTTTCAAAAATCTCGCCCCACCGTTCATGTGCCGGCCCAAGCCCGCGAGGTTTTCGACGTCAGCGGCGCCGGAGACACGGTGATTGCAACCCTGACGCTCGCTTTAGCCAGCGGAGCCGCCCTCACACAAGCGGCCTTAATCTCCAACTACGCGGCCGGAATCGTGGTCGGAAAGCTAGGAACCGCGACCACAACCATTGATGAGATTGAGAGCGTGATTCCGTGACCGAGCCTAAGCGAGGAAATAGTTGGCTCCAGATTCCGTACGAAAGGAAACCATGAGTTCTGTTTTAGTCGTCATTCCCGCGCGTTTTCATTCGACCCGCTTCCCTGGAAAAGTGCTAGCCCCCCTCGGAGACAAATCTGTTTTGGAGTGGTGCTGGAGTAGCGCCATTAAGGCGGACGTAGGACCGGTCCTCATCGCCACTGAAGATGAAAAAGTGATCCTTGCCGCCCAGAAATTCGGGGCAAAAGCAGTTTTGACTTCGCCTAGCTGCGTGTCCGGGTCCGACCGCGTTTTTGAAGCGTCTCAAAATACAGACGCTTCTTTCGTCATCAATATTCAGGCCGATCAGCCTTTTTTAACGGCGGAAACGGTTCGATCCGTCGCCCAAATTTTAAAAACAAATTCAAAGGCCGATCTCTCAACGGCCGTGATTCCCCTGACTGACCCCGTAAGGCTTAAAAACCCCAATGTCGTCAAGGCCGCCCTCGCCCAAGACCGACATTGCCTTTACTTCTCCCGTTCCCCTATCCCTTTCGCGCGAAACGGAAAGCCGGATTATTACGAGCATTTGGGAATTTACGGATTTAAAAAAGAAGCTCTTAAACGGTTTGTCGGGCTTAAGCCCGCCCCGCTTGAAACCGCGGAAAGCCTTGAACAATTACGCGCTTTGGACTCTCAAATGAGCATTTACGCCGCTATTACTTCCGAAACCCCGTGTTCCATTGACACTCCCGAGGACCTGGAAGAAGCCAAACAAATTTTGAAGAACAATCTTAGAATCGCGGAGACTCGATGAGCAAATATATTTTCGTCACCGGCGGCGTCGTAAGTTCACTCGGGAAAGGCATTACCGCCTCCTCAATCGGGAAAATGCTTCAACTGCGGGGGCTTCAGGTCGCGATGCTCAAATGCGATCCCTATATCAACGTCGACCCCGGCACCATGAACCCCTTTCAGCATGGAGAGGTTTTTGTGACCGAAGACGGCGCCGAAACGGATCTCGATCTCGGCCATTATGAACGATTTTTGGGAAAGGATATGCACCGCCCGAACAATTTCACCGCCGGAATGGTTTACGAAACCGTCATCGCCAAGGAAAGGCGCGGAGAATTTTTGGGAATGACCGTTCAAGTGATTCCCCATATTACCGACGAAATCAAAAACCGCTTCCGCGCCGTTTCTAAGGGGGCGGATGTGGTCATCGTCGAGGTCGGCGGCACTGTCGGAGACATCGAGAGCCTTCCCTTTCTGGAAGCCGCCCGCCAGATGGGCCTGGAACTGGGGCGAGACAATGTTCTCTATCTCCATGTCACCCTCATTCCTTTTATCAAAGCTTCCGAAGAGCTTAAAACCAAACCCACCCAGCATTCCGTGGGAAAATTGCGCGAAATTGGAATCAATCCTGACATCATCGTTTGTCGCTCGGAAAAGCCCCTTTCCAGCGAACTTAAAACCAAACTCGGGCTTTTCTGTTCAGTCCCCGCCGAATCCGTTATTGAGGCTCCGGATGTCGATTCCATTTACGAGGTGCCCGTGGTTTTCCATAAACAAGGTTTGGATGACCAAATCCTCAT
This sequence comes from bacterium, assembly GCA_021796015.1. The sequence continues at coordinate 3,086 of JAJYOT010000010.1, forward strand.
GCTTCTTCGCTTGAGAACCCATTCCAAGGATTTTGAGGAACTCAATGAACTCTCGCGCAAGGTCAAAGCCGCGTCTAAAAAAGAATTGCCGATAGTTCTCGCCGGAAAATACGCCGATTACAAAGACGCCTATAAATCGGTCAACGAGGCCTTGATTCACGCCGGAATCTTTCATGGGGTCAAAGTTCGCATTCAATTTGTCGAAACCTCCTCAAGCGAAGCTCCCAATATCCTTAAGCAGGCTCCGGGGATCATCGTTCCGGGAGGTTTTGGAGAACGCGGAATTGAGGGAAAAGTCATGGCGGCTAAAATCGCCCGCGAGAAAAAAATTCCTTATTTCGGCCTCTGTCTGGGACTTCAGATCGCGGTGATTGAATACGCCCGCGACGTCGTGGGTTTAAGCGAAGCCCATTCGACCGAATTTAACCCTAAAACCAAATATCCGGTCATCGATCTTTTGCCGGAACAAAAAGAGGTAAAAGACATGGGCGCCACCATGCGCCTGGGAAGTTATGACTGCGCCATCAAAAAAGGAACCCTGGCCCACAAGGCCTACGGCAAGACCTTGATTTCCGAACGACATCGCCACCGCTATGAGTTTAACAACAAGTTTAGAAAAGATATCGAAGATGCTGGCCTCATCATCAGCGGCGTTTATGCGGCAAAAGATTTGGTTGAAATCGTTGAACTCAAAGACCACCCCTGGTTTTTGGCCGTCCAGTTCCATCCTGAATTCAAAAGCCGTCCGGAAAACCCGCATCCCTTGTTTCGAGATTTCATCGGCGCGGCGCTTAAGAGATACCGAGAAGAAAACGCTTCACCGTCTCTCTCCTTAACTTATGACTGAGACCATGGCTGAAAAAACTGTTACCGTTCAAGACGTCATCTTTAAAAATAGCGGACCCTTGTCTTTTATCGCAGGCCCCTGCGCCCTGGAATCAGAAGAGCTTCTTTTCTCAACCGGAGAAAAGCTTAAAAAGATTTTTGCGAAAGCCAGGGCTTCTTTCGTTCTTAAATGTTCCTTTGACAAAGCCAATCGCAGCTCCCTCAATTCCTTTCGCGGTCCGGGCGCGGAGAAAGGGCTTAAAATCCTGGGCCGAGTCGCGCGAAAACTCCAGGTTCCCATTCTGACCGACGTTCACGAGTCCGCGCAGGCGGACATGGCCGCTCAATACGTGGATATTCTCCAAATTCCGGCTTTTTTGTGCCGGCAAACCGATCTTCTCATCGCCTGCGGAAAAACTGGAAAGCCCGTCAATATAAAAAAAGGCCAATTTATTTCGCCTTGGGATATCAAGAACGCCATCGCAAAGATTGAGTCGACCGGCAACAAAAAAATCATCGTGACCGAGAGAGGAGCCAGTTTCGGCTATGGAAATTTGGTCGTGGACATGCGCTCCTTAGACATCATGCGGGGGTTTGGCTACCCGGTCGTTTACGACGCGACTCATTCCGTTCAGCTTCCGGGAGCCTTGGGCCACGCGACCGGGGGACAAAGAGAATTTGTCTTCCCGCTTTCTCGCGCGGCAGCGGCCGTGGGAATTGCCGGAATCTTTTTCGAGACCCATCCCAAGCCGCCTCAAGCCCTTTCCGACGGACCTAATTCGCTTTTTTTAAAAGACGTACCGGAATTTCTTTCTCAAATTCAAGCCGTTGACGCGGCTGTCAAGGAAAATCCTAGGATTTTCCGGGGGAACCGATGAAATGCCCGAACTGCAATCACGATAATAAAGATAAGGCCAAGATCTGCAAGAAATGCGGACGAGAAATGTCTCTTCCGCCCGCCTGGTTTCCGGACGCGAAATGGCATCTCAAAACTCTTGGCATTATCTATGTTTGCGTGACCGTCTTCTATTACACAGTGACCTTTCTCCTCAAACAACTTCCGAAGCCTTATGATATCCGAAAAATCCCCATTGAGGTCACGCCCTGGCTTCGTAAGGGACCGAAATATCTGGAGGAAGACCAATTAACGCCGCCCCAAGAGGCCGCCCAAATGCCCACACCGCCTCTTTCTCCCGCAACTCCGCCGCCCCCGCGTCCGTGAACCGAAAGGCTTCTGTTTCTTTTCTATTCTCTTCTTTCCTTTGTTTTTCCTTTGCCTGCAAGAAACAAAAAGATATCATCCAAGAAGAGCCGCGCCAAACCATGACTGATTTCGCCATGAATCAATCGGATCTGAATACTAAAATCTGGCATTTAGTGGCGGAGAAAGCGATTTTATCCGAGAAAAAAGATCTCGCCTATCTCACAAACCCTCATATGCTTTTTTACAAAAATGACGTCCCCGACACGAAGGTTAAATCCAAAACCGGAGTGGTTCAGACCGAGACCCATGACGTCGTTTTATCCACTGCGGTCGTCGCCGTCTCTTTAAGCGATCAAAACAAACTCTACACTTCCCAACTTTTTTATTCCGCCGCCAAGCATCAATTTCTCACCGACAAAAAGGTTAAGGTCGTCAGACCCTCGGGAACCACCTACGGCCGGGGGCTTAGAGCTTCCGAGGATTTATCTCAAATCAAGATTTTTCACCAACAAAGTTTCGTCAAATCATCCGGTGAGACTTCCCAATGAAAACGCTTATTTTAGCCGGATTTTTGTTTATTCCCGCCCTTAAGGCTTATGCGGAACCGGTGGCCGGGGCGGTCGTCACAAGTTCGGAGTGGAATGTCAAGCGCGGAAAAAATACCATTGAAGATTTCTCCGGACACGTTCATTATCATTCCGGTGCCAATCAAATTTGGTCGAATTGGGCGCGTTTTGACCACGCCCTCCAAAACTGGGTTTTTAGAGGACATGTCAAGGCCCGTCATATTGAGGAATCGGGAACTATTCTTAAGGCCTATGGCGATAAAGGAGCTTACAATCAAGCGACTCAAACAGGCTGGCTCATCCCAAGTCCTAAACAAAAGCAAGTTCTTCTGATCCATGAACCCCTCAACCGCTTCCCCGGACGCGCGACCGCCAATAAAATCAGCTGGGTTGGAACCTCTAAAACAACCCTGACCGGACGCGTCCATGCCCAAGAGGCGCAAATGGAGAGCTGGTCGGACAAAGCCGTCATTTTAGAAAATCCGGGAAAGATTACGGGATGCTCGCTTCGCCGCGTCACTTTGAGCGGCCACCGCCCGGTGGCCGTTAAATCCCGTCAAGACCCCAAGGATTGGACCGGAGCCGTTAAGGCCGACCGTCTCAAGACTTTTGAGCCTTATCTTTCTAATCAAGAAAGCTCAGATTCTAGCGACATTTGCGGCGAAAGCCGCTACGTCGCCCTGGGGCACGCGAGGGGATGGATTGTTTTCAAAAACTCAAAAAAAAGCAAAAAGAAAAAATCAAAGAAACAACCTTCGTCAAAAAAAGGAAACTCGAAATAATGAAATTGGCCGCCGTCAATATCCGCAAGAAATACGGAGAGAGAGAAGTCGTCAAGGGAGTTTCCCTCTACGTTCAATCCGGGGAAATCGTGGGTCTTTTGGGCCCCAACGGAGCCGGAAAAACAACCACCTTTTACAGTCTCGCCGGTTTTATTCGCCCCAACGCGGGACAAATCATGATTGATGAAGAAGACGTAACGAAATTGCCGATGTATTTGCGCTCCAGAAAGGGCTTAAGCTATCTCGCCCAAGAACCGACTATTTTCAGAGGGCTGACCGTCGAAGAAAATCTACGCGCCATTTTAGAGAGAATTTCTAAAAACCGCATGGAACAGTTGCGCCGAACCAAAGAGCTTTTGGATGAGTTCGGGCTTTGGGCGCGAAGAAAACAATTGGCCTCATCTTTATCTGGAGGCGAAAAAAGGCGCTTGGAAGTGGCCCGGGCCATGATTTCAAATCCGAAATTGATTCTCTTAGATGAACCCTTCGTGGGAATTGACCCCATCACGGTTTCAGAACTTAAAGCCATTATCACCAAACTTAAAAACCAGGGCATCGGCGTTTTAATCACCGACCACAATGTCCGCGAAACGCTTCCCATCATCGAGAGGGCTTACCTCATTTATGATGGGAAGATATTGGTTGACGGAAGTTCCGACAAGCTTCTCAATGATCCCGAAGCAAGACGGCTGTACTTGGGAGAAGATTTCAAAATATGATTCAACCCCAAACCTTGACCAGCGTCTTCGTCTTTATCCTAGGTCTCATCGTGGGAAGTTTTGCCAATGTTCTTATCCATCGCCTTCCCAAGGAAGAGTCCCCCATCTCGCCCCGTTCTCGCTGTCCCCAGTGCGGACACCCCATCGCTTTTTACGATAATGTGCCGGTTTTTAGCTATTTATTTTTAAAAGCCCATTGCCGCCATTGCCGCGGATTCATTTCTCTCCGCTACCCTTTGGTCGAGCTCGGAATGGGAATTCTGTCACTGGCCCTCTGGCGCCGCTGGCAGGCCTACCCCTTGTGGTTTATTTCTTCTCTCATTTCCGCGGCCGCCTTAACGGCCATATCCCTGATCGATTTTGAAACGTTTTTAATCCCCGACATTCTGTCCTTGGGCCTGGTCTTTTTGGGGCTCATCTCTGCCCCCTTGAATCCCCTTTTCGGACAAGCCGCTTGGTGGATGAAATTATGGATCAGTTTCAAAGGCGGCCTCATCGGTTTTTTAATCTGCGCTTCAATCGCCTGGCTGGGTGAAAAGATGTTTAAAAAGGAAGCGATGGGCGGCGGCGATATCAAGCTTTTGGCCGCGGTGGGCGCCCTCAGCGGAGCCTTAGGCGCGTTTAATTGCCTGATGCTGGGTTCTCTTCTGGGAACCGTTTATGGTCTTGGCCTCATCATTAGGGGCAAGGTGACCCGCTCTGACCCGATTCCCTTTGGACCCTTTCTCAGCGCGGCGGCGATCTTTAATTTATTTTATCTGTTACCCTTTGGATTTCCATTTCGATTTTGACCCGTCGGACCCTCATCTGGTAAAATAAACCGTCGCTTCCATTTATTCCGGGCTAGCTCAATGGTGGAGCAGGCCGCTGTTAACGGCAAGGTTGTAGGTTCGAGTCCTACGCCCGGAGCCATTTTTTTAATTTTTCTCCCCATTTTCCCATCCATGGTCCTCATAAACCAAAAATCAAGACAGGGATTGACAAAAGGAAAGACGCCTGTTATCTTTAAATAGGACTCAAGGGGCTCTTATGAACTTAAAGAGAAAAGGCAAGGGACTTCTCGTCAAGTTGCGCCACAGCCTGAGAACTCGGCATCATCGCGTAAAAAAGCATTTTCACCGGCGTTTTAATCCGGCCTCATTGTTGTTTCAAGGCATTGATGTTTCCCAATGGGGTTTTTAGGCTCCGTAAAGAAATTAATATTGAGGGTTGAGAGCCTGCAAAGCCGCTTCAAAACGTTCCTTAAACCGCGAATTTAAGACGTCCGCGCAAACCGCATACCGAATGAGAGGTTCGGGGCGCCCTTGTTCGTCCTGCCCGGTAAAATGAACCCCCGCGAGTCCCGTCTTTGAAATGACCGTTCGGTTAAAAGCCTCCGCCAAACCAACATTTTCTCGCTGAGATTGTTCCTCAAGATTGATGCCCAAGACCGTTCGGGGAACCTTCCACAAAGAAAAAAACCCAGCTTCTGTTTCGCAAGCGGGAATGAGGCCCGATTTTTTAAACAGCGGAATCACATATTCCAAACGCTTTTTGTACAAGTCTCTTAGCTGAAAGAGAACTTCTCGCGCCTTAGCTCGATTTCTAAAAAATTGACCGTAAGCGGCCATAAGGAAAGGCACGGGGCCGGAGTCGGTGTTGCCCTTCACCATCAGATAATCTCTGACAAAATCGCGAGACCCCACCATCACCCCCAGACGAGCTCCCGGATCGTTAAAAGATTTGCTGACTGAATACATCTCAACCCATTCCAGTTCCGGATAATCCTTGGCCACCGTAGCGAGAGAAACATGCTTGTCTCCAGAAAGCCCGGCATAGGCCCCGTCATTAGCGAGTCTAATTCCGCGCTCAAGACAAAAAGAGATGAGTTCCCGCCAATCCTGGGTTGAGGCCCCCACCGCCGCGGGGTTTCCGGGACGAACGGTAAAAATAAGATCCACGGGAGGGTTTCCGGAACGAAGAATCGCCTCTTTTAAGCGTTCTACCCTCAAGCGCATATTATCGGCGGAAAGAAGGGGCCAAACGATGCGCTTTCTTTTTAAATATTTTTCTCCCCAAACCCCCACAATATCGTAAGCGGGGAGATTAGAAGCATAGAAGCCGGTTCCACACGCTAAAAGCAAAAGCGCGCTCGCAGTCTTAATTCCCGCGATGGGAACCGCTTCCAGATGAGAAAAATTTGCAAGTTCCAGTCCGGAGTGTAAAAAAACCATTCCCTCTGAAAATTCCAAAAGATTTTTATCCTCGGCGTAGGTATGACAATCGTAGGCCGTATCCCGAGAGAAGAAAGACTCAAGCTCAAGTATTTCTTTAGAGGGAACTCCATCGGGGTTTCCTAAGGATAGATTGAGAGGCTCTTTCCCTGAATATTCACGGTATTGCCTCAACAAAACATAAATCTGTTGAAAAAGATTAATCCCGGAATCTGGAATTCGGCGCGCCATTACAGGTGATGTTACTAAATTGATAGAATCAAAATGGAAAACTTATGATTACCCGCGCGCTGTTAATGGTTTCCCATCCGGCTGTCGCATTGGAAAAAATAGGGCGCGAAACGGTATTAGAAAGACAAATTAAAACCGCGCACCAGGCCGGCATTCAGGAACTGTGGCTGGGCGGGCATCAACCCCAAAACTTTCCCTCAGAACCCCTCCCTCAAGGCATTACCCTTTACTGGATCTCTTCAAATAATGGGACCCAAAAAAGTTGTTTAACCCCCTACTCCGCCCTTTCCGATCAGCATTTAATCGACACAAAAGTTTTACGAGAAGTGATTAGCAAGGATTACGCCGATCCGATTTCTTTTGTCGATGAAGCGGGGCGAATGGTGATTCAAATCATGGCCCCTCCCAAGGAAGAATTTAAAGCTCAAGAAATTAAGCCCTTGCCGCCGGGCAGCTCCATCCTTTTAGAACGTCCTTTTTTAATCAAGGGAGTTTTTGCATGGACCAAGAACCACGGGTTAAACCACGAAACAACCCCGGGGATATTTAAAAAAATATTTAATTTTATAAGCCGTTCCTAATTTCCCTAAAGGCCTAGAAGAGACCTGGGACTTTAGACCCTCCCCGAATGCGCGAAAGAAGTTTATACTCAGAGCATGGACTCATCCATAGACTTTCCGCTTATCCATCTGTCTTCTGATTTCATCAGGGCCAAAGAATACCTTGAGGCTATCGTCTCTTCCAGCCCGGACGCCATTTGCACGACCGATATGTCCGGAAAATTTATTTATTTCAGTCCCGGGGCGGAAGACATGCTGGGGCTTAAAGCCCACGGCATGGGAAACCGCTACGCTTATGAAATATATCAGGACGGAATCGCCGAAGCTAAAAAAATCATGCGCCTTTTGACTGAAAACGACAAGATTAAAAATCATGAAACCCTCGTTAAAGGAAAGAACGGCCGCTTAATCCATGCGAGTCTTGCCGCTTCTCTCCTCAAAGATAGACAAGGAAATCTTATCGGCACCCTTGGGGTTTTTAAAGACATCAGCGCCCGCGTTCATCTCGAGAAAAAGCTTGAAGATTTGTGCCGCACCGACAATTTGACCGGCCTTTTTAACCGTCGCCATTTTGACCAGTCTCTAAGGCAGGAATGGGCCCGAGCCAAAAGGCAGAATTATCCTCTTTCTCTTGTATTAATGGACTTGAATGATTTTAAAATCGTGAATGATTCCAAGGGGCACAAGGCCGGCGACCGCATTCTTAAATCTTTTTCCGCCCTTTTGCGAGATTCCCTGAGAAGGGAAGCGGATTTAGTCTTTCGCTTTGGCGGAGATGAATTCACGGCTGTTTTGCCGGGATTAAAACCTCAAGAAGCCGATCGAGTCATGAAAAAAATTTTACACCGAGCAAGAAAATTTCAAATTGATTTTAGCTACGGAATTTCAGGAACCCCGCCGACTCAAACAATCGCCCGATTGATTCAAACCGCGGACTCGGCGATGTATCAGATGAAAAATCATAAAGTATAGAGTCCTGGAACCCCTTGAGACCAATCTTACCGATGAGAATCGGGAATGAGTACAAACGACCAGCGGCATTCTTGACAGACCTCATTCATCGGCCAGTGAACCAAGGCCGGTTTAACTGAAAAAGGTTTTTTACATTCCGGACACAAAACCGATCCGTCAAGGATCCGCTCTTTCGCCAAACCCGCTCGCACGGCGAGAAAAATTCCGAGCAGAAGAAAAAAAGGAACGAGGACAAAGTGAAGCAGAGGGAAAAGAACGCAAAAAAGCGCGATGCCCCAATAGAGCCCCAACGCGCGCAACGCGTCTTTAACCCTATCGGCAGGCCCCAAGACTTGGACGCAAACGGAACCATTTTCCGTTTTCTGGCTGCTTCGAACCGAAATTCTAATTTGGAGAATCTCGCCTCTCATGGAAACAGGATAGCAAAGAGATGAATGTTCTTTATAATTTAAAATCTTTTTGGGCTCGAAACGCCGCCTTCACTGCTGGATCTTTTTTGTCCCCATGATCAACGACATATTGGTAAAGCTCAAGAGCTTCCTTAGATTTTCCCTCTTTCGCGTCCACTGCTCCAAGACTTAGATACGCGGGCAAAAATTTAGGATTGAGATTGATTGCGGTCTTAAATTCTTTTTTGGACTGATGAATATGGCCGGACAAGAAAAGGCAAACTCCGAGATCGTCGTGATAACGAGCACTTTTTGGTTTGACGCGAATAAGATTTTCTAAAACATCCTCGGATTTCTGATAATTCCCCACTTGTTGATATTCTAAGGCCAATTCGTGTCCAAGCTCCAACCTCTCCTTTCCGGGAGCCGTCAACACCAGCTTCTTCAGAATGCCAATGGCATTTTTATGATCCCCGGCATGCTCATACGCCAATGCCAGTTCGTTCCGTAACCCTAAGTTTTTGCAAGGATTAACAGAAGAACCATGCGAACATTGTTTTAAAATTCTACGCAAGGAAACGATTTTTTGAACAGAAGACAGTATCCGTAACGCGTCAGCGAGTTCATCTCGATACTCATAAGAAATCAAGTTATTTTTTCGCGCCCGGTTCTCCAATTCCGGCTCATTTAAAATATGCGGGGTAAAGGAATTCATCATCTCTAGGGATTTCTTTGATTCGTTTAAAAGACTTAGGATTAATACCCTCCGCATTCTCTCTTCTCTTGGATTATCTTTTGAGCATTCTCTCAAGGCCTCCCTAAAACGTCCCATGGACACAAGAATGCGTTGCCGATCCAAACAATATTGAGGAATATTACTCCTCATTGCCTCCGCCCTAGAAACATCCTCAAGCGCTCGGTGGAGATGCCCTGCCTTCAGTTCTTCCATTCCTAGCTTCTCCCGCAACCAAGCGTTTGAAGGATGTTTCGCCAAGGCGCCTTTGAGCGCCATCAAAACCGGCGGAGGATTCTCCTCCATCGCGGCATAAGCATCAACCTGTAAAAACGTGTAAACAGAAAGCGAGATTATCAGAATCCCTAAAGAAATAAAAACAACCCTCGATATACAGGAACTAATCCTGGAAAAGTCTAATTCAAAATACGTCAAGACTTCATGCGCCCATCGACTTAGAAGAGTTACTGGAAACAAATACAAAACCATATCAAAAGATGAGAAGTATGTTCCCTGAACCGACATAAAACAATGAATCAAGACAAAATAAATAGACAGGAGAAAGACTTCTTCAACGGCCAAATCTCCCCAGCAAACCCCGAAAGTGATGATAGCCAATGCCCAAAGCCAAGGGTGTAGAGAGAAGGCGAATATCAACCGCTTGCAATAGGCAATCACATACCTTTTGGGATGCCTTAAAACCGTCTTGATTGCCCATTGAATCACCACGCTGGATTGAGAGGGATCAGGGATATTTCCTCCCGGTTTAATCAGCCGCAGCCAATAAACGTCGACATCCGACACATACCCCAAGGCACCGGAAACAATATTGGAATCAGCTTCACCATATTCAAAAGGAATCCATTGGTGATGCATAATCCAGTTCAGACGAACCCATGGAATCAGGAAAAGATAGGGAACAATTACAATAAGAAGCGTATTTCGCAACTTTTCCCTCATGGCGCTTTGAGAGCGAAACCAATCATAAACAGCTAAAACAGGTGGGAAAAAAACTAGAGGAGAACGAAAAAGGAGAGATATCCCTATGGCAAAAGAAAGCAACAAGGTTCGCCAAATGGAACTTCCACGCGCGCGATAAACGATAAAACCAGCTACGGCAAGGATAAAAGGCGAGTAAAAGGCATATACGTCATACCTCGCATACGGATGAAATACCCAAATCCGAAGCATTAAAACGGCGGTCACGGAAAGCGCTCCAATCAAGGAGCCTGAAGCAAAAAATAATAGAGCAGAAACCAGAAAAGCTAGTTCGGCCGTTTTGGGATAATCCGTCGCAAAAACCGCTAATATTTCCGACAAAGGCAGGTGGCAAGAAATACCGTTCACAACATCATAGTTGTTTTTCAAGCTGGGTATCCGATATCGCAGATAGTTCCCATTAGAATAATAACTAGAGTTACCTCCAAAGATTTTCTGGGGGAACGTCATCGAGGAGTGATTTAAAAAAATGGGTAGAACAAAATAAAAAAGTTCATAAAAAAACAAAAAGATAAAAAGTATTCGTAAAATTTTCCTCAACCAATAGAGATATTGTGGATCCTCTTTGAGTGACCCAAATCCATGAATCAGCTCGCGCAATTTCAATTCTTAGGTCCTCCCGATGAAAAACTTTTCTCGGTCTCGTATGCCGTCTGACGTTCCCCCATTTTTTAGGCCATGGGCGATTTAGAAATGAACCTGCCAAAAAGAAATCAGCCATTGGGGAAAATTTTTATTGGAAAATAAAGTCCACAAAGCGCCAAAGAATATCCAAAAAACGAAGGGACGGGTTTCGCAAATAACGACTTCTTTATCATGGGGGCACGCTTTTTGAACCACTTCAACATCTTCTTTGGACAATCCGTCCGCATAACGGCGAAATTCATATTCCGGTTCATCCTTAGCGCAAAACTGAACGATCTCATCCCAAGACTGATCGTTTAAAACATCGCCTAAACAGAGTTGGCCGACGGTTCCTTGATGAACCCGAAAAATTTTAAGATGATTTTCCATAAATTTCGCGACCATAAAAAGCAGAGAAAACTCCAGGGACACAAAAGCCCCTCCCATAAGAAGGTTAAGGAAACTCTGTCGGGTCAGATAGGCTACACTCGCTAAGCATAATGTCGTTAGGACATGGGCATAACGCTGATAATTAAATCTTTTCAGCCAGCGATATATTCCAGACCATAATAAATAGGAGTAAGCATAAACAGCCCCTTGGAACACCATCTTCCAGGGCCCATGAGTTCTTTCCATGAAAAATCTTATGAGAGCTGAAATAACAAGGATATTCCATAAAAATTTAGCTAAATACCATCCGCGCACAAGTTCAACATTCCCCATCCATCGTTTTAAGAGTTCTTGATTTTGTTTCATGAAATCCGCAAACGACAGCTTTTTAAGATCACGCCACTGACGGTAAAAGGCAAGAGGAATAATTAAAAAAATAGCAGGTATGAAAGTATTAATCATCATCTGTAAAGCCGCCCAGTAGGGAAAACCCCGCAAATTGGGGCGAATGAGAATAAGAATTAGAGACATTAGGAAAAATAATTTGGCGTCTCCGGCAGGCCAAATACGCCGATACCAAAAAGCAATAGCCATAATTAAAGATAAAAAAAAGTGAATGAAAATAAATTTTGAATACTCAAGACGTGATGGGCTATCAAAAGGCCAGACAAGTAGCAGGACGGCATAGCCGATAATGACGAAAACATAAGCGGATAGAAAAAGAGAATTAGGAACGCGACGAGTTTTAAAATCACTGATTGAAGCGTAAATACCTAAAAAGACAAAGGCGGCAAGATATCCCCAGGGTAAAATTAGGTAAGAGAAAGGGACGCTTCCCATGGTTTTAATCCGGATTCACCAAAGTGTTTATGATACACCCGAAAGACCCCCCAACACTTCTTTTCTCGGGCGGGACAGGAGGCGCAGATATCAGGAAAGAACCTCATTCGCTGAGGAGTATAATTCCAAGTATCCTCAAGGGCCACCTGCCCATGAGATGTCGCTCTCTCCACATTGGTTCGGCTATCCCAATAAAGATCATTGGAAGATTCCCAAGCTCCACCCAAAGCGCAAAGAGGCATACCAAAGAAACGAATAATTTTACCTCTCTTCTGCGCTATTTCAACCAGTCGGGGCGCACGGCTGCCCAATTCTTCAATTTTAACAACCTGCTCCAAATAATGCGAAAGAGCGCTCCCATCAGGAGCCAAATTAGAAATCAGACAATGCTTGACAACTGAATGATTCGTCAGAACTTTCACAGTTCGCTCTAAATCATTTATATTTTTTTGAGTCACAACGGTATTAGTCAAGACGAAAGGCCGTTGCCCGGCCTTCTCCATTAACTCCAGGGCCTTCCATAATTTTTTAAAACTGCCGGGAGATTGGGCTAAATCATCATGAATTCTAGGCTCAGAACCATGGACCGATAAAACAATCTCATCTAAAAGCGGGAGAGCTTTAGCGGAAAAGCGCTCTCCTGATAGTTTGGCGCCATTGGTGATAAGAAGCGTCGCATAGCCTAATCTCTTTGCTGCGGATAACAATTTTAAAAAGTCTGGATGAACGGTCGGCTCTCCCCCAACAAAGGTGATATGTTCGCAACCCTCGCGCCTTTTTCGCGTGATGGTTTCAATCATTTCTTTATACGAGAGAGGATGTTTTTGGTATTGCCGCATCCGAACGCTCTCCGAACAAAAAACACACTCTTGATTACAGACGTAAGACATATGAAATTCAAGACGCTTAATAGGACGCTTTGGAATAACAGGCATCGTCTGAATAGTTGTCAAGACCGCACCTCTTCCGAGAGTTTAATGGGGAAAATTTCAGAATCACTATACAATTCTAAATAAGAGCGATATATTCCCATGCAAAATGAATTCAAATGGCACTTCCCGCAAGCCGCGACCTTGCCGCGAAAAACGTCTCGCCCTTTTTCATGCCAATTAAAACGCTGGGCTCCTCCTTTTTTATCCGGCCATAAGAATGAGACCTCGGTAGGCAAGTCCATACCTTCTTCATAAAAATAACGCCTCAAGAGATTCCAATTTTTGTAAACCGATGGCGGCAAAACGCAATAGGGAATTCCGCCGAAGCTAATCCTTAGCTTAATCTCTTTTTCGTTTTTTAATATCAAACCAAGAATAGAGGGGATGACATCTTTAAAACGCGGAACCACGGTTTTATCATTTTTAACTCTCGACTCAGGCCAAATAAAATTAAAACGAATATCATTAATTCCAAGAGACTTAAAAAAGCGAACGTAACCTTCCATATGAGGCGCATTGGGGCGGCAAAGGACGGGATTAAGAGAAACTCCGTCTTTCAAAAATCCTTGGGCGCGAACATTGACAAGGTTTTTAATAGCCTGGATTTTTTTATCCAAAATCTTGGGAACGCCCACCAAACGCTCCTCAATTTCTGAAATATGGCTATGTAAAGACATAGTCACCCGAGTCAGTCCCGCATCAAGACAGGATTTAAGAAAATCTTCATTCGCCAAACGCGTGCCATTGGTGCACAGAGCGATGCGACGGTACCCCAAATCGCGAGCCAAACGCATACAGTCAAGAATATGCGGATAGGCCGAAGGCTCGCCCCCCAAAAAACCCAAGGAGCGCGCCCCTTCTTTAAACCGGGCTTCTATTTCCGCAAACATTCTTTTAGGATCAGCCCAAGGTTCGTGATCATCTCGGTCTTCCCCGCTCATGCAAAAAACGCATTTATTATTGCAAAGACGCCCGGGATTAATTTCGACATTAATGAGTTTTTCAGTTCCATCCTCAAAATATTTTGTCGCGCCCATTAGATAGAAACCTCTCTCGAATAGGCGCCGACCCTTTCAACAAAGCCCGTCAACAAATCATCTACGCGGCAAGTCGAGTCCCAAGTCTCCCCCGCCCAACGCTTGAGAATCTCGCGCAAGAAGCGCCCATCAAGACGAGCGTCTTTTTCTTTCGGCCAATCCTCGACCGTCCCGATTTTTAAAGAAGAACGTAAAGAGTCCATATTCCGACTTTCAATCAGGCTGGAAGAATAAACTGTTCCATCTGTATCCACCGTCAAAGCGGCATTGTAGAGAGGAATCGGACTATAAATTTCGGAGTTTTTTATTTTTAAATCAAGATCCCGCTCCCATGCCCCATGAAAAATTCTAACTAGCGCATGGAAGGTTCTTTCTAATTCTTTTAAATTTTCTTCGCTCCAATGAGAAAAATAGGCCGGCAAAAAATTAAATTGACGATATCCTTCCGAAATAAGGAGCGCCATTTTCTCAATCACGCTTTCAGCCGGTTGGTTTTGAGTCAAAACGAAGGTAAACCAAACGCCCGGCAAGGACCACCCCTCTTGAGCCCGAAAGCTGAGAGTCGCTTCTAATTCCGGATGAGCCTTAAGATAAGCGATTTTTTCTTCATTTAGAAACATCCCATTGGTTGAAACTTGAAATGAAACGCCCGGACATTCACGGCCAAATTCATCAACAACGGCCTTAATGACCGTCCAGTTGAGAAACGGCTCTCCGCCAAAGAATTTAATCTTGGGAGAAACGCCCATGGGCAAATGTTTGAGATAAGACTTGACCGCTTTCAAAGCCACTTCCAAACTCATATCTTCTCCGGTAAATTCAACGGGGCAAAATCCGCAACGAATATTACAGCGGCGGGAAACGAGCAAACAAAGACGGTGGTCAACCATGCTCATACCGCAGAGAACTCCTCTACGCCATAGAGAGAAACATAACTTCTCCAAACCCCCAAGCACTCAGAATTGAGCGAACAACTTCGACAAACTGGAATTTTCATTCTATGGTCGTAGCGCGTGCGCGCCTTTAAGGTAAAACGATTAACTGTTCCTTCTTGATCGGGATTAATAAAGCCCACATCCGTTGGATAATCACGGCTTTCCTCGGAGAAATATCTAAATAAAAGCTCCTTATGCTTTCTAAAAAAATCAGGAACAACGCAAAAGGGAACGGCCCCGAAACTAATTGAAATTTTCCATTTGCGTTCATTTAGGAGAATCACCTTGAGAACTTCAGGCATCACCTCGCGGAATCGCGGGACGACCGAGGTGTCGGTTAGAACGCGAGACTGCGGCCAGATAAAATTAAAACGAATATCATCAATCCCCATGGACTTTAGAAAGTGAATATAACCCGCCATGAAAGGAGCGTTTAAGCGGTTAAGAACGGGATTAAGAGAGACATTGTCCGGCAAACGCCCGGAATCGCGAGCGACGACAAGATTTTGAAGGGCCCTGAGCTTCATCTTAAGAATCCCAGGAACCCCCACCAATCGTTCTTCTACCTCTGGAATATGGCTATGCAAAGAAATCGTCGCCCTTGTTAGTCCCGCTTGAAGAGCTTCTTTAAAAAAATCGTTTTGGCCCAATCTCATTCCATTGGTGCAGAGAGCCACACGTTGATACCCTATTTTTTTTGCATAAGCGATACTTTCAATAATGTGGGGGTAGGCGGTAGGCTCTCCTCCCAAAAACCCCACCGAACGCGCACCACTGGAGTAATGATATTCTAATTCCCGAAGGACTCGGTCGAAAGAAGCCCAGGGATTATGATCATCGCGATCTTCGCCGCTCATGCAAAAAATACATTTATTATTGCAAAGCCTCCCAGGGTTAATCTCGACGTTTTTTACACGCGGCAAGGATGGGGGAACGGATATCAAAGTCTTCTCTCCCAAGCTAATAGAGTTTCCTCGTTTGGCATCCCTCCATCGTCCACGCTCTTCTTAATCTCCTTAGAATCAGATTGCTTTTTAACTCTTTCACCATTAAAGGCCTCACGAGAAAAAGCATGAAATTCCGTGTCGCTCAAGGGATTGGGAATACGTTGGGGAGAAGCCGGCGTCTCAAGAAGAACCTTAGCTAGGGTCTTAATTCTTTGAACTAAGGGAGAATCGGGACTGGTCTCAATAATCGTCTTTTTTTGATACTCTGCTTTCCGCACCAAGGGGTCTCTCGGCAAAAACTGAAGGACCTGGGCATCAATCATTTTCGCAAAACGCTCAATTACGCTTTCATCACAACCAGGATCCCGCAAATTCGCGATAAGGCCCAAAAGAGAAATTCCGTTTGAGGCATAATTACAAACGGCTTTAGCAATATTATTGGCGGCATAGAGAGACATTAATTCCTCGGATGTGACGACCACAACTTTGTCGGCAAAACCTTGACGAAGAGGCGCGGCAAATCCGCCGCAAACAACATCGCCTAAAACATCATAGAGAATCACATCGTATTTTGAATCATCCACAATTCCGGCTTCTTTAAGAATTTCGCTCATGCGGGTGATTCCACGTCCGGCACATCCAATCCCCGGCTCTGGGCCTCCGGCTTCGACACAGTCAATTCCATAAGAGCCCTGAACCACGATACTGGAAGCTGGAGAATGCCCTCCCAAAAAGGCCGCGCTATCAAGGACCGTGGGAATTTGACGCCCACCCGTGAGATAAACCGTCGTATCATGTTTTGGATCGCAACCAACGACAAGAACCTTCATTCCCATCTGGGCGTAAACAATCGCCAAATTAGTAGTGGTTGTTGATTTCCCAATTCCGCCTTTACCAAACAAAACGACCTTATGTTGCATGAATTTTCTCCTATCCTAACGGAGTCGCCCACTTCCCCATGACAGCGTTGGCCATGCGATCAATGACAATCATCGTTGGGACCAAAGAACTTTGTTGTTCATAAATCAAGTCTCTCTCATCAAGCTCCATAAACGCGCATTGAGGGTTTAAAAGCTTAATCCCATTAAAATTAGAAACCAATAAATCGCATTCCAGTGAAAGGCTCTCCCAAGAGGATCGATTTTTGGCATACAAAGCGGGTTCATCAATTAAAACAGAGGAAAATTCTCCACCCAATTCCACAAGCAAGGGTTTAATAGCCGAAAAAACTTCTTGTTTTCCAAAAAACGCGAACTTCTTATTGAGAAAGACAAAAGGAATCAGCCATTCTAAGCGCGGGGCCATTTTAAACATCTCTTGCTCAAGCTCTTCTTTTTTTTGCGTCTCATCCGACGATTTCTTTTCCGAACATTTAAGATGAGAAAAAACTTCTTTAAACCCAAAGGGAATAATCTTAGATGATTTTCTCAAGACCTTTTGATGAGATAGAAAGCGCGGGCGCTCAAGAGTATTAGTTTGGGCGATTTCCTCTGACAAACGAAGAGCGAAATCAAGGCAACCTTGAAAACCTAAAAAGGGATGCCCCTGAATTGAATGATAGAAATAGCTCGGATATCCCACCTCAACAAATGAGACCTCTCCATTCACCATGCGACGCACATCTCCATTAGCAATTACGCAATCGACCCCCAAGTCTCGCGCTTGCGCGTACGCACGCCTTAAAAGTCCGGCTGTGGGACGCTCTAAAGCGGGACCTTTAGCCGCATTAACAAAAATATTTTTTATCTGACTAGGGATAGTTCCCACCGAAACGCGACTTATAACGGAAGCCCCTAATTCTTCAACCAAAACCGAAAGGTTAAATAAGGCGTAAGGCTCAGCTGCAATCATAATCTTCTTGCCTTGAATATAGTTTTTTGAAAGAAAATCTATATGGCGCGAGATACGCGCTTTTTCTTCTCGGATAAAAATTTCAGCCCGATTCTCATCGCCGACAGCTTTTGCCAAACGCATCACCCATGTTTCAGAATTTTTTATTCCCCAGGGCAAATCAAGCTCAATGAGTTTCGCATGGGTCTTTTCAGCCACGACACGCGCCGCTTCTCGCGCGTACGGCAAAGAGATAACCCACCCGGCATCGCGAGCCCGTCTTAGATTTTCTACAGAACTTCCATCCGGCCAAACACTGATGAGTTCAAGCCCCACCACAGCCACAAGACGTTTAAGCTCGCGGAGATTGGAATAATGGTCATCCTCTGTCCGGTCCATGAAATATCCGACAATGGCGACTTTCTTTTTGTCTTTCAGGCCTCCGGAAAGGTCCAGAGACTCCGCCAAACCCTTTAAGCCCTCGGCATATCCATCCAGAAAGAAAGCCCGCAAGGAATTAGACGGGATATGAACGACAGATTTCCCTAATTCAACAGAAACGTCGCGGCTAACCTTGACATAATCAGTACCCGTCAACAAACACATCGGCATCGCGGCAAAGAATACTGTCTGGATATCCGGGCGATCTTTAAATTTCAGAAGGGCTTTACCAATAGCCTCTTCGCGCGACACAACAGTGTTACGAACGTCCGTCCCGCTAAAGAAAATGCGATAATTATCAACGCAATCAAGAATCGTCGAACTTAAGTCATGCTTTCCAAACACATGCTCGGCTTTTCCCATGACGCAATCCGGACCATCTATAAATGCTGCGGAATCTGAAATCGCATTCACCAAAAGATATAGCCCCGTTAAATAAGTGTAATCTAGTGGTTGTCCATAACGGTCAAGAGAATCTGTTTCCGGAGAAATTGAGCGAGATTCGACTTTCGGCAGAATTAATCCGCCCATGAGTTTTTTCCTCCCAAATAGCGGCCATATTCTCCATAGAAGGGAAGTTTACATATCCCCAAAAACCTTTCAAGGGTCCGCAGAGCCCCCCACGGCCCTGCCTCGAAGATGGAAAGAGAAAATTGCGCTTTCCCGGCACGGCTGATTCTTCGATCAAAAAAATAATCGGAATAAACGGCGTCAAAAGCGCCGTTTTTAAGGAGACGGGTTAGTTCCTCTTCTTTAGAAAAGAAATCCAGGGAAATCTTAAAACGATTCTTTGGGAGTTTCAATTGAGGGTGATTTTTGGCGAAAATAAGAAAATTAAAATCAAACCCCATTTCACTTAACATCTCAAACATCGGAACAGCGAAAGTCCAGCGCGGGTCAATGATCTGAGAAATTTGCTTAGGAGATAGGACAAAGGCAAGCTTCTTCCCGCGCGATTGGCTAATGAGGTTTTCCCATCGGCCCTTAAGGGGATTCCAATTTTTCTCCCAAATATCACGGGCAACTTGAGAATCAATTCCAGCGGCCTCACAAACTGTTTTAAGCCATAAACGCGTGGCTTTAACGCCATAAGGCGCGGAAGGAGTCAGGGAACGCACGGGGAATTGCGCAACAAAGTCTTTTACCTCTCCTTCAAACAGGCGATGACCGATCATGATATTGAGAGACGCTTTTCTCGCCAAGCGCAAGGGTTCAAAACCTAGGGAAGGAACGACGCACGCAGAAACGGAAATCCCCACCTGGTTTAAAAGCGAAATAAGCTCCTCGCGCGCTTTGCCGCCGGGATACCCGACCAGATTAACCGTTCGCGATTGAGGCGAAAAATCTTTTTCCTTATCCAAGGATTTTTTAATCATTTCCTCCGTTGTCGAATAGGCGACATCTCGACCATCGGAAGCGCGGTAAATGGTTTTTGTCTTTTCGCCATGTTTGGGTAAGAAGGGCGTTGGGTCTTCGCCCGTCAAGTCAGGAACACAGGCGGAATTAAGCATGATGATATCATCGGACTGGGCTTCTTGAGCCGCCAATCTAAAAGAGTCTTCTACTTTCTTAAGGCTCTTTTGCCCCTCGGTCACTTCGGTTTCATTTAAGTCCGTAAAGAGAAGCTTATACGCCGCCGGTTTTGTCTGCTGATTGGCGATAGTCCAAGGAAAATTCCAGAACGGAACCGTTTTTCCGTCAAACCATGGGAAGGTATAACGACACTCAAGATCCCCATGCATGATGTCTGTGGTTGGATTCTCGGGCACAAAAGAAGTCCTTCGGTGACGTTGGATATCTTCCGGACAGAAAAACCGGGCCCACAAATCCGAAAGAGCCGTATGCAGGACGTAATTAAGAACGCTCATGCGAGAACTCCTTGCGGCGATAAGGCGCGAAGGCCTTGGCTCGTCCATGGTGTTAAAGACTCATTTCCAAACAACTGCGTATAATCCCAGTAAATCCCGCCGCAACGACCTTTTAAAACGCAAGCTCCGCAATCCTCGGGATAAAACTTCTCGCGAGAAGAAAATTGAGTGCTTTCAAAATGCCAGCCAATCCTTCCATTCTCAAGACGAGCCCTTGCGATCGTCGTACGTGGACTATAAAATAAATCATTGGAATAACGCCAGTAAGGGCCCAAAAGACAAACAGGAATTCCATAAAATCGCAAAGCAACTCTGCGTTCTTGAGCTAATTCATGTAAATTAGGCAGGTGGCAGGTAATTTCCTGATGTTTCACGGCCAGTTCCTTGTAATGCGCCCCTCCTCCGCCATGCGGAGTGAGGTTTGAAACCAAAAACTGGTCCAGCTTCCCATTACGACTTAAAACATCCAATGTTTCTGGAACAACAGAAACGTTTAGTCTCGTTACGACATGATTAACCATAAAGAAATCTAAATTTCCAAAATTAGAGACGTGTCTCATTGCCGACATCAACTTATCAAAACTGCCAAGAACGCGCGTCGCCCGATCGTGAATGTCTTTGTTGGGTCCATGAACCGATAAACATAATTCATCAACATACGGCAAAAGCTTTTCCGCATATCCTTGATTGGCGAGAGCGGAACCGTTGGATATGACAAAAACCCGATACCCCATCTTCTTGGCGAAAGCCGCGATTTCCCAGAAGCGTGGATAAAGAGTCGGCTCGCCTCCAGTGAGAGTGACGTGTTCAAAACCCTCGTTTCTTTTTGCCTCAAGCATCTCATATATTTCCTCGCGCGAAACCGGAAAGCCTCCGAATTCCCGCATATGAAATTCCTCGCTGCAAAAAACGCATTGGTCAACGCAACGATAGATGACATGAAACTCAAGACGCTTCATCGGACTTGAGGATAAGGTCATACTTGAGAAGTTTCAACGGATTTAAAAGGGTTCAATTCCGCATCTCCAAATTTTTCATAATAACGAGCTCCTGGCCCCCCACAAGGTTCACGATAAACGCAAGCCTCGCACTTTGGGGTTAGAACTTGGGCGGGATCAGCTAAAGAACTATCCATTTCCCTCAAAAAAGGTTTCCCTTCTTTGTCCCGCACTCGGAACACGCTCAGAGCCGGATAGCGGCCCCAAATCACGGAATTTTGATGGCGGCCATTAAGAACACAGAAAGGCAATCCATAAAAACGGAGAGGAACCGGATACGCGCGGCGAGTCATATCCTCGATCTTTTTCGCAAGCTCGCGATGTTCTAAGATTAACTCGTCATAACGGCGCGAACCATATCCTATTGGAACCAGTTCAGATAACCAGAACTCCTTGATTTTTGCGCGCCGATTAATCAATGAGATAAGCCCCGGGAGAAAATCTATATTGATGGTCGTGGCAACCATATTGACCGTGGTGATGGTTTTGGGATTTAGTGCGGCGTTATTTAAGGCTTTCATTATTCTTTCAAAACTTCCACGAGAGCGTGTAATCAAATCATGGCTTTCCGGCGTTCCGCCGTGAATGGATAAACAGAGCTCATCTAAGTATGGTAGCACAGTTTTAACGGCGACAGACGCGGCAAAGCCGGCCCCGTTTGAGACGGCGCGCGTCCGGTAGCCAAGGCGTTTGGCGAACCGAAGCACTGCCCCAAAACGCGAATAGAGACTGGGCTCTCCGCCCACAAAGCTGACATGGGAAAATCCCTCCCGCCGTTTGCGTAAAAGAATCATCTGCACTTCTTTTTCCTCAAGAGGCCAGGGAGCAAAAGCCTTCATAATTTGGGCATGACTGCAAAAAACGCAGTCTACATCGCACTCATAAGACAAGGTTATTTCAAGACAGCGCATGAGACATCGTCTCCAAACGCGAAGCTGTTTGGGCATTAAGGTATATCCGCTCCAAAGCCGAAGCTCCAACTTTTTTTCTTATTTTTTCTTCCCAATGATACCGATTATTAAAAAAAGTATTTAGAAATTCAATAAATTTTTTTTGATAAGCGTTTAGAAGCAATTGCTCCAATTCTGAGGAGTAAAGGTGACGCAAGGCTATTTGTCGCGTTAAGATGTCACCTGTCTTCCAAGATACGGATTCTTTTTCTATTTCAATAAACCCTGAATCTTCTAAATCTTTCAACCTCCCCGCCAGAAAAGGATACGCCATTACGTCGATTTGAAAAATTCTCTTGAATTCAGAACGGGACAAGTGATGGAAACGGCTTAAACTTCGCGCCGCATACTGCCACATCTCATCATTTCTATCCGAAGAAAAGCAAATATAATCAGGAATTTTATCCGTACATAAAGTTCCCGGCGTAAGTGGAGGGTGTTGGTAAGACCCCGCCCCAAAAGCGCGAGATTGCGCCACATGGCCAAACCCAAGAACAGAAGCTCCCACCTTGGTCATACCTCCGCATTGCTTTTCTTCCAACTCCTCAAGACGGTCAGTGCCAGGAAGCCAAATTGGATGGCGATAACCGCCCTCAAGCAGGGTTTTCTCGGCCGCCTCCAAACTTTCAAGCATATCCAGCCAATTTAAAGGCGCCCGTTTATCTTGCCTCGAAAAAATTGTGTGGGGACGTGGATCAAAGCCATAGAGATGAACGACATCCGGTTTCGTTCTTAAAATCCAATCGACATCCCTAAGAAAAGAGTCTCTATTCTGACCATCGAGACCGATAACCAAATCCACATCTGAAATCACTGAATTTTTTTTTAATAGATTGAGCGCTTTTTCCACTCTTAATCTTGTCTGCCCCCTTCTATCCATTAGAGAAATCACTTGTTCATCTAGGGACTGAACCCCCAGGGTGATTCGGTTGACTCCATGAGATAACAATATCTCAAATTTCGATTCAGTCAGAGTCGCGGGAGAAGCTTCTATGTAAAATTGCGCTCCTCCCTCCAACTCAAAGGAAGAACGCAAATAAGCTAAGAGGTCATCCAAATCCTTATCCGCAATGAAAGTCGGGGTCCCACCGCCAAGCCAAACGCTCGCAAACCGAATTCCTTCGAATAAATCCTTCAAAGCGTCCATTTCTCGTTTAAGCATCTCCGCATACCCACGCATCTCAGAATAGTCATAAGGAACCTTCATACTGCAAAAACAAAAAGTGCATTGGCTGGAACAAAACGGCCAGTGAATGTAAATTCCAATATCCTTGGGAGCCAGACCCGATCGAATTAGAGAAATCGTTTTTTTCCAAAACTCTCGGATTTCGTCAAGATTTGATTTCCGAAAATAGGGGTAATCTTGGTAAGGACCGGTTTTCGGCGGGCAATCATCGGCCCTTCCAAGAGAACTGATAAAAAGATATTTAATCCATTGGCTCTGAGATATTTTCATGATTCCCGCCAGAATTTCGCGTCATGATAAACTCGGAACCCCGGAACGCTGTTTTTTCGACGAATTTCTTGCCTCAAAAGAGCCTCCGAATTAGCATCACAGACAAAAGCATGGATTTCCTTTGACCAACGAGAAATTAAAGCAGCCATGATTTCTTCGCTATAAAGGCCCTTTAAGAAAACTTCTCTATCAACCAGATCGTCAAGGTTTTGTAAAGAGATAAAGCCCTGGCCAATGACAACCTTTCTTTCCTTTTCCCATCGATGAAAGACGGAGGCAAGCGCGGTTTCCATAACATCAACCTGAAACAAATCCAGAAAAGCTTTCCGCGCCAATCGTCTAGTTTGAGATAAATACCAAATGGCATAGCCCCTCATTTCTTCCTCTATGCTTGATTCCATCCAAAAAAACGGCGAGACCTGAGATTCAGATCCACAAACAACCGGCGGGTGCGTATACCAGGCGCTCCCATAAGCGTGAGAAATAGCGCTGGGACCAATCCCCAGAACCGAGGAGCGGAACTTTCGCACCCCCCCATCTTGTCTTTCTTCCCATGGATAAAGAGTCGAAAGCTCGCCATCATCGCGCTGTTGGCGATAGCCTCTCATGAAACTCAGACGATCCGCTAGTTTCAAAATTCCCTCATATTCTTTTCTCAAATCTTCTGATATGACCTCTCTTCGTTTTAACCAAGGAACCTGCGGACGATCATCAAAACTGTAAACATGGAGGAGATGCGGCCTTAAGAGTAAAACATCATTCATGTCCCGCAAAAACCCAGTGAAAGATTGCCTCTCAATTCCCAACATCATATCTACGTCAAGAATAAGCTCAGGAATGCTTTTAAGTTTCCGAAAGACTTTAAGAACTTTTTCTCGAGTTTGCCCTTGCCGATTAACTGTAGATGCCACCTCATCGTTCAAGCTTTGCACGCCCAATGTTATCCGATTAACGCCGTGTTTGATAAGAATATCCAATTTTGAATCCGTCAGAGTGGCCGGCGAAGCCTCAATATAAATTTGGGCGTCCCGAGAAAACGCAAATGAAGCGCGAATATGGGACAAAAGCGCGTCCAACTGTTCATCTGTCATAAAGGTTGGCGTCCCACCACCCATCCATAAACTTGATAAAGGCATTCCAGAAAAGACATGAGAGAAAGAATTAATTTCCTGGATTATTGAGGAATATACTTTTTCCATTTCCGCGTTATTTTTGGGAACGAGCATACTACAAGCGCAAAAATCGCAATGGCTGGGGCAAAAAGGCCAGTGGATATAAAGACCGATATCAGAGGGAGCGCGACCCTCGCGGATGAGCCTCAGGGTTTTTTCCCATGCGTTTTGGATTCCCTCAAGGCGCGCAGGCTTAAAATAAGTGGCTTGATAAAAAGGATTGTCCCGCGGATAATAGAGTTCGCCATTCCAGACTAAAGAAGTCAGGAATTCTGACAAAAAAAGCTCTTTGACCAAGGCCGCTCTCATGAAATTGAAGGCCAAACACGCGAATCGTAATAGGCCATGGTGTCGTGCCCGGCCTGGCCCTCGCGAACAATTCTCTTCCAGTCTATCTTATTTTTAGCTAACTTTAAGGAAAATTCGTGAAATGACCGCGGCTCCGACTTTAGAATTGCCGCAATCATTTCCTTACTATAAAGCCGTTTAATTTGAACGGCTAAATCCACCACATCCTGGCCTTTCCAAAGGATAAAATCTGGTTCTATATTAACAAATCCAAGTTTCTCCAAACTGGAGAGCGGATCGGCCAGAAAATCAAAACTGAGAACATCTTCTTTAAAAAGATTCCGGAATGCCTTCCTGGGCATTTTTCGGCTACGCGCCAAAGATTCTATTGCATAACCTCGCATTTCTTCTTCAATGCTTGAGGGGGAAAGAAAATAAGATGGTATCCGCGCGCCATCATCCCTTGAAAAAAAATCTTTCCCAGGAGCGCGCGGATGGCAATACCAGGCCGAACCAAAGGCATGAGACAATGCGCTGTGACCAAGGCCCAGAAAAGAACCCCTAAAGCGTCGCCAAGCCGCTTCTTGACGACTTTCCCATGGATACAAGGCCTCATCATCCCAATTATCATTCCATCTCCGATATCCAGCGCGGGAAGACATTCGATCGGCAAGAACCGTCAATTGCGATTCTATTTTTCTCTCCTGTTCTGTCACCTTTTTCCCTTGTTTACGAAATTCTGTCTGAGGCGCATCCTCAAATGGGTAGAGGTGAATACAGTGGGGCCTTAAACGAATAATCTCCTCCATGTCCTTGATAAAAATCGGCCCGCCTTGTCCTTCCATACTAATCATCAGGTCTGCATCTGTAATAAGGCCGGGAACTCGAGACATTCTTTCAAAAATATCTTTCACCTTGGCCTTCGTTTGTCCAGTACGGTTAAGCTTTTTGAGAAGTTCGTCGTCAAAAGTCTGAATCCCTACCGTGATCCGATTGAACCCGTGCTTGAGCAGGATATCAAGTTTATTGGGAGTCAAAGTTGACGGGGAGGTTTCAGTGTAAATTTGAGCTGAAGAAGTAAAACGAAAAGAGTAGTGCATATGCGACAAAAAGTCATCCAGCATCTCATCCGTCATAAAGGTTGGCGTTCCACCCCCTATATAAACGCTGGAAAATTCCATGTCTTCAAATACGTCCTTAAATTGGGTCATTTCCTCTTTGAGGGCAGACAATGCCTGCCGCATATCTTGATTCTTTTCCGGGACCAACATACTACAACGGCAGAAAGTGCACTGGCTGGGACAGAAGGGCCAATGGATGTAAAGACCAAGCTCAAGGGGAGCTTTCCCCTCCTTCATCAAGGAAATCGTGTGGCGCCACGCTTCTTTGACGCGAGCCAGTTCCGCCGCTTGGAAATAACGCGCGGTAATAAAAGAACCGTCCAATGGGGGATAATATTCATCTCGGTAAACGGTGGAGACAAACTCAGCCCAAGGCAAGGAAATCTCTTTTCTAATTACAGTTGATGACACAAGACCCCTCTCAAATTTTGAGAATATCTCCTAAAACTTCTCTTTCTTTTTCTAATCGCATCATAACCTCCTCAAAGCGCCTTACTTCTTTCATTTCTCCATTATCATTTAATATTCGAATTAAAATGGAACCAAGGTTAAGAAGTCGAGAATTATAAACCGCATCAGACGCGCGTGTAGCGAGAAGAGTTTCTGGTAAATCCGGGACCCGCAACCTTTCAATGAAGCCGCGAACCATGTCCTTCTTTTGCAACATCCGCGCCGCCCTACAGTCATCTCTACTAATCAAACAAATTTCAGCCATCAATGCGCGATCAAGCTCTGCCACTTTCCTCTGGGGGCTAAAAATCCCCGGCATATGCCAAGAAATCCAATGATACGCAATATTGTCATGGCTAGGGAAATCCCTCCATACCGCTTCTATGAAATCTGAATAAGCCTCTTTTTGTCGCCCCGAATAAAACAACGCTTTCCCTCTCCATAAACGGGGAAGCATGAATTGAGGAGATATCTTAATAGCGCAGTTGAGACTCTCAATCGCTCTTTCATACTGTCCATCCCTATAGTAAGATTCCCCTAACCATGTCCATACTAAAGAATTCTGAGAATTTCTTTTGAGAGCGCGGAGAAACTCCACCCGAGCCTCATTAAGCTGATTCTCATTAAGATAACGTCTCCCTAACCATGCGGGGAAATGCTCCAATAAACGTTCTTTATTCAATGGCAGGCCCCAAACAGGGAAAGGAGAAGCCAATCCCTTGTGTATTCGTCTATTGAGATTTTTAAGATTTCTCAAAGAGGAAGAATCGTCTCCGTAAATAGACATCGACCCTGTCCTTACCAAATCATCATCTCCGGAATAACTCAAGGAATATTTCACAGATGACATCACACATTTCTCTAGTTCCTCAAACGAACTTTGCCGCTGCCCCAATCCCCATAAAGCTAATGCCTTTTCATGTATAGCCCTTTCGTGGAAGAAAAGGGCATTGACTTTCATTGAGAGGGAAGAATCTAAATCCTTTTTGGCTTCCAAAAATTTCATTTGTGAATTCTCTAGGCGAGCTCTCCAATAATAAGACAATGCATAGTCTTTATCTAACCGAACAGCCTCATTGAGATCTTCAAGGGCGCTTGTAGCATCCATCTTTCTCCTTAAAACCTGCGACCTAAAAGCTCTCATCCAACCGCAGTGCGGAGCCAATCTAACTGCTTCCTCTATATATCGTTCCCCATAACTAAACAGATCATATCCCGCTCGTTCCTTGCGTGGGACAGAGGCCATTCTTGCCGCTAACGCATAATGCCAAGCGCGCCTAGGCACGACATTCAGGCTTCGAAGTTGAAAATCAATACGATGATATTTTGAAACAGAGATAAAGGAATGATAAAAAACAAGATCATGCACAACTATATAAGCCCATTCCACATAGGAATTCTTAGAAATAAAGCGACTAACAATTTTTATCAGTTGAATGGAATCTATAGGTCTGTCAGAAATATTGATTTTCTCTTCCAACAAAATAATTCGGAGAAATCCATCTAAAATATTACACCCTCTATAAATGGCCTCATATGCCGCATCAATCGCCAAACTTTTACTCCCCAACCTCCACAAAACCTCAGCCTCCATAACCCATAAACCTGGAGACCAAGGATTTAGATTTTTCGCTATTAATATTTTCTCTTTTGCCGCATCCCATAGGCGCAACTTCATCTTGACGATAATACCCAAAATCCAAGCCACTTCCAAACGAGGTTCCGTCCGCTCTATGATTGACAAATCCAAATCGGCCAATTCCCACTTCCCGCTAATCATGTATGCATAGGAACGCCATAACCTAAAATAGATATTATGCTCCTCCACCTTTATGGCGCGATTCAGATAATTCAAAGCAGCTGGGATGTCGTCGGACAAAAGACATTCGCCCTTTAGGGCATCTACCCATGGATGCCCTGGATCAATTTTTTCGGCCAATTCGAAATTTATGATCGCCTCTTTAGGGGACCCCATCAATCTATTAAATCGGCCAAGAACGCAAAAATCCCAGAATCCTTTGGACGATATCCTTTTTAGTTTTTCGATAGACTCTTGATAATAATCCGCACGGCGCGCAGAAGCAAAGGGAAGAAAAAAATCGAAATTGAAAATAGAAATTCCCTTGTAGGCCAGCGATAATATATCTTGTTCTATTGTTGGGCAAACCCACAAAAGATCAGGATCCGGAATCTTGACCATAGGTCGAGGAAGAGTCTCCATGCTAACTCCTTTTTCTCTCACTATGAAATTCCCTTTCACAAACCAGACAGAATAGGCGCAATGCTTGTATTTTTAGTCACTCGTGTCCGGTTGAAATTGAGGAGTCAGAGACACCTCTCATTTGCCCAACCACTGCGGTCCAAACTAATGTTCGAATTATATCCACGTGACTCTTTCGCACCGCCAATTGAAGGGCAGTCCACCCATCTTTGCCACAGATGTTTACATCCGCGCCCGCGGCAATCAATGTTCGAACTATATCCACGTGACCCTTTCGCACCGCCAATTGAAGGGCAGTCCACCCATCTTTGCCACAGATGTTTACATCCGCGCCCATATTTACGCACTTCCGAACTACTTGGAAATGTCCTTTCCAAGAAGCCATTAATAACGCTGTTCTCCCATCTCTATCTTTAGCATTCACATCCGCGCCAAACTCTATAAGTTTGTTAACTATATCAAGATGACCCTTATCAGCCGCTATTAATAAAGCTATCCAGCCATCCTCGCTCTCTGCATTGACATCTACCCCGCGTTGGAGGAGTTCTAGGACTATATTAAGCTGGCCTTCAACGGCCGCCCATATAAGGGCGCTCCTCCCACATCTACGCCCTGAATTAATATCCACGCCTAGAGAGAGAATATATTGGACCCGCTCATTATCCCCCTGAATAATTGCATCTATTAAATCATTAAAACTATTAAATCCCATGTTCAACAGATAATGCAATGTCTATCAATCCTTGGAAATCCGCCCAATATTTTTTCTCACCCAAAGCTGATCTTGATATCCAAACGCAGAATCTACTCCCGTTATAGCGGACAGGTTTTCAAAAATGCCTAATCTCCTCGCCGTGTTCCGCACAAGTTCCATGCGGAAAGATATTTCCTCTTCTGAAATCTTTCCTTTTAATCCAGCAGATTCCGTGCCAAGCTTTACTTGGTAACGAAAAAATATCGTCGAATCAAAATAAGTGGCGGCCACCAAAGTTTTCCGTAAATCATCTCGTGTCTCGCCCGGAAATCCAACAATCGCGGTTGTTTTCAAGAAAATATTAGGATTAATATTTTTCATCCTACGCACTCCCTCCAGAATCGGTTCTATCGTATAACGACGATTCATGCTTGAAAGAATTTTATTACTCCCAGATTGAAAAGGGATCATCAAAAAATCAATTGATTGCAAATATGGTTCAATTCTATCCAAGATATCTACTATATATGATGGAGTTCCTTCAAAGAAATGCAAGCGCGCCGAGGGCTCTCTTTTTAGTAAAGCAGCGCACAAATCTGCTATATCCAACCCACGGTCTCTACCCCACACACTAACATCATCAGCAAATAACCAAAATTTTCTCTTGCCTTTATTAAGGCCAGATACAAACTCATCCATAATATTCTTTAAAGGAACGCTCGTTAGAGATCCTTTTGCGCTCTTTATCTCACAGAACGCGCACTTATCTTGACAACCATCTGCTATCCGTATATAACACATACCCTCCATATCCAAACCAAGCGCCTGCCAAAATTCTTTCTTATTGTCTGGCATCATATAATCTGCCGGAGCAAATTGGAATGGTATCTGAGCCTTTATAATATCCGTTATTTCTGACGGTTTTGCTAAAATTCGACGATATGGCAGAAAATAAAAATTTTTAGGGATGTCACCAGGTCTATTTAGAGAAGGAGTACACCCAACAGAAAGAATTTTTTTATTAGGGAGAGCCTTCGCAAGCGCTGAATATTCTTGGTTCAGTTTTGAATTATTATCAACAACATTGCAACCATTGAGAATAATGACATCAGCCTCCTCTTCTGAATCAACAACACTAAAACCATTTTGCAGAAAAAAATATTCAAAGCTACCAGCCACATAACTATTGCTTGTGCAACTCTTATTTAAATTCTTTATATGGACCTTATCTACCATGCCCCTATCCCATCCTCTTAAGACGCTCAAATTCTTCCATGGCCCCTCCAATGACCTGTTCCATCGTCCTGCTCCCCCCCCAACAAACAAAAGATATTTTATCCATCTTCTGGTTAGTTAGAGCTTTATACTCTTTGTATAACTCTACTGCTTTTGGACTTGGGGACATTCCATACGGTTCATTGACATTTGGCACATACGCTTGCGCATATTCACGAACAATTGTGGTCAACGGAATTTTTTGCCCTGTAAAGTGTTTGCTCTCTATAATGCTTACAAATTCATGGTCGTCGTTTGGATAATCAACTTGCCCCACTGGCTGGTAAAATTCTTTTTCCACAGTCTCATATTCGAAACGTAAGCTCCCATAAGGAATGCGCCCCAATCGAAAATCGAAGTATTCATCAATCAGCCCTGTGTAAATAAGCCGTTTAAATACTATTTTTTTTATTAAGAATCTATAATCCACATCCAACAAAACTTCTATATTTGGATGCCTAAGCATACGCTCAAACATCTTCCCATACCCATCCCTAGGGAGCGCCTGAAACTTTGATGTGAAATAGCGATTATCTCGATTAGCACGTATCGGGATACTCCTAGCCATACTAATATCCCACTCACGTGGATGCAACCCCGAAAACTTCACAAAATGCTTCTCATAAAATTTCTTATAAAAAAACTTCCCCGCAGAATTAAGAATCACATCTTCAAGATTTTTTGGATCTGAAATCGGAACCCTCCAACGCTTCAAGGCAAGTAGCATTTCTTTTTCTGAAGACTTACGCCCCAAAACTTGTTCAAATGTATTCAGGTTAACAGGGAATTGCCACAAGCGACCGTCAAACGAGAGCAACATTCTACATTCAGCGTAGTGCCAATCCGTGAATTGGCTCAAATACTTCACTATTGTCTCAGAATTGGTATAAAAGTAATGAGCTCCATATTTGTGGACCAGAACGCCGGATTTATCATACGCATCATATACAAGTCCACCAATATGATTTCTCCTATCTACCACCAAGCATGTTTTCCCTATAGAAGCCAGTCTTTCCGCCATCACAGACCCTGCCAGACCAGCTCCCACAATTAGATAATCGTATTTCTTCATGGTTTTATCTTTTATTTTGCTTTAAATTATAATACATACGAAAATATGAATTAGAGAAAGACTCCATGGCAACATCTTGCCACGATGCGTCACCCTGATTTAAGTCTTGTATAAAGCGTAGAAAACTCTCTTTCTCTGAAGCTAGGATACTACGGACTAATTTGGTATTATAAAAAAGTTTTGCAAATAGAGAACGTTCTAAAATAGATTCTGCCTTCTTCCATTGGATCATATCTGTTCTAACATCAATAACGCCTAATTTTTCCATTTTTACGATCACATTTTTAAGAAATCCAATATCCATAATATCTCTCTTAAATATTGATTTAAACTGAACCCGCGAAACAACTCCATATTCCGCAAAGAAACCAACGACAAAACTCCTCATTTCCTCTGTGATGTCAGAATCATACACTAAGAAACGACTCAGGTCAAAAGATTGAATTTCACCGGAAACAGGAATGGGTTCATGATAATACCAATAAGATCCAAAAGCATGAGAAACGGCATGATGTCCTATTCCCAATATAGATCCTTCAAATCGCCTCCAAGAGGCCTCTTGATTATTTGCTACAGAGTAATTAGCAAATGTCCTACCATCATCACAACGATATCCGTGTTGCCGCGCTATTGGATCCGCCAAACCTAGCAAATGCGTTCTTCGTTCCTTGTCTGCCAGGCTAATCGGAAGACCTTTTCTCAGCCCGACCCGAGGAGGATTCCGAAAAAAATAAAGATGTATGCAATCCGGCCTTAAAGACAAAGCCATCTCCATGTCCTTGAGGAAAATATCGGGAGTTTGCCCCGGCAACCCCACGATCATATCTATATCAGTCGTGATATGCGGAGTCTTTTTCTTTATCATATTAAACACATCAATTGCATTCTGCCTAGTTTGCCCTTGGCGGTTTTGACTTCCGAGAATCTGTTCATCAAAAGTCTCTATCCCTAATGAAATCCTATTAAAGCCGTGCCTTGATAAAATGTTTAATTTAGCTTCATCTAACGTTGCGGGAGAACTTTCAGTGAATATTTCTGCCCCTGGAGAAAACATGAAGGAGCTTTTAATGTGAGACAACAGATCATCCAGCATTTCGGCAGACATAAATGTCGGAGTTCCCCCTCCAATATAAAGACTTTCCATAGGGAACCCGCAGAACGTCTCTTTGAATTGATTTATTTCTCTTTTTAAGACATTTAATTCTAATTCCATCTCTCCTTGGCTTCTAGCTAAAGCCATATTACAAAAGCAAAACGAACAATGACTCGGGCAAAACGGCCAATGGATATATATACCAATCTGCTTAGGGGCAACCCCCATTCGAATTAATCTTAATGTTTTATCCCATCCATTCTGGATTTTCTCAAAATCATAGACTTTATGGATAGGTGGAAGACGATCGAGAGCGCACAAAGGGAAATATCGTCGATTATCATAAATTATGGACAAAAACTTTGCCCAATCAGGAATCTCAGCATATAATTTTGAAACCATATAGATATGGATGTTACAATTAATTCTTACGCAATATGAGATTTCATATCAATAAACAAAGAACGTCTATAATAGATGCGACAATCGACATGTCCTTGCCGCGCGCGTATACGATGATCTAAGAGCGTGCCCCTCTCAACATGACAATAACCGGAATCAACCGTAGATTGAATCAGCGCCTCCGTCATTTTCGGACTATAAAGACGTTGGAGCTGGATGGAACGCTCCACGATATCTTGTCCTGTCCAGTATAAGGCCGCAGAATCAACTTTCATCAACCCGCGCTTTTCAAATCCTTCCAAGATATAGGATACTGGCGCACATTCCGATACGTCATGGTAAACAAACTATGGAATGCCGCGCGAGATATCTTATTATTGCGCATGATACTCTCAATGATATAGCCGCGCATTTCTTCTTCCACATCAAATTCCAACATCTTAATGGGAGGAATCGCATCGGTCGA
>JAJYOT010000001.1 GCA_021796015.1 bacterium
GAAGGGCCTGAGTAGTGTTAAAAAAACACCTTGTTTTTTTTACACTCTCATCAGAACGGATCAATCCGTTGGTGGCGAGTTTGTATGAGGGACTAAAGGAAAAACTGACACTTCACCGCTTGAAGGTTCCGATAAAGTTGAGCGTGAGAACAACTAATCCGCCCGAGTCGCCATTTGCTTTCGTGCAGGAAAAGACGCATCAAGCGAAAAGCTTGCGCGGCGGAGAAATCGTGGCGCAGTACCAAGGGGCACAAGCTCCTGCCGTTTCTCGTCAAAACTCTTTCCCAAAGAGAAACTGGACAGTAAACAAACGAATGAGTTAGAATGAAAATCTCGCCTCAACAGCTTTCAACTAAGATAAGAGCGGGACATCCTCTTGGAGGTAACACGAATGGCACAAATTTTTGTTTCGCACAGCGCAAAGGACCGCGATCTTGTCAACTTTTTCGCGAAAGCTGGGGCCACGACCAAGGTCAAGCTTGTATTTGAAGAGCTTGAGAAGTTGATTGCCGACAGCGTAAACACGACTAAGATCCAGCAGGATATTCAGTTTTCCAACGCTGCGTTCATCCTGCTCAGCGGAAACGTCGAGCGGACGCCCTACACCCGAGATTGGGTTGTCTGGGAATCGGGCGTTGCGAGTAGCGGGAACAAAGACATCTGGGTTTTCGAACAGCAAGTCGAACAGGGGCAGATTTCCGTTGTCACGCCGCACCTGCGGCACTACGTAGTCCTTGCGCAGAATGATAACTTCTTGGCCTACATTATGAAGGTGATCGAGTCCTACGATGATTCAAATGTCTTGGCCGCCGCGGCGGCCGGAGCGGGCGCAGGGGCGCTTATGGGCGGTCCCGGAGGCGCGGTCATAGGAGCGGTTGGCGGCGCAATCCTTTCCAACAAAGCGTCGCAACGCCCCGTGGGCCAGACAATTCTATGCGGGAAGTGCCGATCGTCGTTTCAGATGCACCACCCGCAAGGCATGAATATGTTTCGTTGCCCGGTCTGCAACACTTGGCTTCGTTTGGCATAAAGCCAACAAGCGGGTTCGCCAATGCAACACCCTAAATGGATATCCGCAGTCGAGTTGAATCGCTGGGCCGATACGGTCGACGCGCGAACTCGCTTCCCGGAACTTGTCCGTCGGTTAATCCACGTTTCAATTCCGAAGGCCGACCTCGAGCTAATCGACTTTCTTGGCGGTGAGGAGGCCCAGCGTCCAGGGTTTGACGGGCGGACGAAGGCGAAGAGTGGCAGTTCCAAGGTGCCATCGGGCTCCTCTTTTTGGGAGCTTGGAACCGACAAAGCGATTCGAGAGAAGCTCGAAAGCGACTTTGAAAAGAGGACCAAGAACAACGCCGAGGCAGTTACTTCTACCTACATCGCCGTCACACCAAGAGATTTTCAGAAGAAGCACGAATGGACTGAGGAGAAGAAGAATCTTGGGCTTTGGCAAGACGTACGAGTGTATGACTCGAACGATCTTGAACAGTGGATTGAAGAGTCTCCGAGCGTGGCTCTG
This sequence comes from bacterium, assembly GCA_021796015.1. Next base: position 1,520 of record JAJYOT010000001.1, read on the forward strand.
TGGTTCATGCGCCTCCTCGGTAGGAACGCGTCCGGTCTCACTGATATCTCATCGCATTGGAACAATCTGCAGGCGAGTATGAAGCCCCTCCTGCCTCCACAGGCACTATTAGTCTCACGCACGTCGACTGTCAGCGCGATTAAGGACTGGTTGAGCCAAAAGCCCAACTTCCTTTCAATTCGAGCTGAGTCGCCTCAGGAGGTCGTAGACGTTTTCGCTGCCTGGGTAGCTTCACTTTCGGGAGAACAGCAGGCTACGGTGGCAAGCCGCGCGATCATCGTTGAACAGGCCGATTCATGGCGACAGCTACTAGACTCGGGGCAAGATTTGATCCTAATCCGGGCGGAACAGCTCGAGTTATCGCAGGAATTGCTGGCGGAAGCCGATCGCAAAGGGCATTTCGTCCTGTCCCCGCTCTCTGCCTTGTCCCCCGATGGGAGGCAAACCCATAAACTCGAGAGGATGAACCGATACGAACTCGAGAAAGTTCTGAGCGAATCAGGTATGTCGGAACAAGAGGCCCATGTGAGCGCTCAGCACTCGGGTGGCTCGTTCTCGATCCTGAAGCGCCAGATGTCCACCGTCCCAAACATAAAGGCTCCCAAGTGGACTTCAGGCGATGCTGCAACAGAACTTGCCCCCTTACTGCTGGTAGGCGCCTGGGAGGATAGCTCGGTAGCCGACCAGGCGATCGTTGAGAAGGTTTCTGGGCGGCCATACGCGGATGTGCTCAAGACGCTAAACAAGTGGAGAGAGGAAGCCGATACCCCCGTGCGGTGGGCGAACGGCGAATGGGAATTTGTCTCGGCCCAAGACGCGTGGAAATTCTTGGCGAAGGCCCTGACACCTGGGCATCTGTCCGCGTTTGAAGACGCCGCTGTGGCAGCACTAGCGGCAGACGATCCGCGCCTAGAGTTGGAGCGAGAGGATCGCTGGATGGCCAGTGTGCATGGCAAGCTACTCCCGCATTCCGAGGCTATTCGCCGTGGCTTGTCCCAGAGTTTGGCCTTACTTGCAACACGCGAGTCCAACGAGCAGGTCGCCGACACGATGCCGTTGTGCGACAGGGTCAGCCGCACGGTGCGAATCATCTTAACCAAAGATGCCTCATGGCGACGGTGGGCATCCCTAGGGCACTTACTATCGACGCTCGCCGAGGCTGCCCCCGATATCTTTCTCCATGTCGCCGAGATCGATTTGGGAAGCGCGGATCCTCAACTACCCAAACTCTTCGCCGAAGAAGGCGATAGCTTAACGGGTCGTCCCGAGCATACCGGGATCCTGTGGGCGCTCGAGAGAGTCGCTTGGGCTCCTGAACATTTGACCCGAGCCGCCATTGTGCTGGCTCACCTCGCGCAACGCGATCCCGGCGGCAAATGGGCAAACCGGCCGGACGCGAGCCTGAGGGATATATTTTGCCCATGGTTGCCCCACACCACTGCGACGCCCGATCAACAGGTGGATGTTGTTGGGTTGCTCCTCGAGCGCTTCCCGAAGGTCGGTTGGCAACTGTTGTTGAAACTGCTGCCGGAACAAATGGGCACGATCTCTGGCCGTTCCCTACCTGAATGGAGGTATTGGGCCGAAAAGTGGAAGCGCAACGTGACCCGTGGAGACTACTCCCGCGTGACAATCACTTACATAAACAAAGCGATCGCGGCTAGCGAAAAAGAGCCCGAGAAGTGGCTTGACATCTTCAAACACTTTGCCAACTATCCACCAGCGGAACTTGAGCGCGCAATTTCTGCAATGGAAGCCACGGCCAAACTGGAACTTCCTGGAGAGTTGCGCCTAAAGATTTGGCTCGGCCTCAGGGAGGAGGTTCAGCGCCACAGATACTTTAAGAAAGCCATGTGGGCGATCAGGCAACCGGTTCTTGAGCGACTTGAGGTGATTGTCAATCTATTCAAGCCTGCTGATCCGGTCGAGCGTGCCCTGCCTCTATTTAAAAATGGATTGGACCTCATTGGCGATGACTCCTTGTCTTGGTCGGACCAAGAGGCTCTGACTCGGAAGCGACGAGCAGAATGCGTCAAGGAGTTGGTCCAGCAACACGGGTATGAGTCTGTTAAGAATCTGGCGCGCTCGGCAGGCGAGCCCTGGGCCGTTGGAGTCGCGCTCGTCGATGCCGCCGCCGACAAGTACGACGCCGAGATTCTCCCCACACTTCTCGATTGCGGTGATTCTCCCCTGGAGGGATTTGCGCGGGGATTCGCGGAGCGCCGTGCATCAATAGGCGGGTGGGATTGGATAAAGGGGTTACCCCTGAGTGGCTGGAAGCCGAAGCAGGCCGCTATTGTTTTGGAGTTCCTTCCGCATGAAAAGGCTACCTGGGAGTTCGTCGCCACCCTAGGGGAGTCCGTCGAAGCAGAGTATTGGTGCATGGCCCGGCCGTTCGTCCAAGGCGGGCCGGATGATGTCGAATACATCGTCCGGAAACTCGTGTCGGTCGGACGTTCGGCTTCCGCGCTCGATGTGCTTGGCATGGCCACGACGCGGAAAGTCGCTCTGCCCGGCCCCAAGCTCCTCGACCTATTTGAACTGACGCTCCAAACCTTATCGACAGAGAGGCGGCCGTTGCACGCGTCGATGGTCGAGGACGTTTTTGGAGAGTTGCAGAATGCGAGAGATGTCGACGGCTCGCGGATGGCGACGCTCGAGTGGTTGCTGTTGCCGGGTCTACGCGGACAGATGGTCCCACGCGCGCTTGAACACAAACTCTCCCATGATCCGGCGTTCTTCGTCGACATGTTGATTCTTAACTTCCTACCAAAACACCGAGACAAGAGCAAAGATGTCGAGCTGCCAGAGGATAAGAAAGAACAGGTTCAGCGGGCTGCCATTCTGCTTGGCGACTGGAAGCGACTACCGGGCGCAAGAGACGACGGCTCTGTTGATACCCCCGCGCTTTTAACTTGGGTCCGAGAGGCCCGGAAAAAGGCTACGGAAGTCGACCGGATCGAAGTATGCGACATCATGATTGGAAAGGTCTTTGCCTATGCTCAGGAAGATTCTGATGGTTCGTGGCCCTGCCAGCCCGTTCGCGACATCCTAGAAGAAGCGAATTCTACAGATATTGAGCAGGGTCTGAGGACGGGAATTATCAACAAACGCGGCATCTATTACAAGTCTCCGACTGACGGAGGACGGCAGGAGCGCGAACTGGCAAAGCGATATGAAGCCTACGCTTTGAAGGCACAGTCCCGCTGGCCGAGGACGGCAACAGTTCTCCAGCGCATCGCAACCTACTATACCAAACAAGCTCGACGCGAAGACGCAGAGGTCGAGGCCGAGATCTAGTGGATATCATCGTCGACAGCAACATAATCTTTTCTGACCCCATGATGAGGTCACAGATTTGGCAGCAGCTGTGGACACACCTTAAAAAATCTAGCTGCGTCATGCTAGTGCCGGAGGTGGTCAAGAAGGAATGCATCTCGAACCACTTGCAGCATTGCGACAAATATCGAGGTAATATTGTATCCGCCGCAGCGAAGCTGGGACGCTTAATAGGACAAGAAATCGAGGTCGAATTACCTTCTGGTGAAACCGACGCCCCTGCCTATCTCGCTCGCTGGGAGGAACTTCTAATTCAAGGACGAGTTCGATTCTTGCCAAATCCGGGAGCTGGTGCCTTGGAGGACCTTCAGAATCGAGCAATCAAACGCCTACCGCCGTTCGACGTGAAGGGAAACGGATTTCGAGATGGGACGATTTGGCTAAGCGTGCGGAATCATGTCCGGAATAAGAATGTGGACACTGCGTTTATTTCCAATGATCGTACCGCATATTGCGCCAAAGAGTCCGGCGGCATTCTTCATCCCCATCTGCAGAGCGAAATTGGAACAGCGCAATTGCTATTCTTCACAGACATCGGAAAGTTCTTGGAAGTTGCCGGGGAAGTCCCTGTCAATCAATTTGTCATTGAAGACAAAGCCTAACTTTTGCCTCAATTCAAAAATATGAATCTGAGTTGCGGCGGATATCAGGCCTTCCTCATGGCGACCGTTGGCCGTCCCCGCTTCCGGGGTTATGCGCCTTGGAATAATTTGCCCGCGCCACGACGGGAACAACCTCGGACAACCTTTTACACGTCCAGTAAACCCTCACCTTCCAACCCATCGCCCTGAGCTTCCGCGTTACGGCGCGATCCCGCGCGACGTTCTTTGCAATCTTACGCTTCCAGAACTTGACGTTCGTAGTCGGAAGCTTGCTCCGGCGACAGCCCTTGTGTCCGTGCCAAAAACATCCGTTAATAAACACGGCGACCTTGGCCTCCGGCAAAACGATATCGGGAGTGCCGGGGAGGCGCGAGCACTGACTGCGGTATCTAACGCCTTGTGCGCGCAGCCGCCGCTTGAGAGCCTTCTCAGGTGCGGTATGTTTGTTTCGAATCAACGCCATAATGGCGGAACGTTTTTTCTTCGAGAAAATATCCGCCATTTATGCCGTCAAGCAACGACGGTCTCGGTATATATCGAGACGCTCGCCGAATCTAAAGTTGCCGCGACCGCTTCGCCGATGCGACGGCCGAGAAGCGGAGGGACCGCATTGCCGATTTGACGGGCGATTTCCGTTTTTGTTCCCCGGAAAATGAAATCGTCGGGGAAGCTCTGGAGTCTCGCCGCCTCGCGATGAGTGATCGGCCGATGCTGCCGCGGATGCAGGTATCTCCCCTTTTCGGGCTTAAAGAACTCGGTGCGGATCGTAAACGCCGGCTTGTCCCACCACAAACGCCCGAACAAATCCGTCCCGCCCGATTTTTTCCTGATCCAACATTTGGGAGTGAGGTCAAGACGCTTTTTTTGGAGATCGAATCGGTTTCCCCCCTCGGGGATGCAACGATATCTTTGGAGGCTCGACGGCATAGGAGTGCGGCCGAAATGCAGGTCCATCGGCGGATTGACCTCGCCGACGCGTACCTCAATGCCTTCCGGATCGGGGAGGTCTCCGATAGCCCGTCCAACCGATTCCCACTGAAGGAGACCGGTCCTGAAGAGATCGTCGCTCTTTGCCGGGTTGAAATGCGTCGGAAGCGGCAACTTGGGCTTTGCAACTCTGCATCCGATGACGATGGCTCTGCGGCGGCGTTGCGGAACGCCGTAGTCGGCGGCGTTTAAGACCGCGTAATCCAATTGATAACCCATCTTCGCCGATATCTTTCGAATCTCCGCGAATTCTTGGGAGGGAAGCAATTCGGGAACGTTTTCCATTACGAACGCAAGCGGCTTCACCCGCTCCACTACCGTCATATACGCGCGCCAAAGCTCTTTTCGAGGATCTCCCTCGCGTTTCTTGTTCAACAAGCTGAAACCCTGGCACGGCGGCCCCCCTACTACCAGATCGGCGGCAGGCAACTTCAGATCGCGATGCTCAAGCAGAGCATTGATATCCCCGCCGACGCAGTGATCGCCGAAGTTATGGTTATAGGTATCCACTGCAAAACGGTTAAAGTCATTGGCAAAGACGGGCTCGAACCGTTCGGTCTTGGCGAGGCCGAGAGTAAAGCCGCCGGCTCCCGAAAACAGATCGATCACGCGGTATTTCCGGCGCCCGTTAGGATGAAAGCCGTTGCCGTTCTCCGCGAACAAGCTATGCCCATTAAACGCGGCGACTTGCCGTAAATAGGACACGACCTCCTTCGGTTTCTCGATGAACAAATTCTGAATATCTTTCGGAAGACGGCCCGCAAGGATGGTCAGAAGTTCCATATCTCCGCCCAAGCGGCGGCCGATCCGGCGGAGCAGGACGTCCGAGGGAACGACCTTCCCGGATTCTATTCGACTGAGGTGCGCCCGGTCCACCTTTAGGGTTTTTGACAACTGCTTTAGCCCTATTCCTTTCTGCTTGCGCAGATTCCTCAATATACCGCCCAATCTATCGCTCATTGGAAGCCCTCCCAAGACAAGATTCTAGCAGAGGTTGATTACTTTAGTCAACCTTCGTGCAACTAACTGTCAACCCCTATATATACATACGATTTTCCTCGGAAAAAGTTCCGTCAAGAGAGTTTGCTTTAAGGTTAAGAAGAAGTAGAATTTGTTTTATGGCGAAATTGAAAAATCGATCCAAAAGCGGTAATGACCTCGCGATAACGAAATTGAGGGACTTATTATCCGACATTCCGTCCAGTCCTCCGACCCGCCGCGCTGAAATCCGGGCCGAAGTGCGAAAGCTTGCGAAAATAATGACAGATTTGCGCGCTCTGGCGAAAATGCGGCTTGGACGGTTGACCACGACATCCGCTGCCCGCGACAGAATCCTTGCCTACCTCAAGTTGTTCTCGGGCGAAATCATAGATGGCGCCGAATTGCAAATCGTCGGCGGCATTCAGGAGTTCGCTCGGAGAATCCGCGAACTGAGGGTTCAATTCGGATACAACGTATCGACCGGCTATTCGCGCGAAGACTTGAGACCTGATCAATACGTGCTTGAGAGCACCGTGCCCGACAAAGAGGCCGCCAAGAAGTGGGGAACGGTAAACCGGATCAAACGACAGGGCGGCAACGCCCGGAATAGGGCACTTGCGCTTCTTAAGGCATACGTGGGGAGTCCCATTACGGGAGAACAACTTGCCTACGTATCCGGCATCCGCGAGACGGCACGGCGCATTCGGGAATTGCGGCGGGAATTAGGATGGAGAATCGTCACGAAGCAGACTGGCCGCCCTGATCTGCCCGCCGGCGTCTATGTGCTCGAATCCGAACAACAGCTTCCCGAGCACGACCGCAGCATTCCCGATCTTGTTTACGATCAAGTCTTGGATCGGGACGCCTACAAGTGTCGCCGCTGCGGATGGTCTCAGTCGGACCGCAATCCGGCGGGCAAGCGGCAATTCCTGGAAGTCCACCATGTCGTTTATCATCATTTGGGCGGAGGACACGAGCCCGAAAACCTTGTCACCTTATGCAATGTAGACCATGACGAAGTCCATCGTCGAAAGATAATGGGGCAAGAGCTGATCGCCTGGCTGAAAGAAAGCGCCAAATACAAGTAAGCTGAGGCGCTCCCGGTTTGTCCGACCACTCTGGACTTGATTTAAGGTTGTTCTCCCGCAGTCGTTTTCGTTGAAAAAACTAAATGGGTTCATCCCTGTTTGGAATGGATCAAAGTCATTCTATAAATCGGTTGCGGAATATTACGAAATCCGTTATAATTTGATACCGGAATGAAAAACCCTTTTCTGAAGGCCGGACGCTTTGTCGAGGAGCTGCTTGGCCAGGGCCGCTACACCTTCACCCGCGAAGAGGCGGCCCGCAAGCTCGGCCGCTCCCGCAATGCAACTTATATGTCCCTGCATCGTCTGGTGAACGCCCGAGGTCTGGCCATGCCGCGTTCGGGTTTCTACGTCGTGGTCGATGCGCAGCATCGGGCCGTCGGCACCCTGCCGGCCGAATGGTTCATCCACGAGATGATGAAGGACATGGGCCGTCCTTACTATGTCGGGTTGTTGTCGGCGGCGCAGGTTCACGGCGCGGCGCACCACCGCCCCCAGGAGTTCCAGGTCATAATCCCGGAGCGCGCGGCGCGGCCGGTGCGTTCAGGCAACGTCTCGATCCGCTTTCACGGCAAGGGGCCTTTCGAGCGCGCGCAGACCCAGGATGTGAAAACTCCGACAGGCTTCATGCGGGTCTCGACTCCCGAGACAACAGCCTGGGACCTCGTGCGCTACTTCAAGGTCGCGGGAGGGCTTGATCACGTCGTGACCATCCTGTCCGAGCTGGCGGAAAAAATCGACGCCGCGAAACTTAAGAAACTCGTCAAAGCGCACGGCGAAATGATCGTGGCGCAGCGGCTCGGCTATCTTCTGGATAAAATCGGACGCCGCGACCTGTCCAAGGAACTCGCCGATTGGGTCAAGGACGCGCCGTTGCGTCCGCTTGACCCCGCCGCCCCCTTCCCCGACTTGGAGAGCCGGAAGTGGCGGCTCTGGATCAACGCAAACCCCGAGCCCGAGGCATGATTCCCGAGGCCGCGATCACGCATTGGCGCGGCATTGCGCCTTGGCCGCAGGACGCCCAAGTCGAGCAGGACCTGATTCTCTCTCGCGCGCTGACCGAAATATTTCAGGATCCGCTGTTGTCTAAGTCCCTTCTTCTGCGCGGCGGCACCGCGCTGCACAAGCTTTTGGTTAAAACGCCGCATCGCTACTCGGAGGACATTGACCTCGTTCAGATAAAGTCCGAGTCAATCGGGCCGGTCATGAGCGCCATCCGCGCCCGACTCGACCCTGTCTTGGGGAAGCCTCGACGCGAGAACAACTCCGACAATGTCACGCTGCGCTACAGAATGGAGTCGGAGATATCTCCGATCGCGCCCATGCGTCTTAAGATCGAGATCAATACCCGAGAGCATTTCACGGCCTATGAGCCCGAAGCGCGGCCCTTCTTAAGCGCCGCTTCGGCATCGGAGTTAAAAGGACGGGAAAGAAGCGAGATCAGCTCCTCGGCCGCGAAGAGTTAAATCGCACGCAAGAAGGACTGAATGACGTCTGCGAATTGCTCGGGTTGATCATAATGGACACCGTGGCCGGCTCCCATGATTTTTTCTACGTAAAGTCTCGGACTAAGGCCGCGCAGCTCTTCAGCTACCGCCTGCGAAACCACTCCCTTCTCAGCAATCACGAGCAGGCTGGGAACGTCAATGGCGCTCACTAATTGCTTATACTCTGGGTTTGGCGGCATAAGAACTTGAAAGGCGCTTATGCTCGTTTGATGCCGTGCTTCGGCGATTAATTTTAGGGTTTCTAATGAGCGCTGTGGATGTTTAGTCCGCGCTTCCGCTAGAGTTTCTTCCGGAGACTCGCTAAGAAGTCGTCGATGCTGTTCGGCCGCATCGCTTTCATAAACCTCGCGCTGAACTTGTGGATTCAAAAAAGTGGGGTCAACTAAGCCTAGACCCCGAAGAAGCCTGCTCTTACGAGAAGCCAGAAAAGCCGCAGTCATGCCTCCCATGGAATGGCCGATCACAATCGGATGAGATAACCTGAGAGAGTGAATAAGACCCTCTATGTCGTTTACATGGTCTTCGTATCGGTATCCGTCGATAGGTGCGCTCGACTTTCCATGACCTCGAGCGTCAGGCATAATTACATCATATTCTCCTTCCAGAGACTGCGCCACGGAAGTCCAACAGGCCCCGTTCGCGGTTAACCCATGCAGCAAAATTAAAGGAGGTTTGTTTCCTCCGGTCCTTACGTAGTGTATGTTAATTTGGTTTGTTTCACAAATTGCCAAGTTCCATTCGCTCATAACTATGCCTAAGATGGATTATTTTACAACAACATTGTCTTTTTTTCCGAAAGCAATCAAGGCCGGACAAAAAACCGCGAAACCGGGTTTTTCCAAGAGGCTAAGGAGAGATGTTTTTCAACGCCTCGCGCAGATGAACCGTTAAGGTTGGAATTTTGTTTCGGACGATATCCAATATGATTTCGTCATCAATGCCGAAATATTGATGGATGAGAATATCTCGAAGCCCGGCCAGCTTTCTCCAATCTATTCGCGGGTTCTTACCGCGTATGGATTCGGGAATATTTTTCGCCGCTTCTCCTATCAACTCGAGGTTCCGCAAAACGGCGTCCTTGGTTTTTTCATCTTCGTGCCATTTCTCGGAATTCCCGTTAATATAGGCCGATATCTTACGGGTCGCCTCCAGCATATCCTCCAGGTAGACTCTATAATCCCTGGACATAAAGAGTCGCGTTTAGAATATCGCGTTTCAGCCGCGGCTTTATGGCCTCGGGACAAACTAGATCGACCGGCCGCTCGAATGTTTCCTCGAGAAAAAACTTAAGATCCATATAGGAATCGAAGGATTTGCGCTCGAACTCGACTAGAAAATCAAGATCGCTATCCGGGCCGCCTCGGCCCGCGGCGAACGAGCCGAAAAGCCCAAGGCGCTTCACCCCCAACCGTTCGAGAGTTTTCTTATTTTTGCCGATGACGTCAAGTATTTGTTCGCCGCTTTTCGCATTCATACCATTTCCACTTTCCGAACGTCCCCTCTTTTAACCCAAAATTATTTTACCACTTTATCGCCTTGGCTTGGCGGACAAAGACGCCAAAAGTTTGGTGTCCAAATAGTGTCCATCCGGGGTCAAAAACGGGAAAAATCCAGCAAAGCCCAAAAAATGAATTTTAGTGATTTCTCGTCGAGAAACCGAATCAGTCAAGGCCGGACAAAAAACCGGGGAATCGGGCTTTTCCCATTGCGAACGAGGCGCTCTCCCAGCTGAGCTACACGCCCATTGTTTTTAGAATTATACTTTTATCCACCTCCTGGCGAAAAGCGCCCATAGCGCCAAACCGAAAAAAGTTGAGAGGGTGATCATCAAGCCAATCCAAAAGGATTTAGGCGAAAAGTCAAAGGATATCTCGTGTTTTCCGAAAGGAACCACAATGGCAGGGAACGCGCCCTCAAAACGCTGATGGGGAACTTTATGCCCATCGAGAAGCGCATTCCACCCCGGGTAATCAATTTCTGAGAAAACAACCGTCGCTTGGCTTGGCAAACGCGCAAGCGCGTCAATATGGCCAAATCGGTAGGCCGTGATCTTGATATTTCCCTTCCCGCCTGGCGCAATAAAAAGGCGCGGCAAAACCCGCGTCTGCGGTCTTAAAATAACTTTTATGTCTCCTTGCGTTAATTTCCGTACGTTTCCGGACAACGTCAATATGACTGAAGCGCCGGCATAATCCAGTAAGCGCGAGTGGGGCCCTTCCGCGTCCAGGCGTTGAAGATATTTTTCAGCGAGTTGAGTTCTCAAGACCTGGTAACTGCGGAACTCTTGAATGCCGAACGCAATTCCAAAAGAAGGCGCCAAAAAATCGCGCATCAAAAGATAATCCTCTTCTTTCGCTAGGGAGCCGGACTGCCAAAGATGGTAAAGAGGCCGCGCGTAAAAGATGCGAGCAGGTTGCGGCAAACGCTTAAGATTCTCCGCTAAAGCCGGGATATCCGTGAGAAATGCGGGGCGCGCCCAAGCTTGCCGCGGAAATTGAGCAAAGAGGACAAGATCGACAACTATAAGAATGACCGCCAGCCAGCGCCATTTCTTTCGCAGATGGGAAATTCCTGCGGCGCATAAGAGCCCCAACGCGGAAGAAGAGGCCAAAAGCCAGTTCGCCGGAAATCTAAAGACGCGAAAAATAGGAATGGCGGCGTATCCGGGCAGATATCCGCCCAGACTGAGAATAAAGGCCGCAACACAAATAAGGGCCAGCGTTTTCTCCTCCTTATCGCCGCACCACCAACCCCAGACCGCCAGGGCCAACGCGATGGGGCCCACATAAAACGTGATCACGGCAGGGTCGCCATTCATGCTTGGGCGAAAGGCGTACCACTGGGGAATCAATATCTCCTTGAGCAGAAGAAGAGGCGAAATGGAATATTGCGTCGCGCTCGCCGAATTGAGAATAACAGGCCGGATTGAATGGATGAAGAGCTCAAGAAATGGAACCCATTGCATGGCCGAAAATCCCAAAGCCCAAACCAGTCCTTGCAAAAATCTAAGAAAATGGATTCGCCCACGGGCGAAGGCGACGCCTCCGACCATGGCGAGGATGACGAGAAAAAACGGCGGAAATCCGGAGAGCCAACAAAGAGAAAGGCAGATGCCCATGCCCAAAGACGATCCCTCGGCCTCGAAGTAGAGAACGGCAGGGAGCCATGCGGCGGAAGCAAAGTGGTCCAGCAGGCAGATTCTGGACGTAAAAAAACCGTTGAGCCCCGCGATGGCCGCTGCGGCCGCCGCGGCGGCTAAATCAGCCCATTTCCGATAGGCTAATGCTCCCAAGAAAAAGGCCGCAAGCAAGGTATGAAAAGTCACCCAAACTCGCATAAAATCGATGAAATTCGGAAGGAACGCGGCAAAACACAACGGCGGATAAAGAGCCATGGTTTGGGGGTCGGCCAAATACGGTTCGCCCAGATTTCGAGCGGCATCCCATAATGGGATATGCGGGACTGCCCAGACAGAACGCGCAATGCTCCAATTTGGGTAAAATAAGGTGATTAAGTTACCTGTCACTGGCGTCTGATTTTGGAGAAAGAGCGGCCACCAAGATAAAAGTAATACCATCGTAGAGACTAGAATTATGATGGCAGTCCAGCGAAATCTAGCCATGGTTTTATGGTTTCTCTCCTCTGAGTTGCACGCCCATGTTCAAGGATAATACAAAATCCTCTGCTTCAACCAGTGTTGTTTAGCGGACACAACACTAGGCCCTTTAGCCTTATAACTCCTAGGCCTTTGGGCCCAGGCGCGGATGTTACCCCGCTGATACAATAAACCTATGAAGCATGGGGGTTTCTCAATGAAAAAAACGCTTATAGGAATTCCAAACACGGCGTTAATCGCGCTGACCTTGACGCTGTCTTCTCATTTTGTTTTCGCGCTGGGGCAAGAAAGTTTTCACGAAAGCCTACCGGATAAAATTTCTCTCTCGAACGCGGCCTTAAACCCCGAAGCCGATATGACCGCGAGTATGCCCTCAAGCGACGAAATAGGTAATGCTTCCGCGGAAGAATTTCTCGTCAATCCTGAGATGAATTCCCAAGAACTCTCGGTCGAAAGCCAACACAAGATTCAAATGGAGGCGCCTATTGAGAAAGCTCTGAGCCCTGGAAAAACATCAACGCCCATCGGACAAAAAACAGTCTTCTCCCTTCACGCCCAAAAAACGATGATTCCAAAAACGCTCCGGCATATCCATTTAGCCGTTTCGGAAAAAATTTCAGACGCCGTGGGAAGCGTTTGGGCAAAATTTTTTGATAATGAAAATTCCGGGAACCGCCAGGGAGAGCTTCAGCCCGTCCGCATCGCCTATGGAAATGGAAAAACGCAAAATTTTATTGGAGGAAATAAACGCGCCAAATTCAACTTAGAAAAATATCGCGAAACCCCTTCCGGAATAAACTCCCAACGCCCCAACAATTTACCCGCTCCGATTGATCATAAAGCGTCTAAAACAAAAAAATGGGCGCAAAGACTTCTGGTCTTAACCGGAGCCTTGGCGGCTCTCAGCGCGGGAACGGTCTATGCCTCTCTTTTACCTCTGGCCTTGGTCTTTCCAAGTTCATGGGCGTTTCTCATGCTTGGAAATATGATTGGTCCGCGCGCCATGATGAACGCCGCCTCAAAAGGTGAAAAACCTATTTCTACGCTCCGCCTTGCCGTAGGATCAGCCCTGATGCTCGCCGGCGCGGGCGGCATCGCAGCGGGGTTTCTCGGATTAATTTCAGCAACCGGGCTTATCTCGGCGCACGCGGCCGCAAGCGCCCTTCCGTTTGACACGCCCAGCTCCCAAGCCAGCCGAACCTTGATTGAATGGCTGTTTCGCGGCGCCGTTGGGGGCGGGCTCATCGCCAGCGTCATTGATCTCGCTAAAAATTTTTTCGAGAAGATCCCCGCCGTATCGGGGAAATTAATTCATGCTAAAATAAATTGGATCGTCTTTGGGCTTTATCTGCTTGTCGGGCTTGGCTTAGGCGCGGTCTTAGGACTGGTGGCCGGGTCTTTTGCGGTCATTCTGTAAGTTTCAATATTGAACAAGGAGAACAAATGAAAAAAATGCGTTATCTCTCGGCGGCAGTTCTGGCAACAAGTCTCTTTTCTTCTCGCTTGGCTTTCTCAGCTCCTTACGGGGAATATCTTGTCACCCCGCGCCCGTTCAATGGGTTTTCAATTCTAGGCGGTGATCGAAAAAAAGTTCTCAGGTATTACGGCGGCCCTGTGATTTCCCACGTCAAGGTTTTTGTCGTTTATTGGGGCAGCGAAGTCAATACGGAACTTCAGGTCAAACTCAAGCCTTTTTACCAATCCATTCTCAGTAGCAACTACATGGACGTTCTAGCCCAGTATAAAACCGATATTCCCGCCATGGACGGGCGCCCTGGAACTGGACAGACAATAGGCCATGGAAATTTCATCGGCCAACAAACCATCGAACCCAAAAACCAAGCGACTACGCTGACCGATAGAATGATTCAAAAAGAGCTTTCTCTCCAAATCGCCAAAGGAGTTTTACCCGCGCCGGATGAAAACACCCTTTATATGCTCTATTTCCCTCAAGGAATCATAATCAAAGGCCCAGGCGGGTCCGGCGACTCTTGCCAAACCTTCGACGCCTATCACGATGGATTTAAAGCATTAGGCGGCGCAATTTTTTACGGGGTCATGCCGGATTGCGAGGAAAATTTTGAATCCGTGACCGTCGCGTCTTCGCATGAAATGATTGAAGCCGTGACCGACCCCTTTCCAACGCCGGGAAATCATCCCTCCTATCCACAGGCTTGGAATTCCACTCAGGGAGATGAGGTTGCCGACCTCTGCCAAATGGGAGCGCCGTCTTATGTTTCGGGAAGCGTGAGTAGCGTCGTCGCAAGGCCATGGAGTAATTCCATCGGCACTTGCGCCAAGGGCCCCTGGACGGATGGAGCGGCTTTGAGCGCCGCTCTTTCCTCCACGATTCAAGCCAAATTGGCTCCGATTCAGGCGATGTCTTCTCTCTCGATGGACAGTTTATGGCGAGGGCGATAGGATTTGAGATCAAGACTGTTTAGCCTGCTCGCGACGCTAATCGTTTTTAGTTGCGCGGTTTTGCCACTCCACGCTGGTTCTCCCGAGGATTCCTGGAATTCCGGGGCCAAAACCTTCGACGGAGTCATGCGTAATCAAAAACTAAGCGTCTTTTCGCATCAAGCTCTTAAAAACTCAACGTCGATATTGACTCTTTCGCAATTCGCCGAGTTATTGTCTAATGATCCCAAAAAACTCGATGCGCTCATCGCTTCCATTCAGCGCGCGGGTCAAAAGCTGGGAAAGCCGTGGTCTGAATTCGGAGCGATTAACGCCGAGGAAAAAGGGGCATTAGTTCGAGCGATTCAAAGCTCCGACAAAAGCTTTCTTAATTCATTTCCGGTGATGACAGTTCCGCAAATGCAGGATTTTCTTAAGCTTTACGGACGGCAGAAAAAGCCCGCGTCGGCGACCCAGTTTCCGGCTCAAAAAACTCTACTTTTAACCGGTCGTCCGCAAGCGGCCGGAGATGGCGAGTTTCTTGAAAACTGGGGAAACGACATTTATCATGGCGACAAAACGCGGCATGACCAGTCTTCCGCTTATGGCGACAATCAGGCGCTCGCCCAAGCCCTTAATCTCCTTTCTCTCAACCGCCCCGGAAAGCCACCCAAACACACCCTCGTTTTTGATTCCCTAAATTTTACTTCGGTTGAGGACTTTCTAACTTATCTCTTGGCCAATGGGAATGCAATCAACGCCTCCGACAAGCGATTTTTCGCCAACTTTGGCGGCCTTTGGTATGACAATCAAGGCCAATGGGCTTCCATCGTAACTCCTCTATTTGCCGATACCGGCGTCGTTTTGCCCAGCGGACAAAAATTAATCGTTCCCGTCAGTCACGCCGAACTTGAGATATCCATCCACGGACCCAGGATCAACACCGACCTCATCTACTACTTCAGCGACGAGGGAAGCGCCGAGTTTATCCCGAAAGCCGCTGAAAATAAGCCTTGGGTAGGCGACCGCGTTGTCAACTCTTGGACGGGAATGGAGGCGGTTAAAATAATTAACCGCGCGGCGACCACCCGGAGAGAACTCATCCGCAAAGCGAATAAATATCATCTTCCGATGGGCGGTTATGGACCGCTTGGCGCCTGCACCGACATAGAAGCGATGATTACCGGAAACCCGATTTACCCTGAAATTCGAAATCCTAAATACTATTCAGGCGACATGACCATGGACGCCTGGGCGGCAAATCTTCCCTTGGACGGAAAGAACCCGCCGTCGCTTGAACGCGTGTGGGATTCCCTCCCGATCTCAAATCTCTCCGACCTCAAGGTCCCGCAATCTTTACCCATTCTCGCCGAACTTAAGCGAATCTTGGGAAAATAAACCTTGGTCAGCCCAAGGTTTTCAAATCAATTGAAAATCGGTAGCGAACGTCGTTTTTCATCATTCGCTCATACGCCTGGTTCACATTTTGAATCTTGATGACCTCAACATCAGCCAAGACCTTGTGTTTCGCGCAAAAATCCAGCATTTCCTGAGTTTCCGAAAGGCCGCCGATGAGAGACCCGGCCAAGGTCCTTCGGCCCATAATAAGCGGAAACGCCGCCACCTCCAAGGGCGTTGGAGAAGCGCCTACTAAAACCAGGGCTCCGTCTAATTTCAACATTCCCAAGGCGGAGTTTAAGTCATGTTTGGCGGAAACCGTATCAATAATAAAATTTAAATGTCCCGCCATTTTAGAGGGGGCGTTTACATCAGACAAGAGAACAAATTCGTCAGCGCCTAAGCGTTTAGCATCAGATTTTTTAGACGCGGAATGACTCAAAACAAAGACCTCTGAACCCATCGCCTTGGCGATTTTGACCGCCATGTGTCCAAGTCCTCCTAAACCCAAAACGCCAACGCGAGAATTAGGGCCAACATTAAAACGCTTTAGTGGGGAGTAAGTGGTAATGCCGGCACACAAAAGAGGCGCAACCCTTTCCATGGGAAGGCCGGAAGCGACTTTTAAAGCAAAATCCTCGTCAATCACGATCTGAGAAGAATAACCGCCTTGAGTCGCCCTCCCATCCCGGCCAACGCTGTTATAGGTAAAAGTCGCGGGCCCCGCGCAAAACTGCTCAAGGCCTTGAGCGCAGGAATCGCATTTCCGGCAAGAATCAACCAAACACCCCACGCCCGCGAAATCCCCCACTTTAAATTTTTTTACGTCTTTTCCAATTTTCTTGACCTGTCCCACAATTTCATGACCCGGAACCATTGGATAGACCGCCGATCCCCACTCATTACGCGCAGAATGAATGTCGGAGTGACAAATCCCGCAAAAGGTAATTTCAATTTCAACGTCCTTCCTCCCGGGTTCTCTTCGTTCAAAAATAAAGGGTTCTAAAGGACTGGTCGCGCTTTTTGCGGCATATCCACGGCATTGGCTCATAATATTTCTCCTTCCGGACTTACTTTACAAAATTAGCATAGCAAACGCTTTTTAATTTTGCCAAAATATAAGAAGAGTTGGGGACAAAAATCTTGTCCCCGCAAAAATGAGCAAAGGAGAAAAATATGATCACTGAGACCAAAGAAATGAGCGCCGTCGATTATTTCAGGGCCAAACTGCAGTTTGAGACCACCGCGCATGAACTGAGCGCGGCCCTTGAGAAAAAAAGCGTGTTTCTCGTTGACGTTCGGGATTCGGAGTCTTACAAAAAAGAACATATCACCGGTTCCGTCAATATCCCGTTTGCGGATATCGTGAATTCTCTCTCTAAATTCCCCAAGGACAAGACCGTCGTTCTTTACTGCTGGAACATCACCTGCGCCTTGGCCCCCAAAGCGGCCTTGATGTTGGCTGAAAAAGGCTACAAGGTTCAGGAGCTTGTCGGCGGGATCATGGACTGGAAAGGAAAGAGTTTCCCCGTTGAATCGAGCAAATAAATTAAGCCATTAAAAAAAGCCCCTCTGGAATTTCAGAGGGGCTTTTTATTGTCTCTTTAGATTAAAGCTTCAGGCTCGCGCCGACATTGATGAAGTCCTCAGCCGTCGTCCCCGGCTGAACATAATGTTCATAAGACGCGTTAAAGGCCAACATCATTAAGTTCGCGGCAACCCCAAACGAATAGGCGTCGGAAGCCTGCGCGCCCAATTGAAAGGTCGTATGGGTATAAGAAATGTAGGGCGTTAAAAATGGAATCATCTGCATTTGAATTTTGGCGTTGACCGACATATCAGGGAAACCCAAGACAACGTTAGTGACTCCGTCTAAATTCGTCACTTCAGCGTTTTGAACGCCCAGCCCCCCCAGGTTCCGGTCATACAGAGATTTGGTGACATTGACCGTCATTAAATTATCCATCATGGCCGCGTCAACCGAACCATGAATATTGGTTTGGCCGAAATTCGCGCTCCCGGCACGGCCCAAAAAGGTAGAATCTTCACCATTATGAATTTCCGTAACCCCCGCCCGCAAGTCCACTCCCGCCAGTCCCGCGTTGTTGGGCCCCCAATAATAAGGATTGGAAGCTTGGGCCGCGGCTCTTAAAGGAGGACCATTTCCCGGCATTAAACTCAAAACTCCATCGGCCCCAAAAAAATAATTATTGTATCCATCAATGGTTGGAGTCGCGCCTCCTGAAAGTCCTAACCCCCAACTTTTTTTGTCGTAAGCCGCACGCAAGGAATAAGTCCTGTAGGTAAAGCCCTTGGTTCCATCTCCGTGATATTCCTCAAAAGACGGCTGAAAATGAAGATCTCCCCCGATATCCGCCGAAGCCTGGGTGCCGACATATCCCCCGCTTCCCATCGTTTGATTAACATTTCCGTCCGCAAACATGGCGGAAGCCGGAAGCGCGCTTAAAGCCCACAACGCCGACATCAAGACGATACCGCGAGTTAATTTATTCATTAAAAGATTATATATCAAAATTCGCCCAAAATTACGGGCGGCCCACGCCGCAATAGGTAAATCCAATGGAACGCATTTTTTGCGGATCGTAGAGATTGCGTCCATCGAGAATCAAGGGGTTCTTAAGAAGGCTAAAAACGCGCTTAAAATCCAGGTTTTTAAATTCCGGCCATTCCGTCACGACGGCAACCGCGTCAACCCCTTGAAGGCATTGGTAAATGTCCTTATACAAAGTCACTCCTTTCATCTGTGGCCAGGAGGCCGCCCGCTCAAGGGCCACGGGATCGGTCGCCCGAATTTTGACGCCGCGATCTTTAAGATGAAGAGCGATGTCTAAACTAGGGGCAAAACGCATATCATCGGTGTTGGGCTTAAAGGCAAGCCCCAGCATCGCGACCGTTTTCCCCTCTAAGTTCCAGAGATGCTCTTCCAATTTTCTCATAATCCAGGTCTTTTGAAATTCATTCACCTCTTTAACCGCCTTGAGCATTTGAAAGTCATAGCCTTTTTTTCGAGCGATCCAGTAGAAAGCTTCCAGGTCTTTTGGAAAACAGAATCCGCCAAAGCCCACTCCCGCATTAAAAAACATGGAACCAATGCGGCGATCAAGACCCATGCCCTTGGCGACCAGACCCACATCGGCGCC
The DNA here is from genome assembly GCA_021796015.1 of bacterium. The sequence continues at coordinate 20,600 of JAJYOT010000001.1, forward strand.
CACTTTCTCGCACAAGATGGAAACCGCGTTAATATAGGAAATTTTCATCGCTAAGAATGAGTTAGAGGCATGCTTAATCAGTTCAGCGCTTTTAACATCGGTCACAAGAACCGTCGCGCGCAAGGGTTCATAAACTTTTCGCATCACTTTTTCAGCTCTTGGAGAAGAAATTCCTAAGACAACCCGATCAGGATTCATGAAATCTTTAACCGCGGAGCCTTCGCTTAAAAATTCCGGGTTTGAAACCACGTCAAACTCAAGCCCCTTTTTAATCAAGCGCGCGACCGTCTTATAGACCCATTCTCCCGTTTCAACCGGAACCGTTGATTTGTCCACGATGACGGCATAGCTGGATAAATTCTTGGCCACTTCGGCCGCAACGGTTTCAACTGCCGACAAATCCGCCGATCCGTCTTCACGCGGAGGAGTGCCGACCGCGATAAAGACGACTTCGACGGGAGAACCTTTAATGCGCATTCCTTCTTTAATAGAAGAAGCGAAAGAAAGCCTTTTATGGCGGGCATTTTTGGCGAATATCGCTTCCAAACCCGGTTCGTGGATGGGAACCTTTCCCGCTTTCAAAGCGGACACTTTTTTCTTGTCGGAATCAACGCAGACGACCTCGTGTCCAATTTCCGCCAGACACGAACCCGTCACAAGTCCCACATAACCGCAACCCACCACGCAAATTTTCATGATTCCACTCTCCTTGAATATCTGGATTATTTCATCTTATCAAATTCGATTTTTTGTTTCTAAATTCGCATCCGGATGATATGAAATCCCGCCTCCATGATTTTCTACAATGATAGGGTGAAGCTTAAAATCGGAACGCGGGGATCTCCCTTGGCCCTCGCTCAAAGCCGTTGGGTTGAGAGCCGCCTTAAAGAAATTTCACCTTCGCTTGAGACCGAGATCATCATAATCAAAACATCTGGAGATTTATTCCAAAACCAATCTCCCAAAGAAGCGCACGAGGCCTCTTTATCTCCTCAAGGAACCAAGGGCCTTTTTGTTAAGGAAATCGAAGAGGGATTATTAAAAGGAGAAATTGATTTAGCGGTCCACAGCGCGAAAGATATGCCCGCTCAAATCCCAAATGGGCTTCACATTCTCGCCTATCCCCAACGGGAAAGCCCGCAAGATATTTTTATCGGGCAAAATGGAATTTCCTGGAAAGAAATAAAACCTGGGCAAACAATTGGAACCTCTTCTCTAAGAAGGCAAATTCAGCTTAAAATGGTTTTCCCAGAAGTCAACGTGCTTCCGCTTCGGGGGAACGTAGACACGCGCTTAAAAAAATTGGAAGAAAAATCTTTGGACGGAATTATCCTGGCGGCAGCCGGACTCAAAAGATTGGGGCGCGAAATTTCTTCCGCCCATCTTATTGATCTCGACCAGATGGTCCCCTCCCCCGGCCAAGGAGCCTTGGCGATTGAATCTCGGACGCAGGACGACCTCAGGCTTTTTTCTCAAATTCTCGATCATGGGCCGACCCGAATTTCAGTTGAGTGGGAGAGAGAATTTTTAAAAACCGTGGGCGGCGGGTGTTCGACCCCTTTGGGAGCCTTGGCTGAAATAAAAGCGGAGGGGCTTGAGGTGCGCGTTTTTTGGGCCCAAGAAAATGGCGCCCACGCCAAACGCCTTAAATCTTTTTGCAAAGACACCAGCCTTAAAGATTCTTTTATCCAAGACCTCGCGCGCCAAGTTAAATCCTAATTTAATGTCGCGCCTCATTGGACTACCGACAAGTTCTTCTTGGGCTTATCTCGCGCATCTTCTATTTGCTAAAAAAGAAATCCCTGTTTCTCTCCCCGCGCTCAAAGGGCCCCTCATCTTCCTGGTTAAAGACGAAGAAGAGCTTGAGGAAATCAATGCCGCCGTGGACGCTTTTTTGCCGCTTTTTTCAGGCCATCCCAAAATTCCGCGCGCGGTTTTCGGCGAAGAAGAACCGGACAGGCTTAAAAATCTTTCTCTTCTTAAGCCCGGCATCTCCTTAATCCTCGCCAGCATTGAGGCCCTTAAATCCAAGGTTCCCTCGCCTGATTTTTTTGAGCGGCAAAGCCTTGTGTTTTCAATTGAGACCCGAATCGCCCGGGATGAAGCCGCTCAAAAGCTCATCCAACTGGGATATTTGCGCTCGGACTACGTCGAATCTCCGGGAGACTTTGCCATTCGTGGGGCGATTCTTGATTTTTATAGCCCAAGCGCAGATGCCCCCACGAGAGTTCTCTTTGACGGCAATCAAGTCGCCTCCCTTCGCAGTTTTGAACCCTCAACCCAAATGAGTTCGGGCGCCATTTCCCAGGCACTAGCTACCCCCGCCGCTTCCGAAAACGCGCAGGCAGGAACCGTCTTTTTATGGGAATGGTTCTCTCAAGATTTTTTCTCAAACGCGCTTTGGATAGTGAAGGAAGGAGTTTCTCTCCCGAAGAATTTCTCTTATCCCTCTCATCATTGGATAGAAGCGGGACGCCTTCTTGAGACTTCAAGCCAAGACCTTGATTTTGGCGCTCGCCCCAACCTACCGACGGGCGGCATCGCGGAACACGCATTTAAAGAGATTCAAAAACTGATTCAAGAAGGATTTCAAGTTTTTATCTACAGCCTTAATCAAGGCGAAAACTCCAGAATCCAGGAAATTTTTCCCGCAACCCCCAAGGGAACCTGTCAATTTCTCATTGGAGATATCGGAAACGGGTTTTATCATCCTGATTTAAAAATCGCTTTCTACAGTTCTTCTGAAATATTTAATCGAAAATATCGCCGCGCCTGGGCCGCTGCGCCTTCTCCTACCGCTACTCTTCACTCCTCCGATCTTCAAAAAGGAGATTATGTGGTCCACAAAGATTACGGAATCGCCCGATACGGCGGCCTTCAGATGGTTCGCTCCCCGGGCTTTGGCCAGGTTGAATGCGCCCGGTTGTCTTTTGCCGGCGATTCCATTCTTTATCTACCCATGAGCGAATTTTCAGCCATACAAAAATATATTTCAGGCGCCTCCGGACGTCCCCGCCTTTCGAGTCTGGACCAAAGACGCTGGGAGGAAGTGAAAGAACGCGTTCGAGAAGGAGTTCGGGAATTAGCCGAGAAACTTATTAAAACCCAGGCCGAACGCGCAGCGTCTCCAGGGCACGCATTCCCCAAAGACAGTCTTCTTGAGCGCGAATTTGCCGCGGAGTTTCCTTATCAAGAAACCCCTGATCAAGCGCGCGCGATAGAGGAGGTTTTGGAAGACATGACCCAGCCTCATCCCATGGACCGTTTGGTGTTAGGAGACGTGGGATTTGGGAAAACGGAAGTGGCCATGCGCGCCGCTTTTAAATGCGCAATGGAAAACAAACAGACCTGCGTCTTAGTTCCCACAACAATTCTGGCCGAGCAACACTTTCGAAGTTTTTCTAAAAGGTTCGCCGATTATCCAGTCCGGCTTGGACTTTTAACCCGGTTTCAAACCAAATCGGAACAACAAGCCGTCATTGAAAAATTAAAAGACGGTGCCCTCGACATCGTGATCGGAACATCCAGACTTCTTCAAAAAGATATCCGCTTTAAGGATTTAGGGCTGGCCATTATTGACGAAGAACACCGCTTTGGCGTTGAGGACAAGGAAAAAATAAAGCGGTTTCGAATTACCGTAGACGTTCTTTCGTTATCGGCCACTCCCATTCCCCGGACCTTTGGCCAAGCGCTCTCAGGGCTTAGATCTCTCTCTTTCATTCAAAGCGCGCCCGCGGGCCGCCTACCAATTACGACCCGGATATTGCCCTGGAGCGAAGAAACCGTCATCCACGCCATCGAAGAAGAAATCGCCCGTGGCGGACAAGCCTATTACGTTCACAACCGCGTCAAAACCCTTGAAGAAACCACAAAGCGCCTAAAAGATTTGATGCCACGCGCCCGTTTCGTCACCGTGCATGGACAGATGAAAGGCCCGGAAATCGAAAGCGCGATGTGGGATTTTTATCATAAGAAATTCGATGTTTTAGCGGCCTCGACCATCATCGAGTCGGGTCTCGATATCCCTTCGGTCAACACGCTCATCGTTGAAGACGCTCATGAATTTGGCTTGGCGCAGCTCTATCAACTGCGCGGCAGAATCGGACGGGAAGCTAAAAAAGCTTTCTGTTATTTTCTCTATCCCGAAAATGCGGAGTTTTCGCTCATGCCGGAAGAAGCCCAGAAACGCTTGGAAGCGCTCAAGGAATTTTCCCATCTGGGCAGCGGGACGCAACTGGCGATGAGAGACATGGAAATTAGGGGAACTGGAGATCTCTTAGGGCGGAGGCAACACGGCTTTGTCCGTGAAGTGGGAATTTCTCTTTACAGTCAACTCCTGACCGAAGAAATCGCAAATTCAAAAGATAAAAAACCCCGGACGCCCTTGCGAGCGGAAGAAATTTCGCTCGACATTCCCCTATCGGCGTTTATTCCTCAGGATTATTTTCCCGAGGAAAGGGCGCGATTGGATCTTTACCGCAGACTCAGTAATGCAAAAATCGAAGATTTAGAAAGTCTTAAAAAAGAGATGGAGGACTTAGCGGGCCCCCCGCCGGAACCCGTCAAAAATCTCTTTCACCTTATTCAAGTCAAGAGAACCGCCCTGGAATGGGGAATCGTCAAGATTTCCCAAAGAAAAAATGAGCTGGAAATTATTTTCGGCTCTTCGGCCAATATCTCTCCGGAGAATATCCTCCAATGGAATCAAAAATACGCGCCTAACCTAAGCTTTACTCATTCAAAACAGGGAGACGGTTTGATCGTGTCTTTAGATTCTCAAAGCGCCCTTGATTGGCTGAGCAACTTCCTGAAAAAATGATAGGATAGGCGTTAATGATACGAAGAGTTTTTATCTTGGGCCTTGTGGTATTTTCTCTCTCCGCTTGCGGAAAGAAAGAAGCCCTCATCGCCAAGGTCGGGCCTCTCTCCATCACGCAAGCCGACTTTCAGAAAGCCCTCAGCGAAGTAGACCCAGGATATCAGAATTACGTGATGACCCCCAATGGGCGAAGGCAATTTCTGGATATTCTCATCCGCGATAAACTGGAGCTTGCCGCCGCCCAAGCATCACAAGTCTCGCGGTCTCCTGAATACCTTCAAGAAGCCTCTAAAATAAAGCAAGAAGAAAAACTCCGCCTCCATGAAGCCTTGAAATATCTCTTAATCCAAGATTGGGAAGAAAACCTAAAAAACAAGAAAATAACCTCGATCAGCGAGAATAAAGCGAGAGCCTACTGGAAACTCCACCCCTACGAAGTCATATTCAGCCAGATTTTGGTTTCATCCCCTAAAGAAGCGGAAACCCTCCTTAAGCGCGTGCGCCGGGGCGCCAATTTCGCGAAATTAGCCCGCGAGTATTCTCTCGACAGCGAATCGGCCATGAAGGGCGGAAAAATGCCAGCGGCCCTTTATGGAGAAATTATCCCCGAGCTTCAAGATCTTATTTTTCAGATGAGAGTCGGCGAACTCAGCGGCCCCATTAAGACCAAATTTGGATATCATGTGATTCGAAAAGATTCTCAACGCAAGGTTTCTTTCGAAAAAGACAAGGCTCGTTTTATCCGCATCCTCGAAAAACGCAAACTAGACGACTATTTGCAGTCCCTTCAGAAAAAATTCCCCGTGGAGATCATCGATGAACAATTCAAATAGACGAGTTTGGACCGCCGTTTTAGGATTTATGACCGCATTAGCTTTAATGAAGCCGGCAGCCGCCGCCCGGGTTGACGACGTCATCGCGACCGTAAACAACTCGCCGATATTTTTGTCTCGCTACCGAAAAGAACTTGCCGCGACCTTAAACGACATGGCGCAGACTAATCCTATGGCCATGAGAGATCCTTCCTTTATCCAACAGATTAAAAATAAAGTCCTCGACGATTTAATTGATCAACAACTTTTATATCAAGCCGGAAAAGATTTAAAAATCAAAATCCACCAAGACGATATTGACAAGGCCATGGCGGAAATCAAATCCCGCTTCAACACGGATGCGAATGGAAATCCCCTAACGCCTTTGCAAGCCCAGGCCGCCTTTGATAAACAGCTGAAAGCCATGGGGCTTACCTATCAGCAATACCGAAAAAGGCTCGAGAAACAAGTGATGGCCAAAAAAGTTTTGGATCAGGAAGTTAAAGCCAAAATCGAACAACCTTCAACCCCGGAGATTCAGACCTATTTTGACAAAGTCGTTCTTTTCGTTAATTCCGGAAGCACCGAGCCTCCTGTCGGAATGTCGCCTTATGCCGCGCAAGATTTTATGATGGCCGCGGATCGCGTCAAGTCCTCAACCTCTGAAAGAGTGCAACTGGCCCGGATTTTAGTTCGCGTTTCTCCAAACGATCCACAAACGGAAAAAAACCGCGCGCTCAGAGACGCCAATCAGTATAAGGCTATGCTCATGACCGGAACATCCACTTTTTCTGAAATCGCAAAGGTTTATTCCGAGGACCCCAACAGCGCCCCCAATGGCGGAGACATCGGTTTTATCCCCAAAGGCGCCTTGCCTCCGGCTTTAGACAAAGCCGTTTTTTCCCTTGAGGTTGGGCAAATCAGCGCTCCGCTTTTAAACGACGAGGGTTATAACATCATCCGCGTCAAGTCTCACCAAGCCGCTGAAAAACCGGAGTTCGACAAATTCAAAAACTATCTCAAAGAAATTTTAATGGATGTGGAAAGCCACAAGCTCATGGACCAATACATCAAATCTCTGAGAGAAAAGGCCGTCATCGTCAAACACAAGTCGCTGTTAAAGTAGTTTCAACAGCCTATCCTGCTCTTTAAACATTTTCTTTTTAAGAGCGGGCTTATCGTCGCGGTATCCGCGCAGATGCAAAACGCCGTGGATAATCAAGGTGAGAATTTCCGCAAGAAGAGAATGTCCGATTTGAGTAGCCTGTCGCTTCGCTTGAGGCACTGAAACAAAAATGTCTCCAAAAGCGGGCTTTTCATCGTAGGGAAAAGAAATGACGTCGGTGTCATAATCATGACCCAAGAATTTTTTATTGAGAGCGCGCATCTCTTTGGAATCCATGAAAACAATATTCAAGCTTCCGTCTTTTTTCCAATCTTGACCCAAGGCCCATTTCGCAGCCAGACGAAACTTATTAATCTTTCTGGCAGGATCGGAAATCAAAGAAGTTTTAAATATGGAAATTTTCATTTCCATTTATCCGCGGCGTTTTTCCCATTTCTCATAAGCGCTTAGAATATTTTTGATGAGCGGATGGCGAACGACATCTTCCTGAGTAAAATGATGAAAAACAATTCCTTGGACATTTTTAAGAATTTCAGAAACTTGAACCAACCCCGAAGCCTTAATTGAAACCAAATCGGTTTGTGTCACATCCCCCGTTACAACCGCCTTAGACCCCCGCCCCATACGCGTTAAAAACATCTTCATTTGTTCCGGAGTTGTATTTTGGGCCTCATCTAAAATAATAAAGGCATTCTCAAACGTACGCCCGCGCATATAAGCTAGGGGAACAATTTCCAAAACTTCCGACTCCCGCCACATTCTAAACCGCTCTGGCCCCAACAGCGAATAAAAAGAATCATAAATTGGCCGCAAATAAGGATCTACTTTCTCCAAAAGATCGCCCGGCAAAAACCCCAGTTTTTCCCCCGCCTCGACCACAGGACGAGTCACAATCACGCGCTGAACTTGCCGCAAATCTAGAGCTTTTAAAGCGCAAGCGACAGCGAGGAAAGTTTTTCCGGTTCCAGCCGGGCCTATTCCAAAAACCAAATCGTGTTTCTCGATGGCCTCAATGTAAAGCTTCTGGTTTGGCGTCCTTGGAGAAACCTTTTTCCCAAAAGAAGTTTGGTAAGCCTCTTGTTCGCCCATGTGATCAGGAATGTTTTCGCGGGAAAACCCACCAGGGAAACCGCCACTTTCCGTTTCGCCGCGCAAATCGCTCAATTTCTGTTTGATTTTTTTCATGGCCCGTTCTACCCGCGTCGAATTTCCCTTAACCCATAGAACCAATTCGTTGGAGTCCGAATCCTGGCGTAAAAAAAGCTGAACTCCGTAATGGCTTTGCATTTCACGCAAGACGGAATCGGCCTCGCCTAAAAGTCCGACGGCTTCTTCCGTCGAAAAAATCTGAATTTTCTTTTTAATCATTTAAACACGTCACGCAAAAATCGTCATTCCCCGCGGTCGTAAGCGGGGAATCCAGACCGAACGAATCCGTCTTACTGGATTCCGGCTTTCGCCGGAATGACGGCCCGCCTAAATCCTTCCCGGGGTTTTACCGCGGGCAATGACGACAAGGCCCGAGGAATCAACAAAATAACTCCGTGCGTCTGCTTCGCGGTCGTATCCAATTGCGGCTTGGCTGGCCACCGTATTAAACCGATCCACAATCACCCGTTTAAGACGAGCTCCTCGCCCAATGCGGCAAAAATCCATGATAATGGAATCCTCAATAATCGCGCCTTCTTCAATTTCAACCCCACGTCCTAAAATAGAATTGGCGATGCTTGATTTCTCAATCAAGGAGCCGTCTCCAATGACGGAATTGACCAGGCGTCCGTCTAAAATTCGAGCCGGAGGCCCGTCATGCCGCTCCGAATGAATGGGCCAACGATGATTATTCAAGTCAAAACGCGGAGATTCTCCTAAAATATCCATGTGCGACTGATAAAAACTTTGAATCGTCCCCACGTCGCGCCAATACGCTTTTTCTTCATGGGATTTGAGGCCGGGAAGAATATTGAGAGCAAAATCATACGCATAGGTGCGCATTTTTTTGTGAATAACGGGAAGGATGGATTTCCCAAAATCAAATTCAGCCCCCGCGCCCAGGGTTTTATCGGAAAGAACCGAGACCAAGGCCTCCGTTGAAAATAAGTAGTTTCCCATTGAGGCATAGGCGCGGGCGGGATCCGTCGGCATGGGTTTTGCGATCTTGGGTTTCTCAACAAAAGACAAAATTTTCCCTTCTTCATCGGCCTCGATAATCCCAAACCCTTGAGATCGTTCAATGGGCACGGGAATGGCCGAAACCGTGATATCGGCTTCTCTTTTTAAATGAAAATGAATCATCTGGCCGATGTCCATCCGGTAAATATGATCTGAGCCGAAAACAGCTACGATATCCGGATCAAAATCATAAATTAAATTAAGATTTTGCCGCACGGCATCGGCCGTCCCCTGATACCAGTTTTGTCCTAAGCGCATCTGAGGAGGAACCAGGGCGATGAATTGATCGCGCGTAAGCCCGACGGTTCGCCAACTCGAACGCAAATACTCAATCAGACTTTGAGACATGTATTGAACTAAAACGTAAATAGATTGGACGCCTGAGTTAATGCAGTTAGACAGCACGAAATCAACGATCCGATGTTTTCCGCCAAAGGGAACGGAAGGCTTGGGCCGACTGACGGTCAGCGGATAAAGTCTTTCCCCCCGCCCTCCGGCCAGAATCAAAGCTAAAACGCGCTTTGTTGGTTCAATTGCCATAATTTTCATCCGAACTAGATTTTCGTTGTTGATCGCGAGAAGGCAGGGGCTTCACGGCCTTGAGTCTTTGCCAAAAAGAAGGACCTTTGGGTTTTTTTGGAATCACGGTTTGACTTGAGGGCTGAGCATGAGAAAAAGCGTGAACAGACGCGGTGGCAGTCGAGATTTCCGGTTGCAAGGATAGCGCGCGTTGAGGACTATATCGAAAAGCTTTATTGATTTGAGCGTCGCTCAAAATTAAAACCGGACTGTGTTCGGATAACGCCTCCGAAGCTTTTATTTCAGTAATTTTGTCAGTCGTAATCCCGGAAACAACCTCCATCGGCAAGAAAACCTTTCCCTGGTAGGTAATCAAAGAGGAGGTTGGAACCGATAAAACGCTTTGGGCCAAGGTAATGCGCCCGGCCCACCGAATATCCCGGGAATAGAAATTCAGGGGAATGGGAATCACAAAGGTTCCGCTCGGCGGCGTTTCTTTATTCAAAGAATAATTTTGAATTTTGATTCTCTTTTTTTTCTCGGGGTTGGAAACGGACCAAAAAACCAAATCCTGCCCGTTACGGATATAAGCAGCGTATTGAGCAGGAATTTTTCCCACCAAGGCGATTTTATAAGCTACTTTAAAGAGCGAATCCTGAGTTTTAATGCGCTGATTTCCCGAAACAAAGTGGTGAAGGATCAGGCAATCCTTGGGACAAGAAACCACGCTCAGAGAGTACATTGACTTCCAACGCTTAAGAAGCAATTGATTGGGGGTCATCCCTTTATATTTTAAAAGAGCAGCTGTTTGCGTATCCGCCAAATAAGCCAAGGGCTTACCCGCCTTAACCCAGGTTTTATCTTGAACATCTACCAACTCGACCCGTCCATCAAAGGGAGCCTTAAACTTTTCCTGGTTTTTGAAGACAATCGAACCTTGAACCGGAATGGAAATGTCCGATATTCGAGCGACGGCCACGCCTTGAGCGAAAAGCGATGAAGAAAAAAACGCCAACCCAATCAGCCAAATCATGCTTTCAAAACCGGCTCTCCATTCAACTCTTTTTTTCGGGCATCTAAAACGGGGTTGACCCCTTTCCAAACATGACCCAAGAAAGCCGCAAACGTCCAGGGCATTTTACTCTCAAAAAAAGCGGCAACCGCCTCCGCATATTTTTGAATTTCCCACTGGGCATGAGCGTCCGCTCTGAGCGCGACGAAATTCATCAAGCTCCGGGCGTTAATCGTCCAATAAAATTGCGTGTAACCGTTAAGCGGAAGAATCATCCTCGCCATTTCGCGGGCCGCACCCAATTTTAGAAGTTTTTGATACGCCTCATAAGAAGCCCGAACCTGTTCGTCAAGCAATCGAGTTAACTCCTCATGAGGGACGTTCGCGGGTGCGGAGCCTTGCTTATTTTTCAGGTCTTGCCCACGCCAAACCTTTGGAATATAAAATTCATCCTTAACCTCGGTATAACGCCCGGAAATTTCATTATAAGAGGCCATCCGATGCCGGATCCACTGTCGCATGACAAAAATCGGACAAGAGACATGAAACTTAAACACGGACTGTTCAAAAGGCGTCATATGATCGTGCTTTAGAAGATAATTGATGAGTTTGCGGTCCGCTTCCTCGCCCTTGGAATCGGAAGCATAAGACACCCGCGCCGACTGGACAACCGCGAGATCTCCCCCCATGAAATCAACCAAGCGAACAAAACCGCGATCTAAAACCGGCGTTCCTCCATCAGGAATACTCATTGCGCCCCCTTATCTAATTTTTGGGAAGTTCATGAAACTGGAACTCCCCTTTTCCTTATATTTACGCATATCGCCCATTTTCGCCCCATCCTCCGCAGATTTTAAGACCCAAGGGACAATCAGCGGGTTCGGCAAAAGCGTCTCTTCATTATAGCCAACTAAAATGTCCGAAAGAATATGGTGAAGCCGTTGGGTCAAAAGATCATCGGCAAGTTCCGTCGAAAAAACAAAAACAGGACCGCTCAACCTGATTTTTCGAATGGCGTCCTTAAACGCTTCTTCTGATTTTCCGGTCTCCTCCTGACTATTTCCTTCATTGAGTAGAAATACTCGGGACGATTTAAAGCCCGCCCGTTTTTGAATTTGGCCGGCGATAAGGCTTAACCTTTCTTTCCAATCTTTCGATTCTTGAGGAGATCCAGGAGATTCCGAGACAAGAACCAAGTTCTCATTCTTCCGGTTTACTCTCAAAGAAAGCGCTCGGCCCAAAAGAATCTTTTTAAATGCCGGGGAAAAATCAAGGGTTGGCGTTAAAACGACAGGCACGTTAATTTTGAGACGTTTTTGAGGAGGTCCCGCCAAATCCTGCCCCGTCTTAAAAAGACTTTGAGAAGGATTTTTTCCAATCCCCAGTAAATATCGAACCTCTTTCATAACGCTCGCTGAGGCAGAGTAAAAGAGCGGCACCACGATAATTTTTTTGACCCGACGGGCCTCAAGCTCGTTAATTCCATTTTGAATCTCATCGGTATCCGCCAAACCATAAGCGAAAGCAACCGGAAAACGCGCCATAAAAGCAGTTGAAATTTGACGCGCGGTTTTCGTCCACTGCGGAGCATCACCCTGTTCTAAGACCAAAACTCCAAAAGGGGGCTCTCCAAAACTGGGAGGCGGGAGCGGTGGAACGGCGGCCTGAAGCCTTAATCCAAAAGCGCTGATTAAAATTAAAGTTTGAAGGCCCATAAATGAGACTTATTGGAAGCTCCTACCCACAGAGCGACAATTTGTGGTGGTGAGAAACCGGAAGAAGAAAGAAAACCAATATCAGAAACGGAACCCGGAAACCGCTTTTCCCAATTCTTCTCAAACTCCCCATTTCTCCACACCAATGAAACAATTCTACCGCGATCGAAGATTCCAAACGATTCCGCAAGAATGCCCCATCTCGAATCATTTCTGACCGCAAACAAAAGCTTATTTTTAAAAATAACTCGAGGCGAAAACTCAAGCGTATGAGAGCTGGAAGCGGGCCATCTCAAACGGTTAGACGATTGGCCATAAGAACCAGGAATCACCCATCTCCGTCTTTGGGAGGAGATCTCAAGTCGATTTCCCGAGGCAATCGCGGCCCTCAAATTTTGACCGTTGACGCGCAAAAAAGTTTGAGAATAAAGCCAACGTGATAAAACTTGTCCATCATTTTTGTCGGCCGGGGAATATTCTCCTTTTTGATAAGTCAAGGGATAAATCAAGGACATGGGAAACGAATCATTGTCTAAAAGTTGCTGGCAAAACAAATTCTCCGCTCCCGCGCCAGAAATTACGCGAACCACATACGGAATTTGAGCCAGCCGCTTCCAACTTTTCCGTGATGATGAAAACTCCAAAATGCTGGTTCCCACCTGCCCCAATAAACCATCGTAATAAGTCACAAAGAGTTTAGGTTTTGGGTCCGCGCCCAACGACGAGGTCTCCAAGGATAAAACCCGAGACTGGCTTTCAGGCAAAGAATAGACCGAAACAGGAGATGAGGAAACAACAGGGTAAGAGTAGAGAAATATTTTTCGGGAAGATGCAACCGCTAATTGCAAAGATTTTCCGCCGTTAAAATTTGAGACAGCAAAATCAACGGCCTCAAAGTGAAGAGGAGGGCTTTTCCACGCGATTACGGGTTCCCCGGCCGCCACTCCCACCAAGGGGAAAAATAGCATGGATAGGAAAAGCAAGGAATTGGCGAAACGCATTTTAAACAGAATACCATATTTTATTTTTTAAATTTTTCTATTGAAAAAACGGGCTCCGTCTGTTACACTCTCATTTTAGCCAAAGAAATGTCCCAGAGCTGTCAAAAAATTGATATGCTCATTTTATCATGAAAACAAAAATCATTCTCGCCTATGCCTTCACTCTTTTGTCTACCGCCTCCTGGGGCTATGACACGGTCCATTTTCTTCCGTCTTTTTCCGTCTTGGAGGTAAAAAAACCGATAGCCGTCCGCGCCGGGCTTGGCCGATATTTCGTCTTAGACGAAAAAGGCCGCCTCCTCGTTTATCGAAAAAACGGAACCCTCGCTTCTCTTCCCGCAAAAGGCGCCCCCCGTTTAAGATATCCGGAAGGATTGGGCGTCGCATCAAATAAGATTTATGTTGCGGATACGGGAAATTCGCTTCTCAGAGCCTACGACCGCGACGGCAAATTTTTGTTTTCCTTAGGAGTTCCAGGATCTCGCGCCGGCCAATTTGACGATCCTTCCTCAATCTCCATCGGAGCCGACGGCCGGATTTACGTCGCCGACAGAGGAAATAGAAAAATTGAGGTCTTTACTCCCGACGGTCTCTTTCTCTTCTGGTTTGGAAAAAAAGGCGATCTGCCCGGAGAATGGTCTAGGCCCGACAAAATCGCCGTAGACGCCTCCGATCAAATCTATGTTCTTGATCGCTCCAACCAGCGTATTGAAGAATTTGATCCCTCTGCTCATTTTTTACGCGCAATTCCTTTCAAAGGAAGCGACTTTGCCGTTGACCGTTACGGCTTTATCTACGGAATTTCTCCGGCTAAGGGACGAGTGAAGGAATGGGGTCCGGATGGAGCCGAGCTGGGACATTTTGGGAGCCGTGGAACAGGCGCGGGCCAATTTAAGAGACTACGCTCAATTGCCATTGATCAAAATGGAAATCTGGTCATTCTCGACAGCGGGAAAAAAACGATTGATTTCGTCTCGGTGGTCAACAAATTTAAAGTCCACCCTATTTCACCCAGCGCAACCACGAAATTATTTCCTTCCGGCCCCGAGGCCGTTTGGAATTATCAGGCCAACCCCATCTTACTGAGTCAATCCCAAACCTATCTCTATTTGACTAAAAAAGGCATTTTCAATGTCCTCAACTCTTCTGGAAATGTTTTATCTCAATTTGGAAGCAAGGGCAAAAAAGAATATCAAACAGAAAAAGCGACCGGCTTGGCCTTTGACCCTTCGCTCGGGCTTTACGTTTCGGACGCGGCCAAGCATCGCATCGAACACTTTGTCCAAAATTCGACGAACTCATGGAAATGGGATAAAAACATCGCGGAGCCGGACGGCTGGTTTGATGGCCTCTCCAAGGAAGGGCGTGTTCGATACCCAGAGGGATTGGCCCTTAACAATGCCGGAACCCTCTACATCGCCGACCCGGGAAACCATCGCGTGGACGCCTATACGCCGGACGGAGTGTATCTCTTTTCCATCGGCCCCAAACTAGGAAACTTTCAACTTGAAAAACCGGTTTCCGTCTCCTGGGACAAGGCTGGATTTGTGTATTTCCTAGACAAGGAGCTTAAAGAAGTCTTCAAGTGCGGTCCTTCTGGAGAATTCATCAGCGCTTGGGGCCAAGAAGGAGAAGAGCCTGGAAAATTTGAAAACCCTATCGCAATGGCTTTTGACGGCGAAAATTATATCTATGTTCTAGATCACGAACTTAAACGTGTTTCTGCCTTTTCAACCAATGGGCGTTGGATCATGGATTTCTTTTCTGGAAGCCTGATCGGAGATCCTGTTTCTCTCTCTGTAGACAAGCAACTTTTGTTGATTTCAGACCGCGCCCAACACCACATTCTCTCTTTCCGAATCCACCCTTCTTTATCAGCCCCGCTTTCAATCTCAAACACCGCCAAAGAAGGAATCGTCG
The DNA here is from genome assembly GCA_021796015.1 of bacterium. The sequence continues at coordinate 35,693 of JAJYOT010000001.1, forward strand.
AACTCTCCTGGAAAACAGTCAAAAACTCCTGGACCAAAGATTATCTCGTCTACCGTTCTGATAAAAGATACGAGGATTTTATCCAAATTGGGACCACGGCAAAAAATCACTTTACGGATTCAAGCGCTCAAACGGGACACACCTATTATTATCGGCTAGCCACTGAAGCGAAAACTGGGGATATTGGAACACAAAGCCGAGCAATTAAAGTGATTGTCGGTGGAACCGCCAACCGCCCGGAAATTTCCATCTCCTCGGTCACGCTCTCTCCTATCTTCCCCGCCAACTATAAATGGTATCTCAAACACCCCATTGGCTCAGCCACCATCACAAATAATTCTGAAGCTCCATTTAAGGATCTAAAGCTGACCTTCCAAATTAAAAACTACATGGATTTCGGATACGATATGCGTATTAAGAAATTAGACCCGGCCAGCTCTGTCGCTATTCCTCTGATCGCCACCCTCAACAACACCATTCTCGATGTCACTCAGGAAACTCCCATCCAAGCGAAATTGACCCTCACCTATTTTGAAAAAAATAGGAAAAAAACGATTTCCCTTTCCCAACCGTTGACGGTTTACTCCCGCAACGCCATCACCTGGCAAGACCCGCGGCGAATCGCCAATTTTATCACCCCCAACGATACGCCCATCTTTGATTTTGAAAGAGCGGTTCTCCACCAGCAAGATAATTTTTCCGCCAACTCCGCTTTAAATTCCGATGTTTTGACCGCCATGCGTTTGTGGGAAGCTCTGGGAGTTTATGGAATGCAATATGCGGAAAACCCAACAAACTCCTTTGAAAAAAATTCAATAGACCCTAATTTTCCGGTGGATTACGCGCAGTTTCCCCGAGAAACCCTCAGGCGCAAAAGCGGTCAATGCGATGATCTGACGACGCTATTTATCTCCATGCTCGACGCGGCAAACGTCCGCACCGCTATCATTGACTATCCAGGTCACATGACCTTTATGTTCGATACGCACGCCTCTTCTTGGACCGACGCCGGCTTTCCCAAAGACACCCTGGTCAGTTATAAAGGCACTTATTGGGTTCCGGTCGAGTCTACGCTCATTGGAAAACCTTTTCTTGACGCAGTCAGAAACGCCGCCTACGCTTATAATGCCGAAACCAAAAAAGGCGACGTCCATATCATTGACGTTCGAAAAGCCTGGGAAACCTACGAACCCGTCACCATGCCGCCGACTCAATGGAAAGCGGAAGCTCCGAATATGGAAACAGTTGATAAGTTTGTCAAGGAAAGCTCAAAGGCTATTTTCAGAGCCGCCTATCATTCAATCCGTAAAAGGCTGAAAGAGAAAATTTCAGAAGATCCCTCTCTCATCGATCCCCGGCTAGCCTTGGGCATCTGGGAGTATGAAGACGGAAATATCAGGACGGCCAAAAAAAGTTTTGAATCCGTTCTATCTATTAGCTCCACCAGCGCGGCCGCTTACAACAATCTCGGCAACATCGCCTTCTTAAAGCATGATGACCTCAAAGCCGCGAGCTTTTATAAGAAAGCCGCGAAAAATGACCCCGGAAACCCTGATATCTGGATGAATTTCTTAAAGGCAGAAATTCGTCTTAAAAATGCGCGAAAGGTCTCCGCTGCCGCCAGTCAAATCAAGAAGCTTGATCCTTCTTACGGACCGGCGGTCGAAATTCTCATTAAAAATTTTCAGGAGGGAAACCCATGAAAAAAATAATTATCGCGATGACGCTTGGAATTCTCGCTGTCGGTTCGCTGAAAGCGGATGAACCTTCGAAACCGGAATCAACCACGACCCTGCTCATGAATTGGTTCTCCCAATTGGAGCAAAGCCTGTCTGAGTCTTCGGTGAGCCAAAACTACGAAAACAGAAACGATTTGGTCGCGGTTGCCGCGGTCAGAGGAAGCAAACAAAATCTCGCCGATATCAACCAGCCGACTTGGGAAAAATCAAATATCTCCCAAAGAGAAAAACTGCTTAAAGAAAGAAAAGAATTCGCCGCCGCAGTTAAGGAAGTCGTCTCTGGCAAGCTCAAGGAAGCTCAAGCCGACTTAAATTCGTTTGAAAAATCCCACCCCTCAAGTCCCCTCATCAAAGACGTTAAGAAAGCAGAGGAAAAAATTGCAGAACTCCAAAAATTGAACCTCAAGGGAAAGCCAAAGGCCGTAAAAACCGCAAAAAAAACTGCAAAAATTAAAAAGGAAACAGAAGAAAATAAAACTCAGGCTAATCCCTGAATTTTCTTAATAAGAGCCGTGGTCGAGTAGCCTTTTTTGAGCGGAATTCGGATGACTTTTCCGCTAAAAAGAGTTCCGGCAATTTGTTTTTTTTTGTAATCTGCGCCTTTAACGAGGATATCAGGCATAAGAGACCGAATCAAATTCTCAGGAGTTTTTTCCTTAAAACCGACCACATAGTCGACGGAACACAAAGCCGCTAAAACCGTCGCGCGATCTCTAAAGGAGTTAAGAGGACGCCCCGGCCCTTTTCCAAGCAAGCGAACCGATTCGTCTTGATTGAGACCTAGGATTAAAACATCTCCCAGTTTTTTTGCGCGAGATAAGACCTGAACATGCCCGGCATGAACGATGTCGAAAACCCCGTTGGTGAAAACAACAACTTTACGTTTTTTCTTTAACTCCGCGCGGATTTTAACCGCCTTCTTTGGAGAAACAATTTCCCCCATTTCAGTGAGCTTTAGGGGCGTTTGGAAAAAGAGAGTCTTCGATAATCCCGCACCAAATTTGAATGATGGCGATATGCGCCTCTTGAATGCGGGCCACCGTCTTGGAAGGAACACAAACACAGAAATCCGCAAGGCCTTTAAGTTTTCCCCCGCTTTCCCCGGATAACCCAATCACCAAAAGCCCCAGTTTTTTTGCCGCTTCCACCGCTAAGAGAACATTTTTGGAATTGCCGGAAGTCGAAATAGCCACCGCGATATCGCCAGGTTTTGCGTGGGCTTCAAGCTGACGGGCAAAAACGACGTCGTAGCCAAAGTCATTTGAAATCGAGGTCAAATCCGAGGTATTGGTCGTTAGAGCCAAAGCCGGAAGAGGCGGACGGTTTCTCTCAAAGCGACCCACGAGTTCATCGGCGAAATTTTGAGCGTCGCAGGCCGAACCGCCATTTCCAAAAGTCAAAATTTTATTTCCTCGCCGGTAACAAGACACCAGTTCCTCCGCTATTTTTTCAAGCAAGGGAGCCATTTGGGCGGACTCGGAAATAACGCGCCCGCTCTCTTTCAATTCTTCGGCAATACGGCTATCGGTTTTATTCATGGCTTTTATTATATCACAGGTCGGTTTTGCTACAATAGGGTAAGATAGAAAAAAGGAGAAATTTATGCCGACTGCCGCCATGGACTATAAAGTTAAAGATATTACGCTTGCCGATTGGGGAAGAAAAGAAATCGCGTTAGCTGAGGCGGAAATGCCGGGTCTTATGGCTTTACGAGCGGAGTATCGCGGAAAAAAGCCGCTCCAAGGCGCCCGCATCGCGGGATGCCTTCACATGACCATTGAAACCGCAGTTTTGATTGAAACACTGATTCAATTGGGCGCGGAAGTGCGTTGGAGTTCTTGCAACATTTTCTCAACTCAAGACCACGCCGCGGCCGCTATCGCCCAGGCCGGAATTCCCGTTTTTGCCTGGAAAGGAGAGACTCTGGAAGAATACGACTGGTGCATTGAGCAAACCCTGCAATTTGAAGGCAATCTCGGGCCCAATATTCTTCTGGATGACGGCGGCGATCTGACCAACATGATTCACGATAAATATCCGGCTCTTTTAAAAGATATCGTCGGCTTATCCGAGGAAACGACAACCGGGGTTCATCGCCTTTACCAACGGGAAGCGCAAGGAAAACTCAAGGTCCCGGCTATCAACGTGAACGATTCCTGCACCAAATCCAAATTTGACAATCTCTACGGTTGCCGCGAATCTCTGTTGGACGGAATTAAGCGCGCCACCGATGTCATGATCGCCGGAAAAATCGCGGTCGTGTGCGGATACGGAGATGTCGGTAAGGGTTGCGCGCAATCCTTTAAAGGAATGGGCGCCCGGGTTTTTGTCACTGAAATAGATCCCATCACCGCTCTTCAAGCCTCAATGGAAGGCGTTTCCGTCATCACAATGGATGAAGCCGCTTCCATCGGAGATATTTTCGTCACCGCCACGGGTTGTTGCGATGTCATTAGTCGTAAACACATGGACATGATGAAATCTCACGCCATTGTCTGCAATATCGGGCACTTCGACCTTGAAATTGACGTTGCATCCCTGATGAACGATAGGAAAATTCACAGAACGACCATTAAGCCCCAGGTCGATCAATTCACCTGGCCGGATGGCAAGGTTCTGATTGTTTTGGCCGAAGGGCGCCTGGTCAACCTTGGTTGCGCCTCCGGACACCCGTCTTTTGTCATGAGTATTTCTTTTTCCAACCAAGTTCTCGCCCAATTGGAACTTTGGACCAACCGCGAAACCAAAAAATATGGAAACAGGGTCTATACCTTGCCAAAACTTTTGGATGAGCGGGTCGCCCGAATTCATTTAGACAAACTCGGCGCCCACTTGACGCAACTCAACCAAAAACAAGCGGAATATTTGGGGATTAATCCCAAGGGACCCTATAAAGCGGAAAATTATCGCTACTAAAACGTGGATAGACCTAGCGGCAAGCCTGAAAGAGAAATCAACTACCTTAATCTCTTTTGGCTGACTTCGACCCCGGTGATTGCCGTCACAGGCGCGATTTGGTATTGGGTCCACAACGGTTTTCCCTGGGCTAATGGGCTGGTTTTTGCTCTGATGTATTTGGCAACCGGGCTCTCAATTACGGCGGGTTACCATCGCTATTATTCCCATCGAAGTTATGAATGCGGAAAAATCCTCCAACTTTTTTATCTCATCTTTGGCGCCGCCGCCGCCCAAAACTCGGTCCTCAACTGGGCTTGTGACCACCGCGATCACCACCGATATGTTGACGGAGAAAAAGATCCCTATAACATTGGAAATGGATTTTTTTATGCCCACATGGGCTGGATTCTCTATACGGATCCCTACGCGAATGAACGAAAAAAGAATGCGCCGGACCTCCTGAAAGACCCCTTGGTCCTTTGGCAAGACCGTTGGTATCCCTTTTTGCTCGTCGCCATTTCTTTTGGGCTACCCACTCTTCTAGGGCTTCTTCTGGGGCATCCCCTCGGCGGATTTTTATGGGGCGGACTTTTTAGAATGGTCGTCGTCCACCATATGACTTTTTTGATTAATTCCGCAGCCCATGTCTGGGGGGGCAAACCATATTCCATGAATAACTCCGCAAGAGACAACTGGCTCTTGGCGCCTCTCACCTTTGGAGAAGGCTATCACAATTTTCATCACAAATTTCCAGCGGATTGGAGAAACGGCATTCGTTGGCATCAGTTCGACCTTACCAAATGGTGGTTATGGACCACTCAAACCCTTGGGCTTGCCTCAAAACTTAAAAGCGTTCCTGAACCCTTGATTCTTAAAGCCCGCTTGGAAGTCGAAATGGAAAAAGCGAAACAAAAACTCGCCTTAAATTCGAGTCTTCGAGAAAAAGCCCAAGAGACTCTTGAGCGCGGGCGTCAACGTTTTTTATCGGCGATGGAACGATATCAAAAAGCCAAGACCGATTATTCCAGGGCGAAACGCTATTGGTCGACGGCCATGCGCCGGGAAATCCGCAAGGATATTCGCCAATATTCAAAGGAACTCGCCGCCGCGCGCCAATCCTGGAGGGAAGCTATGCGGCTCGTCAACGGACTTTCCTATTCTGGAGCGAAAAACATCGTTTTTCTAACCGCTCTGGCCGATATTTTTATATCTCGTTGAAAAACTCAAGGCAAATTTTGCTAACATTTCGCCATGAGAATAAAATTAGGCCTCTTCGTCTTATCGCTTGTCCTCTTAACACCGCTATCATCTTGGGCGGGCCCCTTTAACCAATTTTCTTCCCTGATCCAAGCCCAAGCGCTCAAGCCCTTCGCTCTTGATATTGGCGGCGTCTTGGGCGGCGCTGAGTTTGATCCGACTCCCCCAACCGGATTTCCCGGAGCTTCCGTTCAATTAGTTGGAGTCATGCAAACGACCCCTAACTCCAACGACATCGTCCTTAAAGACAACGGCGTCAAGGAATTTGGTCTTCCCATGCTCCAGGCGACGGTTGGACTCCCCTTTCACTTGGACGTGGTCGCGCACGGCTTTAGCTATGATGGAGCAACGGTATTAGGCGGCGGACTCCGTTACGGGCTTTTTACGCCCTCACGAATTCTTCTCTTTTTGCCGACTATTGAACTCTCGGCCATGGGAGACGTCATTAACGACAGCGCATTTTCCATGACCCATTTGTCCGCAGACGCCAGCGCCATCTGGAGACTCCCCATCATCCAACCCTTTCTTGGAGTCGGCTTTGACGACACAAAAGCCACCATTGATTCCGCTCAACTAGTCGGTCTTAATGGTCTTTCCGCCACCGCTACGGGTTCCCGTTTAACCGCCGGAGTAGATTTTACCGCCATTCCCTTCGTGACTTTGCGCGCGGCCTACATGGTTTTCCACGGAATATCGGGCGGAGAATTGACCGCCGGCGTCGGGTTTTAATCGTTAAGCGGAGTCGGCGGCATGAACGCGCGCTCAATCTCGCTTACCGCGCGCAAGGATACTCCGCTTAAAATTTGAGGGTTCAAGAGATAGCGTTTTGTCGGGTTTGACGAATCCGTTTTTTTCTTGTCTACGTGGAGAAACAAATCCGCCGCAACTCCTTCTCTCGGCGCAAGCCTTAAAAGAACGCTCATCACTCCCCCATATCCAGGATATGACTCAAACCAATGGGAACTGCCGTCCAGGATACCAAGAAATTCCCTGGATTGCTCTTGAGGAGAAAGGTTCCTAATTTTACTTAAATCGGAAATTAGAAGTTGCGCTTGATGAAAAAGTTCTCCCGCCCAGGATAAAACCGTATCCAGTCTCTTACGAGTCGGGTCAAGCAAACTCAGCTCATCGAGATGCCGGGCAAACGAGCGTTTAAAATGAATCGCCCCATCTTCTGAAATTCGCGAATGTTTAAGGGCATAGTCAAAAACCGCGCGGTCCCCTCCCGACAAAGACAATTGAAACGCGCGCAAAACCGATGAAGCCGACGCAGACACAATTTGATGAATCGCTTTGGGAGTCAGAATGACGCTCAGTTCCACATAACCCTTGTGTTGAGACCCCTGGGTTAACGCTTCAATTTCTCTTGGTATTTTCGTTTCAGGAACATCTTTTCCTAAACTTCCTATCGATCCTGTCAGAGAATCAATGCGGGCTAACTCTTTATGGATATCTCCTAATCTCAAAATACCCGTTTCTCGGTTATAGACAATCAACTGTTCGGCGCTTGGATTTATTCCCGCTTTGGGCTGAAGGAAAAGCACGGACTGAACGCTTTGACTTTGATTGTGGCGAAGAGACGAACCCAGAACCGGGGGCTTTAAAAAACCCCAGTTCGATTGTTTCTGCGATTTGTAAGAATAAAACTCAAATCCTTTGGGCGTCGCAATCACGTAATGATCTCTATTGCGCGCGACAGAACCGCTGTAATTAAACAGAAACGGAACTGAAAAATTGAGAGTCTTAAGGCTGTCTCTGTAGCTGTCGAGACCCGACAAAGATTCCGGCACGCGTAAATTTTGAGTATGCTTTTGCCTTAAAGCCTCAAGCGTTTTTTGGACGTTTTGAGTTTCCGCCCCGTCTTCCCAATTCGTAAGCAAATTTTTCATGGCGGCCAAAACGCCCAAATCTCCTCTGAGTAGTTTGGCTAGTTTTTTCATCTGTTCCTGGTTGGCCGGGTCCAGGCGATATTCCAAGAAAATTTGACGTCCACGCTCGCCTGACATTAAAACCGCAATTTGGGCCGCGAGATAATCATCCACCTCTCGCGTGAAAAGTTTCAGCACTGGATTAGAAATAAGATTGGGAAGCATTTCTGAAAGAAGAGACTCAATTCCCGGCGTTCCGATATCGGTCGCCGGAATGGGGCCAACGACGCTCCCACCAGAAACATTCACCTCCCGAAATTGGTCAAAATGTAATTTAAGGCGTAAGTCGTGCGGGCCTTTTCTAAATAGAGTGACGGTCGGGTCCGCCGTCTTGGAAAGCCCTACCGCAAAATAAGCGGAAAACGGCGCAAAAGACAGCGGGGTCTTAATGACCTGGGCTGCGTCCAAGGGTTCAAAAGAGATTTGATAAACCATGGGAATTTCCCACAATTCCCCCACTTCCATTTTTGAAATTCTATCGGCGCGAAGAGGAAGAATGGTTTTAAAGTCCATCACGTTCAAAAGGCGTTTCATTTGAGCGCAGGAATTGGCCGCATGAAGAGGCCGCGTCACAATCGATTGGCCATCTACGGAAACCCCGCCATAGACTCCCAAGGCTCTTTGAGTGGCGCCCACGGCTTTTTGAATGACCGTTTGCGCATACCCGGTTTGAAATTTAATTTCAAGAGTGTCGTTTAAAGCCAAGCTTCCATCCGGATAGCGAAGAAATTGTCTTGTCCCGGAAAAAGTTCCCCCGATGAGAGCGCTCCCCTGGCCCATATTGTTGACAAAATCCTGACTCAAAGGAACAATCAGCGGAAGCCGATCGCACCATTGATCCATTCCCTGGTTCTGGAATTGATTGCCGAAAGTAATTCGGTCCACCGTCGCAGGATTATCTTTCGAATAGCCGCCTGAGGAATCGGCCAAAACCCACGCAGACCCCAAAGAACCCGCCTCCGCGAAAGGAGCCGCCAATAAGATTCCGGAGAAGAGTAGTTTCCAAGATTTCATGAAAAATGGTTTTTCTTTTTCATCACGAGCCCCGAGAAAAGAAAAGCGAAATTTTATTATCTCCTTCGCGATGTTCAAGAGCCAGTTGATACTTTGCCCCCGAGTGAGCAAGAAGCTGATTACAGTCCTTGATCAGGTCTTCAACATCAATAAAGGGGTTTGCGAAAAAACCTCGAGCCGCTAAAAGCCCGGCATCAATAATATAGGCCCGCGGCCCGGAGTTTGAAGCCGTTGTTCCGATCATGACGTTACTGGGAGTCAAATCCGTAATGGAAAAATGACTGCGCAAAAATTGACTCAACATCCCCCGCAACAATCCTAAGTCCGCAACTCCGAATTTTTTTTGTCCGATTTTTGTTTCCAAAGTCTCTCCCCAAACGCGCTCAGAAACAATATAGGGAATTCCGCGAATCAGGCCCGTATCCACGGGATGAGGCGCAAGCCCCAGTTTTGATAGCTTTTCCAGATTTTGAAACTCCGGATGTTCGTAAAACGCGACATCTCCGTAAATTCTGCTCCCATGAATAATTTTGACGACCCAATTGGAATTGGCCGGGTGCTCAAAAACACGCCCGAACGAACCTTCCCCGATGAGACGGGCTTGTTTCCCGGAAAGCCATAAAGCCCCTTCAGAGTCATATTTCCAAGACCCAGGTTCCCCGTCAAATAAAGCCTCTCCTTGAACACGCGAGTGACCCGCTTGAAGGCTCTGGCTTTGAACCGGATTTTCCTGTTTTTGAATCGAGGCGACGCTTGCGGAAATAAAATGCGGGGAAGAAGCGTTTGGAGAATGAGTTTGCTTTTCGGCGGAACTTGAGGTTAAAGGCTTTTGAACAAAGACTTCGCTAGGAAAATGAATTTCCGGTTGAGCAATCCGAGCTTGAGACTGGCGACTTGCTTCTACGCCTTGATTGAAGGACTGTGAAAGGGGCTCTATCTCGTTTCCTGAAGGAAGAGTAAAATTAAATGAAGGGGTTGCGCTGGGAATACGCTCAGAAGACTCAACCGCCCACAAGGGACGGCCTATTCCCAGAGCGACTACGAGCGCCCAGAGGCTCGACTTCCGGCGAAGTTTTTCCAAACTCATCACAATTTAAGTATAAGAGAAAATCCTTTTTAAGGCCTGGGCCTAAAGGCCCATAAAACCCTCGGCAAAGGGCCTACCTCTTCTACCTAAGATTGCCCTCCGCATCCCGAACAAGCGCGCTGTCTGCTGAAATTTCAGGAAAGATTAAAAAAATTTGACGCCGCTGATAAATTAATCTAAGCTTTTCCTTGCGGGGCCGGAACGGCTCGCGAGAAAAATAAAAAAGGAGAATCCATGATCAAAAAAATGATGTTTGCGTTCGTGGCGGTGACGTTTGTATCCGGAATGGTTTATGCGGGAAATCAAAATGACGCGGGTTGCGGGCTGGGTAGCTTGGTTTTCAAAGAAAACAACGTCCCTCAGCAAGTTCTCGCGGGAACAACCAACAACTCAATCTCACCGCAAAGCTCCGCAATCACCACAGGGACATCCGGCTGTACCGCAGCCAACGGCGGCGGCAAAAACGCCCAGGCCGAATTGCGGCAGGAACGCTTTGCAACGCAAAATTGGCGAGATCTTAACCGTCAAATGGCTTCCGGCGGCGGCGCCTATGTTTCCACACTCGCAAGTCTCATGGGTTGCTCTAAAAATTCAACGGGAGCCTTCGCCCATTTCACGCAAACCCATTACTCATCCATCACCAAAAACGCGATGTCTTCCCCTTCTTCCGTAGTGAAAAATTTAAGAGCCGCCATCGCGAAAAATCCGAAAATGTCCATGTCTTGCTCGCTCATTTAAGCGGGGTCTTACATTATCATCAGAAACCGGCGGAGCTTGTTTCCGCCGGTTTTTCTTTTTTTTCTTACGATGCTCAGCCCCATCAATGCTCTCTGTTCCAGCCAAGCTCAAAAACTTATTCAAAAAGCGCGATCAGAAAATTTAAGTAAGCGCCGGATATGGCGACTTCTTCTTCACTACCGCGCGAGCCCCTTCAGACTCGAAAGCGATGCGTCTAGCCCTAACTTTTTTCTTTCCCCTCAAGGACGAAGGAATCCTAAAAAAGAGATGGAAGCCGACATCCAGGCGTTATTTGGATCGGATTTAAAGACACGCGAAAAAACCATCTGCCAATTTCCGGCCCGTTACGCTTGGCTCAAATCAAAACTCATGGTTCAAGACGCCTCCATTTCTTGCCCTGCTTTTGAGACTTGGAAAAAGAAAATGACGGCGCCCTCCATCACCCTCGTTTTCGCCTCGGCCTATATGGGAAATCCCGCTTCTCTCTACGGACACACTTTTTTACGCCTCAATAATTCCAGTGAACTCATGGATCCTTCCATCAGCTTCGCGGCTCAAGTCAACACCAAAAACGGCTTCCTTTTCATCGTTGATGGCCTCTTCGGAGTTTTTCCGGGCTATTTTTCCACGTTACCCTACTCATTGAAAGTCGAGCAGTACAATGATTTTGAAAACCGCGATCTATGGGAATATCAGCTCAACCTCGATTCCGCCGCGATTTCTCGACTTCTCAATCATCTATGGGAATTAAACGAGGTAGACTTTCCTTACTATTTCTTCAACAAAAACTGTTCTTATCAACTGCTCGCCCTTCTTGAAGTCGCCGATCCCAAGACTCACCTCATTACTCACTGGCCTCTTTACACCATTCCCGCGGACACCATTCGTGCCGTGAAAAAAGCGGGACTGGTAAAAAAAGAAACCTATGAACCCGCGATTCTAACCGAAATCATCAATCTGAGAAATCATTTGAGCTCCGACGAAATCAAAATGATCCCGAAGTTCATTGCCTCTCCAAAACAAACTTTAAAGACGTTGAAAAATTTGCCTCCAAAAAAACAAGCGCGCCTTTTAGACCTCGCAGCTGAATATCTGCAGTATCAAACGGATTACCGGAAGAAAAACGAAGACGCTTCTCGCGATGTCAGGCATCAAATCCTGTCGGCAAGAGCCGCCCTTGGAATTTCTTCACCGCCTGAAAAAGTTCCAGCGCCCACGCCGCCGGAAGAGGGGCATCCCAGCGCGCGTATCAGCGTCGGCCAAAGCGCCGGAAGCACGGATTTCACGGAATTTAATTGGCGTCCCGGGCTTCACGATCTTCTCGATTCCCCAAAAGGATATCTCCCCAACAGCGAGCTTGCGATGGTTAATTTAGATATGCGGCGCGATCTTAAAACCGGCCGTGCTTATCTGCACAATCTGGATTTAGTTCACATCCTATCCTTGTCTCCCCAAGAGCCGCTCATTCACAAACCCTCCTGGAATTTTAGTTTCGGCCTGAAAACCGCTGACGAGCTCGCGCCCAAGGATCCTTGGAACGCGAATTACTTCGGCCTCAGGGCCGGCGGCGGAACTTCTTTCAATATGCCGCTGGTTCCCTGGCATCAAATCAATTACATCCTCATCGACGCCGACGCGGGCGCGGGACAAATTTTCAGGAATTATTACCGTTTGGGCGGCGGAGGGAGAATAGGAACTGTCGCGGATCTGACATCCAAATGGCGGCTTCGATTGGAAGGTTTTGCCTTTGGATATTTTCTAGGTGATACCAGAGATGATATCGGCGCGAAAATAGAGAGTCAGTATGACTTGACGAAATCAGTTTCTCTCCGAGCCAAGGCCGAGAGAAACGGCCCCGACAAGCAGGCGGGACTCAATTTTTTAATTTATTATTGAGCCCTTGGTTTGATAGAATATAAAAGATAATCCCATGAAACCGACAACCTTTGTCTTTTCCTTATTATTAACTCCGCTGGGCGCATTGGCGCAAGGTGTGAAAATCTCGACCCCCACCGCGCTCGCGCATCCTCCGGCGGCCGCGATATCGACGAACGCTCCCGCTCAAATTCAAACCGCTTCCACCCCAGCTCCGGCGGCGCCCTTGGTTTCCCCCGCCCCTCCTAAAATTTCCTCATCCACCGCGATTCTCAAAACTCCCGCCCTCTCCTCGGCGACCGCGCAAGGACAAGCGCCGCAAGTCTCGACCATCCCCCTGGACGGGGTCTCCCAGGCAAAAGCGGATTACCAAGAAGGGCTCTCTGATTTTAAAAATGGGCAAGATAGCGCCGGACGGGAAAAAATGGCGGACGCATTTAGCATCGTGATCTCCCGCTTTCATGACACGGGCCTTCCTAAGATCCTCGCCCCTGATTTTGACGATATGCTGAAAAAAATTCGCGTTTCCATCACCTCGGAAACCGAACACATCGCCATCAACCCCAACGACCCGAACGTTCAAAAGATGATCGACCTTTATCTTCGCCGTCCCAAAGCGACCGAGGCGGCCTTATCGAAATCCGGGATGTACCGGGATATGATCATGTCGGCGCTCAAGAAAAAAGGGTTGCCGCCGGAATTGTTTTATCTCGTCATGGCTGAAAGCGAATTTAAAGACAATGCCTTGAGCCGCTCGGGCGCGGCGGGCCTTTGGCAATTCATGCCGGGCACCGCGGTTAAATACGGCCTTAAAGTCACCTATTGGGAAGATGAGCGTTACGACCCCGAGAAAGAAACCATGGCCGCCATTCATTATCTTTCGGATCTTCACCGCTGGTTCGGCGATTGGGCCTTGGCCTTAGCCGCTTATAATCGGGGAGAAGGCGGCTTGGGCTATGAAATGAAAATGAGCCGCGCCTTAAATTTCGGGACCCTTTCATCCCGCGGCGCCCTGCCGACGCAAACGAATTTCTATGTTCCTAAATTTGAAGCCTGCGTCTTAATCGGAGAAAATCCGGAAAAATATGGTTTTCATCCCCAATACGCCTCGCCCGAACCCTATGACACCGTGACTATTCCCCATGCCCTTGATTTGGGCATCGCCGCTCATTGCGCTAAGACAAGCGAAAGCGCCCTTCGTCAACTAAACCCGGAGCTTCGCGCCTGGTGCACGCCGGAAAACAAGGCCGGTTTCGTGCTTAAGCTTCCCCAAGGCACGGCTAAAAGTTTCGAGACGGCCTTGGCCCAAATCAAGGACTGGAACCCGGGGCCAACCATGCTTCGCTATCGCATTAGACGGGGAGACATTCTCGGCAAAATCGCGCGCCGCTATCACACCACCATTTCAAACCTCATCAAAATCAACCACATCCGGAGCGTGCGTACTTTGAGACCCGGTCAAATCATTCTCATCCAACCGGGAATAAGGCGAAAAACCCGCATACGAAGACTCGCCCGCCGAAGGCATCGGCAATCCCGACTTCGCCATCGAATTAAAAAAAGAAAAAGGGCTCGCGGCTGAAACAAGCAACGGAAAGCAAAAGAAAGAACGGAAAGAGGGGAAAGCTTTTTACTCTCCGTTACTTTCCGTTTCTTTCCGTCTTTCTTTTATCCGGCTGCACGCACGATTTCTTTTTTCCAAGCCACCGTCTCTACCACCGCCCGGAATCGCTGGGAATAAAATCCGAATGGTTCAAGTTTCCCTCTAAAGACGGAATTGCGATTACCGGGCTTCTCATGAAAACCTCCCAGCCGAAAGTCAGGGGAATTCTCGTTCAATTTCACGGCAACGGCGAAAACATGACTTCTCATTTCATGTTTTCATACTGGCTCCCCGCCCAAGGCTACGACGTCTTCATTTTCGATTACCGCGGCTACGGAGCCTCGGACGGAAAGCCCACGGTCAAGGGCGCTATTAAAGATGGAGAAGCGGCGATTGACTATGTTTTAAAGCGCCGGGACTTGCCCTCGGATATTTTCATCTGGGGACAAAGCTTGGGAGGCGCTCTTAGCATCGCGTCCTTGGCCCTAGGGCATTTCGCTAAAAATCCGCGCATCAAAGCCCTCATCATCGAAAATTCCTTCGATTCTTATCAGGATATGGCCGAAGACGTCTTGTCCCGCTCTTGGGTGACCTGGCCTTTCCAGTGGCCGCTATCAAGGCTTTTCATCTCCGACCACTACGCGCCCTTGAACTACGTTCGCCGATTGCCGCATATTCCCATTTTGGTCATCGCCTCCGCCAAGGACCGAATCGTTCCGTTTCGGCTGGAGAAAAGATTGTTTGAGGAACTTCCTCAACCAAAGACGCTTTGGATTGTTCCCGGAGGGGGTCATCTGTCGGCCTTTACCCGATTTGGAGACTCTTTCAAGCCAAAATTCCTTGAATTTCTCGATGAACACCGCCGCTGAATTATTTCACCCCGCTTCTCCCGGATTTGGTAGAATTGAACTTGAAGTTTTTCTATTCAACCATGAACCTTGATCTTCTCAACCCGGAGCAAGCGCGCGCGGTTCTTCATAAGGAAGGCCCGCTTTTGGTTTTAGCCGCGGCGGGAACGGGAAAAACGCGGGTCATCACCTACCGAATCGCGAGGTTAATTGAGGAAGGCGTCCCGCCCGAAAAAATTCTGGCCGTGACCTTCACCAACAAAGCCGCCGAGGAAATGCGGCAGCGTATCGAATCCTTAGCTCCGGGAAAGGGAAGCGCCGTCTGGGTTTTCACCTTTCATGGTTTTTGCGCGAAACTTTTGCGCCAGCACCACGAGTTGGCGAAACTAAGCCGTCATTTCACGATTTACGATCAATCGGACCAGAAAAGGCTGATTACCGAGGCGATGAAAGAACTGGGCCTCGACAAGGAATCGGCCAAAGCCTCGATGTATGCCGGAATTATCTCCCGCGCCAAAGACGATCTTCTGGACGCCGACTCCTACGCGATTTACGCCGAAACGACCATCGACGCGTCTCGAAAAACCGCCGCGAAGATCTACAGCATCTATCAAAAAAAGTTGGAAAATACCGGCGGGGTCGATTTTGGAGATTTGCTGCTGAAAGTCTGCTCTCTTTTAAAGGAACACCCCTCCATTCGGGAATACTACCAGGATTATTTTAGGCATATTCTCGTAGATGAGTATCAAGACACCAATCACGCTCAATACATCATCACCAAAACGCTCGCTTCCAAACATAAAAATTTGTGCGTGGTCGGAGACGACGATCAAAGCGTTTATTCCTGGCGAGGAGCCGATATCCGGAACATTTTGGAATTCGAGCGCGATTTTAAGGATACCGGCGTCGTCACTCTCGAGCAGAATTACCGCTCGACGAAACCCATCCTCGAAGCCGCGGGGCGGGTCATCCGCAACAACGGAAAGCGCAAATCAAAAACCTTGTGGACGCAAAAAGAAGGCGGAAACGCCATCCACGTCCAGGAACTGATGGATGAAAGAGAAGAAGCGTCCTGGGCCGTCCGCAGAATCGAGGAAGGAAAAAGGTCCGGGCATTCCCTTTCCGATTTCGCGATTTTTTACCGCACCAACGCGCAGAGCCGCTCCTTTGAAGAAGCCTTGCGCCGCGCCGGAATCAATTATCGCTTAATCGGAGCGATGCGCTTTTATCAAAGGCAGGAAATCAAGGACGCCTTGGCCTACGCGCGCGTGATTTTAAATCCCAAGGACGAAATCAGCCTCATGCGCATCGTCAATACGCCTCCCCGGGGCATCGGGAAAACCAGCCTTGAAAGAATTAAAGCCTACGCGAATTTTAAAAACCTCGGCGCCCTAGACTCTTTTAAAGCCGCATCCGATATCGAGAGCTTAACCCCTTCCTGCCGCAGGTCTCTGAAAGAACTGAGCTCCTTTCTCGAAAGGATGCAGGCCGATTTGCCGTCTTTATCCGCGGGAGCGGCGATGGCGCGCATTCTGGAAGAATCTCAATATCTATCCTGGCTGGAAAAAGAATGCGAAACCGATCTCGAGGCGGCGTCCAGGCTCGCCAACGTTCAAGAACTTTTAAACTCGGTCAAGGAATATGAAGAAAGAAGGCAGGCCGCCGGTTCCCCCCTCAGTCTCGGCCAATATTTGGAAGAAATCTCCCTTCAGACCGACCGCGACGAGACTCCGGGAGGCGAGGAAGCCGTAACCCTCATGACCATTCATCTCGCCAAGGGTCTTGAGTTTCCCGTCGTTTTTCTAACCGGCCTTGAGGAAGGTTTGTTTCCCATCGGCTCGAACAATTCTTCCGCGGAAGAACTCGAGGAAGAAAGACGCCTTTGTTACGTCGGCATGACGCGCGCCAAAGAAATGCTGTATTTGACCCATGCCTCGACCCGCCGCGTCTTCGGCCAAACTTATTCGAACATCCCTTCTCGATTCATCATGGAAGCGCGCGTCGAAGGCGAATTTTCAAGCCCCCGAAAAAGGCCGCTCGCGACGCCCGCCTCCGCATTCCAAAACCCGAACATCCCCGCGCAGAGAATGGGAGCCTCGCTCAGAGTCGGTTCCCGGGTCCGGCATCCGCTCTTTGGAACGGGAGAAGTGCTGGAAAAATCCGGCAGCGGCGAAACCGCCAAGGCCCTCATCCGATTTCAAAACGGCCGAATCGCCAAACTCGTTTTGCGCTACGCGCCGCTGGAGGTCATTTAATGGAAAAATCCTCTTCGATCACGGAAGAAGACGTCCGCAAAATCGCGGCCTTGGCCAAACTCTCATTAACTCCCGAGGAAATCTCCCGATATCAATCTCAATTCGTGAAAATCCTCGACTCCATCGCGCAGTTGTCGCGCTTAAACGTCGAGAACGTGCCGCCGACCTCATCCGTTTTGGGCCTCAAGAACGCCTTCCGGGAAGACCAGGCGGTTCCGTTTGAAAAAAACCACGCCTTAATCGACAACGCTCCGGAAAAAGACGGGCCTTTTTTCAAGGTTCCAAAAATAATCGAATGAAAAATCTTACTTCGCTTTCCGCGTCAAAAATCGCCCAAGAGGTCTCCTCCGGAAATCTCAAGGCCGAGGACGTCGCCCAAGCGCATCTTGACCGCGTCAAAACCGAAGACCCCAAGGTCAAAGCCTTCATCACGCTCTTGGAGGAAAAGGCCCTCTTTTCCGCCCGCGAAATCGACTTAAAAAGAGCTCAAGGGAAAAAACTCGGGAAACTGGCCGGAGTTCCCATCGCGGTCAAGGACAATATTTTAGTCGAGGGCGTCGAAACCACTTGCGCCTCCAAAATTCTCAAGGGCTTTAAAGCGCCTTATGACGCGACCATCGTCGAAAAACTCAAAAAAGAAGACGCCGTCATCCTCGGGAAAACCAATCTCGATGAATTCGCGATGGGGTCCTCCAATGAAAACTCCGCTTTCTTTAAGACCAAAAACCCGTGGAACTTGGAGACGGTCCCAGGCGGCTCCTCCGGCGGTTCGGCGGCCGCGGTCGCGGCTAAAATGGCGCCTTTGTCCTTGGGCTCCGACACCGGAGGCTCGATTAGGCAACCGGCTTCCTTTTGCGGACTCGTAGGCATTAAACCGACCTACGGTCTTGTCTCGAGATACGGCCTCATCGCGTTCGCGTCGTCTCTCGATCAAATCGGCCCTATGGCCAGGAACGTTGAAGATACCGCGCTTCTTCTTTCCTCCATTGCGGGACACGATCCCAAGGATTCAACTTCCGCGCCCCAGGCTCAAAACCATTTTTCAGGAATGCCGCTTGAAAGCATTCGCGGACTTAAAATCGGAATGCCGAGAGAATATTTTGCCGACGGTCTTGACCCCGAGGTTCGAAAATCCGTTTTGGACGCCGTGAACAATCTTAAAACCATGGGCGCCGAGATCAAAGAAGTCACGCTTCCGCACACTTCTTACGCGGTCGCGACGTATTACATCATCGCGCCGTCGGAGGCCGCCTCCAATCTCGCTCGCTTTGACGGAGTCCGCTACGGTCACCGCGCGCAAAACGTAAAAAGCCTTTCGGAGCTTTACGAAAAAAGCCGCGGCGAGGGTTTCGGGCCCGAGGTCAAAAGGCGCATCATGCTGGGAACCTACGCCTTGAGCTCCGGCTACTACGACGCCTATTATAACCGGGCTCAAAAAGCGCGAACCCTGATTTCAAGGGATTTTGAAAACGTTTTTAAGGAAGTTGATTTTCTGGCGACCCCCACCGCCCCTTCCGTCGCCTTTAAATTCGGCGAAAAATCGGCCGATCCGGTGGCGATGTATTTGTCGGACATCTTTACCATTCCGTCGAATTTAGCCGGCAACGCGAGTTTGTCCATTCCCTGCGGGCTCAACAAAGACCGTTTGCCCATCGGTCTTCAGCTGATCGCTCCCGCTTTTGAAGACGAGAAATTATTGTCTCTCGCGGCAGCCGTTGAAAAGGCCGTCAATTTTCCGCAACTGAACTAATGGCCCTTAAAGAAAGAGCGGCAGGCGGAATTTTAAGCAAAAATGGAAAATTGATGTTGGTCCGCGTAAAAAACCTGATGGGCCAAAAAGTTTGGACCTTTCCCAAGGGTCATATCGAAAGAAATGAAACGCCGAAAGCGGCCGCTCTGAGGGAAGTGTGGGAAGAAACCGGATGGGAATGCGAAATCATCCGTCCGTTGTTTACCGCCCGCTACGACTTTAAAAGAAACGAAAAGCCCGTCTCCAAAACCGTGCGCTGGTATTTGATGAAACCGCTTTTAAAATCAGGGAAACCGATGGCGGGAGAAATTTTTTCGGCTCGATGGGTGAGCCCCAAGGTCGCGAGCGAAAGACTGAAATACGAGTCGGATCTCAAACTTCTGAAAATTTGGAAAAAATTATGACTGAGCCTAAGCGAAGAAATGGTTGCTTCAACGGTCTCATGGAAAGAAACCATGAATGAATCCTTTGAAATGGTGGTGGGACTCGAGGTCCACGTTCAGCTCGATACCGAGACGAAACTTTTCTGCGCCTGCTCTAACGACGGTTTTGGCGCGGTTCCCAACAGCCGGGTTTGTCCGGTCTGCACCGGCCAACCCGGGGCGCTTCCGGTCTTAAACAAAAAAGCCGTCGAACTCGCCTTTAAAGCGGCTCTGGCTTTAAACGGAAAGCTAGCGCATCAATCCATTTTCGCCAGAAAAAATTATTTTTATCCCGACCTCCCCAAGGCCTATCAAATCTCCCAATACGACGAGCCCTTTTGCCTCGGCGGAGAAGTTCCCTTGCGCCTCAAGGACGGGAAAACGAAAATCGTCCCCCTCGCCCGTATTCACATGGAGGAAGACGCGGGCAAACTTCTCCATGCCGTAGGTTCGCAAGCGCTGAACCACTCACTGGTTGATTTCAACCGCGGCGGCGTGCCCTTGATTGAAATCGTCTCGAAACCCGAAATTTTTTCAAGCGACGAGGCCTACGCTTATCTGACGAGCCTCAAGGAAATTCTCCAATACGCCCGCGCCTCTTCCTGCGACATGGAAAAAGGCGAGATGCGCTGCGACGCCAACATCTCTTTAAAGCCGAAAGGCCAGACAAAACTCGGCACTCGGGCGGAAATCAAAAACCTCAATTCATTTAAGAACGTCAAGGACGCCTTGGAATACGAGTTTCTCCGCCAATCCGATATTCTCGCTTCCGGCGGGAAAATCATTCAAGAAACGCGCCTTTGGAATGGGAAGGAAACCGTTTCGATGCGCTCGAAAGAAGAAGCCCACGATTACCGCTATTTTCCCGATCCCGATTTGGTTCCCATCGATCTTTCACCGGAATGGATTGCAAAACTCGAGTCGGAAATTTCCGAGCTTCCCCAAGCGCGAAGAGAGCGTTTTGTCTCCGATTACCATTTATCCCCCTATGAAGCCGAGGTCTTGGTCGCCGACCAAACCGTTTCTGATTATTTTATTCAAGTCTTAAAACTGCCCGAAGCTCAAAATAGCGCCGGGTTATTGGCTAAACTGATCATGAATATTCCTGATTTTTCTCCCATTCCCGCGGAACAAATGGCGTCTTTAATCCATCTTTGCGCTCAAAAGACTATCACTCTCAATCAAGCTAAAGAACTCTATCCTGAAATTCACCAATCAAAAAAAGACCCCAAAGTCTTGGTTAAAGAAAAAGGCCTGGCTCAAGTCTTGGATGAGAAAATTTTAAGAGATTGGGTTAAGGAAGCTTTGGCCGCAAACCCACAGGCGATATCAGATGTCAAGGGCGGAAAAAAACAAGCTGTAGGAGCCTTGGTTGGAGCAGTGATGAAACTCTCCAAGGGAAAAGCCAATCCCGCATTAGTCAACAAACTCATATTCGAGGGGATTGACAAAGCTTAATTTTAGGGATATACTTTTTTAGCAGTAATGTCATGGGTGACAGAATTCGCCGATACGGCTATTTTTCCCCGTGATCTATTATAACGGCGAAAAGGGGGCATACCATGAATGAAACAAAAACAGTAAAAGGAGCGCGCGCTTCGGGATTCACGCTCATCGAACTCATGATCGTGGTCGCTATTATTGGTATCTTGGCGGCTATCGCCATACCGAAGTTCGCAAACCTCATCAGGCAGTCTCAGGAAGGAGCGACGAAGGGGAACTTGTCCGGCATCCGCTCGGCCTTGAGCATCTATTACGGAGACAACACCGGGGTTTATCCCACGGATCTCCCGGGGCTCACGGTCCAGGGGAAATACTTAGCCACAATCCCCAACGTAACCGTTCCTCCGTATCATACAGCTACGTCCTTAGACACCAATCAGACCGGCGGCGGCGGCCCTGGAGCGGCAGCCGATACGGGTTACTGGCTCTACGACAGCGCTTCGACCGATGGAAATTACGGCGGCGTGTGGGTTGATTGCACGCACACCGATACCCACGGAACGACCTGGACGACTTACTAATTCTTACCGTGTCGCATCTCAAGGGCCCCTCTGCATGAGGGGCCCTTCCTCTTGGACTCAAGATGCCCAAATCTCTCACGACCCCAATAAGTCGTCTCCATATCACGCATTGGGGCGGGCAGGGTCTTCCCGTCCTTTTAGTTCACGGACTCGCCGGCAGCGTCGCTTGGTGGGACAAGGCGGCGCCTCTCCTCAGTTCTCATTTTGAAGTCGCGGCGTTGGATCTTCTGGGACACGGCGACAGCGCCTGGGCTCAAGACGGACATTATACGACTCAGCTGTTATTATCGAACATCGAGGAAGCTCGGAAATTTCTCAATTGGGACAAATTTCTCTTGGTCGGGCATTCCTTGGGCGCCCGCATTAGCGTCGAATACGCCGCGAGTTACAGCTCCGCTTTGGAAGGCCTTGTCGCGATTGATTTCATGCCTCATGTTAAGGAATCGAGCCCGCGTTTTTCAAAATTGGCGAAGCTCCGGCAACCCGTTTTTTCAAATGAAGAGGCGATGATCAGCCGTTTTCATCTTCAGCCGCGAGAGACGACTCTTCCGGAAAAAGACATGCGAGAATTAGCGGGGAAATTAATCAAACCTTGGGAAAACGGATTTACCTGGAAATGCGATTGGCGGGCTTTTTTAACCCGTTATGATTCCGTTTGGCCGCTTTTACCCCGAATTCAAGCGCCCAGCCTCATGGTCCGCGGACAATTGAGCCCCATTATGGATCAAAACGACATTCGAGAAGTTTGCCGGCAAACTTCCAAGAGCGAAAGCTTGGAAATTCCGAGCGCCTATCATCATGTGCCCTTGGACGCCCCTGAAAAGACGGTCGAGGCCATTCTCCATTTCACCCGCAAACTCGCCACCCTATGACGCCTTCCCATTTCGTCGCCACCGGATATGTCGTTAAAGACGGAAAAACGCTTCTTTTGCTTCACAAGAAGCTGGGATTTTGGCTCCCCCCGGGCGGGCATATTGAGGATGGCGAAACCCCGGTTGAGGCGTTGTTAAGGGAAGTCCGCGAGGAAACCGGACTGAGCGTCAAAATTATCTCGCCTCTTATTTCCCCGCCTCCCAAGGAAAAAGACGTTTCTTTTCTTCACACGCCCAATCATTTCCAGGTGGAAACGCTTCCGGGACACGGAATTCATTTCGATCTCGTCTATTTTTGCAAGCCCATCGGAGGCCGGGAAAAATTTTCAACCCAGGAAAGCCGCGGCATGAAATGGTTCTCGCCCCAAGACCTGTCCTCTCTCGAAATACGCGACGAAGTCAGGCGCGTAGCTCTAAAAGCAATCGCGCATGTGGAATAGCCGCCCGGCTTTCGCCGAGGCGCAACCGCTCATGGAACAAATTCGCCTCTTGAGCCGTATATATTAATAGTTGCGGCCGGTTGTCGTCCGATGAGGACGAATGTTATAATGGAGGTGGAAATTATGCTGGAAAAAGATGCCATGGATATCTTGCTCAAATTTCTCGACAATAAAGCGCGCGAGGCGGAGGAAGAAGTGACCCAAAAGG
The DNA here is from genome assembly GCA_021796015.1 of bacterium. The sequence goes on from JAJYOT010000001.1 coordinate 58,651, forward strand.
GGGTCCTTTCGGATGACAAAGCCATTCCTCTGATCCTCAAAACGCAGTTTAATCATATCGCGCACCTTGAAACGGCCGTGGATCAAAAATTCGATCAAGTGGATAAGCGTTTTGAGCAAGTAGATAGGCGTTTTGAGCAAGTAGATAGGCGTTTTGAACAAATCCGCGCCGAGTTCAGGACGGAAATCGGAGAAGTCAAAACGGAAATGAACCGGCGCTTTGAGCGAATGGAACGGCATCTGCTCGGCGGCTTTGCCGTATTGGGCTTTTTGATGACCGTCTTCCGCTTCCTGCGCTAGCGCAGCATTTTTTGCTAATCTAAAGTAATGTCAACGGAAACCGTTTCACTTCTTAGAAAGACTCCCCTCAACCAAGCGCAAAAAGAAATGTTCGCCAAAATGGTCGATTTCCACGGCTGGGAGCTCCCGCTTTATTTCGAGAGCATCCTCAAAGAGCACGAAGCCGTCCGAAATCACTGCGGAGTTTTCGACGTGTCCCATATGGGACGGCTAAGAATAGAAGGCCCGTCCGCCTTGGAACTCCTCCAAAAAATCAACGCCAACGACGTGGGCTCTTTAAAACCCGGGGAATCTCTTTATTCCCACATGCTCAATTCAAAGGGCGGAATCATCGACGATTTGATTGTCAGCTGCCTTTCTCCCAACCACTATTACGCCGTCGTCAATGCCGCACGGCTTGAAGCCGACAAGACCTGGATTCTAAAAAACAATACTCACGGGGCTTCCATTATCGATGAGAGCTCTCACACCGCCATGCTGGCCGTTCAAGGGCCGAAGGCGGAAGATATTCTCTCGCGTCGCTTGGCGTTTAAAGAGGCCGCAACTCTTCCGCGCTTTGGCGCCGTCAAAACGGCAATTCTCGACCGCCCCGCTTTAATGACCCGCACGGGATATACCGGCGAAGACGGCTTTGAAATCATCGTCTCGGAGAAAGACGCGAAAGCGATTTGGCTGGGTCTTGTTTCCGGCGGCGCAATTCCTTGCGGTCTTGCCGCCCGCGACACTTTAAGGCTTGAAGCCGGGCTTCTTTTGAACGGCCAGGACATGAACGAGGAAATTTCAAGCCTTGAAGCCGGATGCGCTTGGCTGGTCAAATTTGAAAAAGAATTTATCGGAAAAGAAGCTCTTCTTGCGCAAAAAAAATCCGGCCTCCCTAGCCGGCTTTACGGCGTCAAGTTGTCGGATAAAGGCGTTCCCCGCCCCGGAAACGAAGTTTTTCTCGGCGAGAAAAAAATCGGAGTTCTCACCAGCGCGACGTTTTCGCCGACCTTAAAAATCGGAATCGGACTCGCGTATCTTCCCGCGGATATCAAGGCGGGAGACGATCTTTTTGTCTCGGTTCACGGCCGAAAAATCGCGGCCAAGGCCGGACCCATGCAATTCTACAAAGGAAAAATCCATGCCTAAAAACGAGGAATGCCGCTACACAAAATCTCACGAATGGTCTTATTTGGACGGAAACGAAGCCGTCGTCGGAATTTCCGACCACGCCCAAAAAGAAATCACCGACATCGTTTTCGTTGAAATGCCGAAAGTAGGAAAACAGGTTTCTTCCGGCGAAGCCGCGGCCACGGTCGAATCCGTCAAGGCCGCTTTCGACATCTACAGCCCCCTCTCGGGAGAAATTCGCGCCGTCAACCCCGAAGTCGCGAAAGACCCTTCCATCGTCAACAAAGAACCCCACGGTCAAGGCTGGCTTTTCCGCCTAAAGCTCTCGCGCAAGGAAGAATTTAATTCCTTGATGGACTGGAAACAGTATCAGGAATTCATCAAGACCCAAAAACATTAAGGCCCCTAAACATGAACTCCGCCATTTTAGAACAAGAACCGGCCGCGAAAGAAAACCAAATTCCCTCCGAAAGCCTTTTCGTCAACCGTCATATCGGCCCCTCGGACAAGGATATCGAGGAGATGTTGTCCTTGGTCGGAGCATCCAGCCTGGAAGACTTGATTGCGCGCGCGGCGCCCAAAACCGTTTTATCGCGCAAATCCGTAAGGCTGCCGAAAGCCTTGAGCGAACGCCAAGCCCTTCTCAAGTTAAAAGAAATCGCCGGCAAAAACAAAATTTTCAAATCCTACATCGGAATGGGCTATTACGACACCTTTACCCCGCCCGTCATCAAAAAAAACATCCTTGAAAATCCGGGGTGGTATACGGCCTACACTCCCTATCAAGCCGAGATCGCCCAAGGACGCCTGGAAGCGCTGCTTAATTTCCAAACCATGATAGAGGATTTGACGGCTCTACCTATCGCCAATGCGTCTCTATTGGATGAAGCGACCGCCGCCGCCGAAGCGATGCTCATGATGCGCAATTTGTCGGAAAACGGATCGCCGGTTTTCCTCGCTTCCGACGCCTGTTTTCCCCAAACCCTGGCGGTAGTCCTCACTCGCGCCAAGGCGCTGGGAATTCAAGTTGAAATCGCGCCCGAGGACTCTTTTGATTTTTCAAAAAAACCGTTCGGCGTCCTTCTTCAATATCCGAGAAAAGACGGCGGGGTCAAGGATTACGAGCCTCTGTGCCAAAAGGCCCATGCAGCGGGCGCTTTTGTCGCCGTCGCGGCGGATATTCTCAGCCTCCTTCTTTTCAAGGCCCCGGGAGAATTCGGCGCCGATATCGCCGTGGGTTCGACGCAAAGATTTGGAATTCCCATGGGCTTTGGAGGCCCTCACGCGGCTTTTCTAGCGACTAAAGACGAGTTTAAGCGCCATATGCCGGGAAGAATCGTCGGGGTTTCAAAAGACGCCGCCGGAAAACCGGCTTTAAGGCTCAGCCTCCAAACCCGCGAGCAGCATATCCGCCGGGAAAAAGCGACCTCTAATATCTGCACCGCGCAGGTTCTTTTGGCCGTCGCCGCCGGCGCTTACGCGGTTTATCACGGCCCCAAGGGGCTCCGTCAAATCGCGGAACGCATTCTCTCTTTGACCTCGGCTTTAGCCGACGGACTTCAAAATCTAGGTTTTTCCATCCAGCCCAAGGGATCTTTTTTTGACACGCTCCAGATTTTCGCGTCCCCGGATGAAATGAGTAAAATCCGCACGGCCGCCGAAAAAGAAAAAATGAATTTCTGGTTTGATAAAAATCAAATCGGCATTTCACTCGATGAAACAACAGAAGAAAAAGACGTCCTGGACATTCTGTCGGTGTTTGCCTCGGTCAAGGGCGTCGCCTCTCCGATCAATCTTCCGCGCTCCAGCGTCACGATTCCGGCCGCCTTTAAAAGAAAAAGCGCCTATCTCGCCCATCCCGTCTTTAACTCGTATCACTCCGAAACCGAGATGATGCGCTATTTAAAACGCCTTGAAAACCGCGACCTCTCCTTGGTTCACTCGATGATTTCTTTGGGTTCCTGCACGATGAAGCTTAACGCCGCCTCTGAAATGGCGGCCATGACCTGGCCCGAGTTCGCCCAAATTCATCCCTATGCGCCTCAAGCTCAAACCCGCGGGTATCAGGCCTTGATCAAGGATTTAGACAGCCGCCTTTGCGCTATCACCGGTTTTGACGCCTTTTCTTTTCAGCCCAACGCGGGATCGCAAGGCGAATACGCGGGACTCCTCGCCATCAAAAGATATCATGAGGCCAACGGCGAGGGAAAAAGAAATCTTTGTCTCATCCCCGCTTCCGCTCATGGAACCAACCCCGCTTCCGCCGCCTTGGCCGGCCTTGAGGTCCTCGTCGTTTCAACGACTTCAAACGGGGATATCGATGTCGCGGATTTAAAAGCGAAAGCGGAGGAATTTAAAGAACGCCTGGCCGCCCTCATGGTCACCTATCCCTCGACGCACGGGGTTTTTGAAGCCCAAATACGGGAAATTTGCGCCCTCATCCATAAAAACGGAGGCCTGGTTTATTTGGACGGCGCCAATCTCAACGCCTTGGTCGGCCTCGGCAAACCCGCGGAATTGGGCGCGGATGTCTGTCATCTCAATCTCCACAAAACTTTCGCCATTCCGCATGGAGGCGGGGGACCTGGCATGGGGCCCATCGGAGTTAACAAAATTCTCAAGCCTTATCTTCCCGGCCACCCGCTTGAAGGAAAAGAAAGCCATGCCGTCTCCGCCGGGCCTTGGGGATCGGCCTCGATTTTGACGATTTCCTGGTCCTACATCGCCCAAATGGGACCCGAGGGTCTTCTTAAAGCGACCCAGGTCGCCATACTCAACGCCAATTATCTGGCGAAGAAACTCGAATCTTCCTACCCCGTTCTTTTTAAAGGCCCCGGCGGCTGGTCGGCGCACGAATGCATCATCGAATTGCGTCCGCTCAAAAATTCCGCGGAAGTGACCGCCGAAGACATCGCCAAGCGTTTGATGGATTACGGCTTTCACGCGCCCACGGTTTCCTTTCCGGTTCCGGGCACGATGATGATTGAGCCAACCGAGTCGGAATCCAAGAAGGAAATAGACCGCTTCTGCGAGGCGATGATTTTAATTCGCGAAGAAATTCGAGAGATCGAGACAGGCCGCGCGGATAAGACGAACAATCTACTTAAAAACGCGCCTCACGCGCTGGAACAGGTTTGCTCGGATGATTGGAACAAGCCTTATAGCCGGGAAAAAGCCGCTTTCCCCTTGCCGAACATGAAGGAACATAAATTTTGGCCCGCGGTTTCCCGCATCGACAACGCCTGGGGCGACCGCAATTTCTTCTGTTCCTGCCCGCCGTGGGGCGAAACTCAAAACTCTTAGTTTCTCTCACACAAGGGAACAAATTTCCCCGCTAACCTGTAAGATAGGTAAGCCCCGCGCGTTGCGTTATCGGGAACTTGGTATAATGAGGAAAAATAATGATCTCAGGACACGAAAAAATATTCCGTTCCGAAGGCATTGTAGTCGCCCACGGCGATACGCTCGACATCATGGATGAGCTCGTCTCTGACTCAACGGCGAATTTGATCTTTGCCGACCCACCCTACAACATAGGCAAGAAATTTGGAATGTTTGTGGACCGATGGGAAAGTGACGATGCTTACGTGTCTTGGTGTACGCAGTGGCTCGACCTGTGTATTCGGAAATTAGCCCCGGACGGGACTCTGTATCTTATGGCCAGTACGCAAGCCATGCCGTATCTCGATTTATATCTCCGAACACGATTGACCGTTCTATCTCGAATCGTCTGGATATATGACAGCTCTGGCGTTCAAGCAAAACGCCATTTCGGCTCGCTCTACGAACCGATACTCCATGCCGTCAAGAATCCAAAACGGTACGTCTTTAATGGCGATGCGGTGGCCGTTGAAGCGCGAACTGGAGCCATCCGACATCTTATTGATTATCGCAAGTCTACCCCGACGCTCTATAACAGCAAGAAGGTGCCGGGAAATACCTGGGCCTTCCCCAGAGTGCGCTATCGAATGGATGAATACGAAGAACACCCGTCTCAAAAGCCGGAAGCATTGCTGGAAAGAATTATCCTGGCAAGCAGCAATACTGGAGATCTTATCGTTGATCCATTTGCCGGATCGTTTACTACCGGCGCCGTAGCCAAGAGGCTCAAAAGGCGCTTTATCGGCATAGAGAGAGAAAGGTCTTACATCAAGACCGGACTGCGCCGAATTGGACTTTTGAGAGAACTTGATGGGGAAACGTTAATGCCGCCGCGAAAAACCTATGTTCGCCGAAACGGAAAGCCCTTGCAAGGCATTCAAGAGATGAAAGGAAATCTTTTCAACGCGGCCACATGAAACACCCCTTCACGGAAATCATTCTTGCGATTCTCCGGAAACGCTTCCAAGGTGCCGCCGAAGATATTTTTGAAAAAAGCTTTCTAATACAATACCTGAATCTTAAAACTCGCTCCGCCGACAGCGGCTCAAAATCCCGCGGAGCCTTCGCCAATCATTACGCGCTCTATGTGCTTGTCGAGGACTACATCACGAAGGGCTTTCTCTCAAGAAAAAGAGGGCAGTATAAGAAATACGCGGGCGCAAGGTTTACCGATCTCATTCAACGACAACGCAAACTTCCTTTTGGATCGAAACTTCAAAATCATGCTCTGAACTCGCGCCTCAACGATGAATTCGCGAAATATTTCCCAACGAATGAGTTGCGCCCCATTCTGCGCGATCAGGCAGCCCAAAGATATTGGATAAACGAACGCTTACTTCTCGTGCGCGTTGGAACTGGCCAAAATGTTCGGCAAGTAAACATCGCAAAAGAAATAATTGAGATCATCAATAAGTATGTTGAAACAAAAAGAGCCGCATTCGATGGGTTCATCAAGGCATGTCGGGAGATATCGATTCTACCATCGGAAAAATCACAAGAAGTCATTGACTTTATAACCAGCCAGCTACAGCCGAATGTTGACGCCAGGATATTTGAGATCGTCAGTTTCTCAATTCTCAAGGCCCACTACGAAAAACAAGCTGTGTTTTGGGGATGGTCCGCGAAAAAAATCAAAAAAGAGTTCCTCATGCTTTATAAGACAGGCAGAACCAACGCAAATGACGGCGGAATCGATTTTGTCATGAGACCCTTGGGACGATTTTTCCAGGTGACGGAAGTAGTCGATGCAAATAAGTATTTTCTCGATATTGACAAGGTCCACCGATTTCCCCTGACCTTTGTGGTGAAGAGCGTTGAGCCTGAAGCGGAAATCCGCAAACAACTGCGGCAAGAAGCCCAGCACACGTATGGCGTCAACGCCGTCGTTGAAAAATACATGAGTGCCGTCGAGGAGGTCATCAACATCCCAAGGCTGCTTGATTTGCTCGCGCGACTCGTGAAAGACAACAAAGTCAAGCAGATCATGAATGAGATCGTTTTGCAAAGCCGCGTTGAATTCAATGTCGCCGAAGACGAAGAGGATGAGTTGGCCGCCGACGAATAGGTACCGGCAATTCGAGAACCTATATATTCATACCCGTGCGGCGTCAGGATTTTAGCTGGAGGAAATGTTTGTATGAAAAAATCTTCAATAAGAGAATTAGAAAGTGTTTTACGAATAGCTCTGACTAAACTCGATGAGCGTGGAACAAACGACTCCGTTTCAAAAGCCATGAGCATAGTTTCCGTCACCCTTAACGAGATGTCCAATGGCCGTCTCCTGACGCCGGAAAAAGCCTACAAAATCGGTATAAAAAACGCCGCTTGCGAATAAAATATTGAGAACTCGCCTTGACGCTTTTCCTCAAGTGGAATTAGGGACAGTCCCCAACTCAGACCGCTTGGACGTTTATTCTCAAATGGCCTTGGACGAGGCCCTTCTTCTTTTTTCTCCGAAAGAAAGCCTGACTCTGAGGTTCTATTCGTGGTTAGGGCCTGCGGCAACTTTTGGGCGGCATCAATCTTTTCAGTTTATCGAACAGGAGCTTCATCATCGCGGAAAAGCCGCCCTTCCCCGCGCGCGGCGAATCACGGGCGGAGGCCTGGTCTTTCACGAAAATGATCTGACCTTTTCCCTGATCTTTCCATGGACGGACTTCGTTTCGCCCTCGGAAATTTATCGAAAGCTCCATCATCTGATAGGCCATGAACTCGCGAAAGAAGGGGTTCTTCTCAATTTAAAGCCCGAACCCTCAACATTCCCGGGCCTCGAAAAAATTTGTTTTTCCATGCCCGAAAAATCCGATCTAATGGCCTCCGCAGGCGAGAAAATTTTGGGCGGAGCCCTCTGCCGAAAAAACAAACGCGGTCTCTATCAAGGCTCCCTTCAAGCGCCTCTCGCTTCTTTACCACTCTCTCAAATTAAGAGAGCCATTTGCCGCGCCGCCGGTTTATTCGGCGAGACAAAACCCAATGAAAAATTTGATTTTATTGACCCAAACCAGCTGCGCCTTCTCGTTGCAAAATACCGTTCCGATGAATGGCTCCTCCGCGTTCCTTAACACGAAAAATAAAAACTAATTTGAATTAAATCTAAATATGTGCTATCATAATTAAGTTATGTACGCGGTCATCGAAACAGGCGGTAAACAATATAAAGTTGAACCCGGGGAAGTCATTCGGGTTGAGAAGCTTGATCTAGCTTCCGGAAGTGAGATTAAATGGAAAGCCCTGTGGGCTTCCAAGGGAGAAGACTCTCCCATCACCGGCATTCCCAAAGCCACGGTTACGGCCGAGGTTCTTGCTCAAAAGAGAGCTGCTAAAATTTTGGTTTTCCGAAAGAAAACAAAAAAGGCTTATAAGAAAATGCGCGGGCATCGTCAGTCTTTGACTGAAGTCAAAATTAAGGATATTTCTTTTAACTAATATGGCTCATACCAAAGCACAAGGCTCATCCTCCAACGGTCGCGATTCTAATGGCCAACGCCTCGGCGTTAAGAGATACGGCGGCCAAAAAGTAAAAGCGGGTATGGTTATTGTCAGGCAACGCGGTACTAAATTTTTGCCGGGCGAAAACGTCGGACGCGGAAAAGATGACACCTTGTTTGCCAAGGCGTCGGGTTCCGTTCAATTCGAGTGGGCCTACAAAGACAAGAAACGCGTCAGCGTCCGCTAAGTCTTTTTGTCTTTCCCTTTCTTAATTTCCTGTCATGAATTTCATCGATCGAGTTCATCTTTTTCTTGAGGCCGGACGCGGTGGAGACGGATGTTTGGCCTTTCGCCGAGAGAAATACGTCGCCTACGGCGGCCCTATAGGCGGCGACGGCGGCAACGGCGGCGATATTTTCCTTAAAGCGAGTTTACGCCTCACCACTCTCTATGATTTAACCCGTCAAACTCATATCCGCGGGATTCCCGGCGAACACGGTAAAGGAAGTAATAAAGCGGGTAAAAATGGCGATCCCATCACGATAGAAGTTCCCGTTGGAACCTTGGTCTATAAAGACAAAGTTTTGGTTGCCGATTTAAACGTTCCAGACAAAACCTATCTCGCGGCTAAAGGCGGACGCGGAGGACGCGGCAATCTTTCTTTTAAGACTCAATGGATGACCGCTCCCCGGATTAGAGAAAGAGGCGCTCCTGGAGAAAAAGCTCATTTTGAGTTCGAGCTTAAGCTTTTAGCCGATGTGGGCCTGGTGGGATTTCCCAACGCCGGCAAATCCAGTCTCCTGGCCCATTTGTCCAAGGCTCGGCCCAAAATCGCCGATTATCCTTTTACGACTCTTTCCCCCAATTTAGGAGTCGTCGTTCACAAGGGAATTTCTTTTGTCCTGGCCGACATTCCCGGACTCATTGAAGGCGCGCATGAAGGAAAGGGCTTGGGGTTTGACTTTTTAAGGCATATCGAAAGAACGAGGATTCTGGTTCACCTGGTCGACCCTCAGGGTTTTGAATCTCATTCTCCGGCGGAAAGCATTACCCTCATCGAAAAAGAATTAAGCTCTTACTCCTCTACGCTTAAAAAAAAGCCCCGCCTTTTAGCTCTCAACAAAATGGATCTTCCCGAATCCGGGGAAGCCTTAAAGAAACTCAAGAAAAAATTTTCCAAACGCGAGATTTTTCCCATTTCTGCCGTCACGGGACAAGGCCTCAAAGCTCTTTTAGATTCTCTCATCAAAATACTTTCAAAAACCCCGCCGCCCATTTTCAAAACGGAAGAGGACTCAGAAACAAAACTTGAAATCAAAAAGGGCTTTGAAGTCGAATCTCTGGGAAACGGAGTTTTTATTCTCAAGGGCGCCTCTATCGAACGCGCGGCCGCGATGCTTGACCTTGGCCTTCCTGAAGCCGTCATGCGCTTTCAGGCCATGCTGAAAAGAATCGGGGTTGACCGCGCTCTGAGAGCGGCCCACATTCGGGAAGGAAATGAAGTTCGCTGCGGAGAAGTGTCTTTTGAATGGAGCGGGGAAGCCCAAAAACCCCTTCCAAAACTTTCGCGCGATAGACCGACGAGACTCGGCATTTACTAATGGCTCAAACTCTCAAAGCTTATCAAGCAAGACAAGAAAACCCAAAAGACATTTCCGCCGCTTACGCTTTTTGTTTTGATTTAGCCGCGTCTCATTATGAAAATTTCCCCGTCGCCTCCAACCTCATCTCACCCAAACTTCGGAAACATGTCGCTTGTCTCTACGGCTTTGCGCGCATTGCGGATGACTTTTCAGATGAGCCGGAATACGAGGGCGTAAGGCGAGAAAGACTTCTTGAATGGCGGGATAATTTAAAAAGCCTTAATCAAAAAACCCCTGCTCATCCTGTTTTTATCGCCCTTAAAGAAACGCTCAAAGACCTCTATCTCCCCGTTCAGCCTTTCGACGATTTGTTGGATGCTTTTCTTCAAGACACCGTCAAAAGCCGTTATCAAAATTTTGACGAGGTCTTGGATTATTGCCGGCGATCGGCCAACCCCGTTGGGCGAATTGTCTTGATGATTCACGGATACCGAGAGGAAGAGCTCTTTAAACTCTCAGATTCCATCTGCACCGGCCTTCAACTCGCCAATTTTTGGCAAGACATTTCAGTCGATCTCAAAAAAGACCGCATTTACATCCCGCAGGAAGACTTTACCCGCTTTTCTTATTCGGAAGCGGATTTAAGAATGGGGGTCGTCAACGAACGTTTCCGCGATTTGATGAAGTTTGAAATCTCCAGAGTCTGTCAAATTTTTGAACAAGGTCAAAGTCTCCCCCAAAAACTTTCCTGGCCGCTGTCTTGGGAAATTCGCCTCACTCTTCTGGGCGGCCGCCAAATTCTCAAGAAAATTAGAAAACAAAATTATAACACCCTCAACCAGCGTCCCACTCTCAGCAAATGGGACTGGATTCCGCTTTTGTTGCGGGCCGTTTTAAAATGACGACCGAAAGCTCGCTTAAAGAAACCCTCCCTCAGTCGGAAAAAAACTCCAATTTCTTTTTAGGGTTTCTTTTTCTCTCGCCGCAACAACGCCAGGCCTTGTCCGCGGTCTACGCCTACTGCAGAACCATCGATGACTTAGTGGATGACGCCGGGAAGAGCGAAAAAGAAGCCAGACAAGGCCTTGATTTTTGGCGTGCAGAAGTTGAAAAAATTTTCTCAGGACAAGGAACCCATCCGCTCTCACAAGAAATTGAAAAGGCCCTTAAGAATTTCCCGCTTCCCAAGGAAGCCTTCCTTGAAATGATTCGCGGATGCGAAATGGATCTCAATAAAACCCATTATCAAACCTTTTCCGACTTAGAGCCCTATCTTAAAGGCGTCGCGGTTTCGGTCGGACAAATGTCGGTTGAGATTTTTGGTCACAAGCATACGCCCCAGGAACAAATGAGGGAATTCGTAAACTCTTTTGGCTACGCTTTTCAGATGACCAATATTTTAAGAGACGTGGGAGAGGATTTAAGCCTTGGGCGCATCTACATCCCCGAAAGCGAAATGGAAAGAGCGGGATATAGCCGAAGCCACCTCTTAAAGAGAGAGCACAACGCGGCTTTTCGGCGCTTAATGCAGGGGCTCTGGCAACAAACCAAGGGCTTTTACCGCCATGGCCGGGCCGCCCTTGATTTTAAGGACCGCATGACTCTCATGCCGGCCGAAATGATGGCGCACGTCTATGAAGGGATTTTAGATGAAATTCAAAAAAGAGATTTTCGCGTTTTTTTCTCCAAAACAACAATATCTCCACTGAAAAAACTAAGGCTTGCGTTCAAGGCTTGGCTTTATTGTCATGGATTCTGACGTCCTAGTCATGGGCGGCGGCTTTGCCGGCCTCTCCGCCGCAACTCTTCTCGCCGAGAAGGGAAAAAAAGTTCTCGTTCTGGAAAAAAAACCGCATCTCGGGGGACGAGCCTATTCTTTTACCGATCCCAAAACCGGGTACGAGATCGATAATGGCCAGCATCTATTTATCGGGGCCTACATTGAGACGAAGAAATTTTTATCCCGCATCGGTTCTAGTTCTCTTTTACGCTTTTCAGACAAGCTCACGCTCCATTTTAAAGACGCCTTGGGACAAGACGATCTCTTATCCGCCCCGCAAGCTCTCTCATCCCCTATTGATTTTACTTGGGGAGTCTTAAATCTAAAACATCTCTCACTTAAAGAAAAAATCTCGGCCTCAAAGCTCATGCGGGAAGCCAAAAAATTTAAGGCCGATAAAGATTACGCCGCCCAGATCGAAGCCTTGACCATTCGTCAATGGCTTGACCGATTAGGTCAAACGCCTAATATCCAAGAAAGACTATGGGAACCATTGGCCATCGGCATTCTCAACGAAAACGCTAAAACCGCCTCGGCCTTGGGCCTCATCCAAGCCTTGGAAAAAATCTTGAGTAAAACCCCCAGCGATGCCGCGAAAACTGGATACTCCAAAGTGGGACTCAGTTCTCTCTATACCCGGCAAGCCTCGGACTATATTGAAAAGCGAGGTGGCCAAGTCCTTGTCTCTTCTAAAATTTCTTCCCTGATCTATGAAAATGAACGCGTCTGCGGCGTGATTTGTGAGGATGGTCGCCAATTTCGCGCATCCTCTATTTTACTCACGCTTCCGCCTTGGGATATAAAACGTCTTAATGTCCCTCAATGGCTAAAAACCAGTCTTCAAGCATTTTCGACTTCTCCGATTATTGGTCTTTCCCTGTGGTTTGATCGACCCATCACCGAAAACGAAACCACCGGGCTCATTCAAACCAGGTTTCATTGGGTCTTTAACAAAAATCGCATCTGGAATATCCCGGGGCCCGGCCAATATTTGTCCTTGGTCATTAGCGCCGCCCATGAGGAACTCAAAAAAGAGCCCCAAGAAATTCTCGAAATCGCGAAAAAAGAACTCCTTGTCTTCCCTGAATTTAAAAAAGCTAAAATAATTCACTGGCGATTAATCAAAGAGCCTTTTGCAACGCCTTCTCCAAAACCCGGCCTTGAAAAAATGCGGCCGTTTCCCGGAGAAGTTTCGCCGGGGCTTTTTCTCGCCGGAGACTGGACCAGGACCGGGCTTCCGGCGACTATTGAGAGCGCGGTCATGAGCGGACATAAAGCCGCGGAAGTCGCTTTGAAAAATTAATCGAGGAGAACTGTCATGTTGAAATCGGACCGCTGGATTCGAAAAACCTGCCTTGAAACTAAAATGATTGACCCTTTCGTCGACAAACAAGAAGGAGAAGGAAAAATTTCCTACGGCCTTTCTTCCTACGGATACGATATTCGTTTGGCCGATGAGTATAAGATTTTTACCAATGTGTTTGGCGCGGTTGTCGATCCGAAAAACTTCGACCCGAAATCCTTCGTCGACTACAAAGGTCCGGAATGTATCGTTCCTCCCAATTCCTTCGCCTTGGCGCGATCGGTCGAGCGTTTCAAAATTCCAAGAAATGTCCTGGCTATTTGTCTTGGAAAAAGCACCTTCGCCCGTTGCGGCATCATCGTAAACGTCACCCCGCTTGAGCCGACCTGGGAAGGCTATTTGACGATTGAAATTTCAAACACGACTCCGCTTCCGGCCAAGGTCTATTCCGGAGAGGGAATCGCTCAACTTCTTTTTTTAGAATCGGATGAGGTTTGTGAAACCAGCTATGCCGACAGAAAAGGCAAATATCAGTCTCAAACGGGCGTGGTCGTCCCCAGGATTCTTTCAAAAGCCTAAGCGGACTCTCGCGTTCATTTGTAGTTTGTTCCTAATCACCTTAGGACCGCCGCTTTTGTGCCTCGCCGAGAAAGCCGCGCCGCCTTTGACGAATCACTCTGTAGCCTTAAATCCCCTTAAGGAATTAAAAAAAAGGCAAATTATCTCTCCTGATGCCGAGGACTACACCGAAGAAGACCTTCAAACCCTCGTTCGGATGAAAAAAGCGGAAGCTCTCGGAGCCATTGATTTTCTAACCCGAAAACTAGGCGATATTCAAGCTTTCACTATTCAAAAACGCGGAGACCTCAATTCCCCCATCGAACTCAACAGAGCAGGCTTTGAAAAATATCTCTTTCTTCTCTCCCAGAAAGCCATCGGCTATTTTGATTTGCACCATGTCGAACCCAAACAGGTTTTTAATCTCACCGATACCAAGGACCGAAAAATTTTTGATAAAGACGGGCTTTTAACCTTGCCGGGAGAAACTCTCTTTAATCAAATTCTGGAAAAACGGCGCGTGGAATGGAAATTAAACGGAAAAACCATGGCTAACTACAGAATGAGACGAAAATCTTCAGCCGAAAACCCATGATCAAGGAAGAAATTGTCTTTTATCTTAAATCCAATCTTGGAAAGTTTCCGTTTTCAGAACTGAAGGCGCAACTTCTGTCTGAGGGAGTTTCGGAAGAAGACATTAAAGACGCCTTGAAAGCGGCCAAACACGCACAAAGCCGGGAGCGATTCGGGCGACTTCTCATGGTTTTAGGCGGCCTCGCTCTGTTTGCCTCCGTTGTTTTTATCTTTTTGCGTCCGACCCGGCCCCAATTGGGAAACCCCATCACCAGCCCCGTATTTTTGAGCCACTTCGGGTACACCCTTCATATTCCCGACGGCTACGAAGCCATTGTTGATCAAAAAACAAAAAGACGGGAAACCGTTTTTTTCTGCCAAAAAGGAACCGACCCCAGCACGTTTTTAGACCGAAGCCTTTATGGTCAGTTGGGAATTGTCCGCCTTAAGGTTTTACCCAATCCTTTTCCTAATGACCTCTCTGCCTTCCAAAAGCTCCGTCAAATGATTCTCTCCCGAGCAAAAACTAATCGTTCTCCTTTTCAGGTAAAACTTCTCAATATCGCCAATATGGCCGGTCTGGAGGTTGATTTCGACCCGCCGGCCTCCAAGATCTTGACCTATATTCTCGGTTCCAAAAATCTCTATATTTTCTTGACCGGGCCCAGCAACCCCAACGGCCCCGTCATTATCGGCAGCCTTCAAGAAATCTGAGGGCTCGAACTTTTCCCCTTTTCCCTGCGTAATAAATAAAAGCGGCGTGAGCAAAGACCATGAACAAGGCGCTCTTCTGTTTATTCCTAGGCATTTTTTCAACTCTTACAACCTGCGGCGGTCTTCAAGCTTCCTCGTTTCCCCAGCTCTCGAACCCCTCCCCGATCTTGGCTCAAAATTCCAGCCCGGATCATTCGCTCGCTTCCATCGAAAAGAAAAAAATTTGGCCGCACGCGGCGGTCGTGCGGGCTTTGTCGAATTGTTGGAAACCGTCCTGCTGGCCGTGGAAAAGCTCGCCGGCGGAAATCAAAAGCGAACGAAAATCGCTCAAAAAATATCCCTCCATTCCCGCGATGGGTCCGCGAACGCAAAAGAAAATCAGAAGCCGGTTAAAAAGCATGGCTTCCCGATACCCCAACGACCTATTGCTCGCTTCGCCCTCGACTCAAGCTCCCGTGGCGATTGACCAACGAAAAAAAATCCTCAACCGTTTCGACCAAGAACAAATCAAGCTTATTCGCAAATACTGGTCCGATTGGAAAGACCCCTCCGCTCGAAGTTCATCCGCTCCCATGGGCGGCGGCGGAGGAGGAGGCGGCGGGTCCGGCGGGAAGAAAAAAAATAAAAAGAGCGGAATTTCGGGTGGAACAAGCGCGGGAGCGGGAGGAGGCGGGGGCGGCGGCGGCGGATCCTCGGGCGGCGGCGGGGGCGCGCCCGGCAATTCCGGGTCCTCCGCCATGAACCAAGCAAAAGCCCTTAAAAATTCAACGCCAAAAACGGCTTCCGTCCCGAACCCCAAGGCTTCCCCAAAAAAGAATCAGGCCCATCAAAAATTATCCAAGCAAACTCTCAAACCTTCCGCGTCCAAAGCCGTTAAAAAAACTAAAGTCCCCCCGCCGCCTCCCAAGAAACCTTTAAAGCCAATCGTTCACCCGCGAACTCAGCGGCCCGCGCTCTTAAAACCGCACCCCCTTCCGTCAAAACCTCTTTCCAAACGGAAGAAATCCGCATCGCCGGCCAACGCCTCTTCTCCCAAAAGTCAGCCTCCAAAGAATAAAACCGGTTTGGCGCCGAATTTCCCGCCCCTCAAAAATAGTCCGCTTCCTTCCGCGAGCCCAAAAGCTTTTCGGAATTCCAAATTACCCGCCCATAATCTTGGAAGCCGCGTTAAAAATCCTTCCTCCGGCCTCTCCGGAATTCCAGGAAAAGGCGCGGCGAAAACGGCGGCAAATGAATTTCCCCCGCAGAATTCGGCCGCGGCTCCGCGAACAAACGGCGAAATATCCGGGAGCCTCCCGACGCAAGGAATCAATTCTCAGGCCGAACCGAGCGGAGAGAAAACCCTCGGAAACGACGATTCCAAGCGCTCTCCCTTGGATCTCGGCGCCCCGAAGGGAAAGAATTCGGAGGCGCCCGCTTTTCTCGTCTCGGCATCCTTAATCTCGTTAGGCGTTCTTATTCTCGTTCTTTGGCTTATTTAAAAATCTCAAGGAAACAATTTAGGCCTTGAAAATTGCGCGTTCCGGGGTTATAACAGGGTATGCGGCTCTCGAGAGGACAAATCCTCATTCCGGCGCTTTTGATGTTCCCGACCTTGATGCTTTTTGTTTATCTCATCTATGAGACCGCGAAACTCTCCCGCGAAAAAATCCGCCATCAATTCGCCATCGATTCCGCCGCTTTCGTCGAAATGACCAACTATTCCGATTTTCTCAACCGAACGGCCTATGTCAACGGCGCTTTTCCCATGCGCATTTTCTATGAAGGATTTCACTCGACGACCTTAAACAACATGGGGAAAACCAATTGCGATGCGGCCGTCAACGCTTTAGCGAGCGGCGGAAGCCTGGCTATCGACGACCTCTTGTATGGGGAAGGAGCCTACCCCCGCGATCCCGCTTACGCGAGTAACGCCGACCAGGAAGCCCCGGGCTCGGCTTCTTGGAAAATTGCCTTTGACCCCACCTCCGTTCGCGGCCCTAATCTCAACACACCTACTCCAACTAACTTTGATTCCTCCAACGCCCACACTGACTCAACCGGAAAAAACTGCGGAGGAACTCCTTGTCTAACCCTGATTAGCGAACAAACCGCCAATTGTTGGAATATAAACTGGGATGACGCAACCCAGGTCATGAATCTTTACGTTCAGATTTACCAACTGTTAGGCTCGGTTGAATCCGCCCAGTTTTCGGTGCTTCAGCGCCTCTCAACCGGCCATCAATTTTTTACGAAGTCTTATTGGCTCAATCTAGGAACCCAACAAGCCTTAAGCGAGGCCCAGGGCGTTCAATTTCCCCCTGTAAGTTTTACCAGTCAAGTCCAAATGCACTGCGTGCCTAAGATTTTTTACTATGCCAATAAACTACTGCCTGGAAATATGTACCAGCCGTACGGAATATTCAACAACTCGCCGGGAACCGGCATGGCCTCGACTATCAGCGGTTGCGATGGGCTTTTTCAATTGGCAACCGTTAATCCCGGCGCAATTGAATCAGCGGAAGGAGGCTGGCCTGCCTCGATTACCTGGACGCCGCCTCAAAACTCTTTCAATATTCCGCTAGGACAAGCCACAGTTCACGCCACCGCCTCTTTGTGGCCCGGAGCCAACAATGAAGCTGCCGTCTGGCCCAATCCCACTCCCCATTTTCAAACGAGACTTCATCCCTAACGGAAAGAACAGAAAGAAATGAAAGAACGGAAAGAAACGGCAAGAACTAGAGAGAAGCGGCGAGCAACGGGAAGTTTTTTCTCAACTTTTTTTTACTCTCCGTTGCTTTCCGTTCTTTCCTTGCCTTTCCGTTCCTTCCGCGCTTTCCGTTCCCGCGGTCAAGCCACGACTGAAACCGTGCTTCTGTTTCCCATATTCATGTTTTTTCTCTTTGTCTTCGCCAAAATTTTCGCGATGCTGATCTTAGTTCAAAAAATGGAAATCGCCTCCTATTACGGGGCCCGGAGATGGCAACTTGAATCTCACCGAAATGAAAGTCTCTATCCAGATAACGGACTTGAAAGCGATATTCAAAACAAAATCAGCGCCTATCTGGGGTATGGAAGTCCCTCGGAAAGTTTTCTAGGGCTTGCGCCCACAGGTTCCAGTGGAGGAGCTTCTTTTCAATGCACGCCCACTGAATTTTGGCAGGTCTGCACCCTTCAAGTCAAAACCCAGCCTATTGATATCGCTTGGATGTATCACTCCCCCGGATATACTTTTGAAGTGACGAAATACGTGCCCCACCGGGACCGCCCTATTCCCTTTGTCTTGCCGGGGATGGGGCCATGACGCCGCTTTTTATTGAGGGGAGTATATTGATATAGTTTAAGGAGCGCTATGCTTTCATCTTATCTCATCGAAGTGGCCGTCAGCGTCGCGTTTTTGTCTGTTTTAATGTTTCTCATCGGGCCGGGAAAACGCGGAAGCCTCAAGGCAAAAATCTGGCTTTTCTTCCAGCGAAACTGGCTTTGGTTTGCGATTATTATCGGCGTTCTTGTTTCAATCGTCATTCCCATCTGGTATATGTCCGGCATGGAGGAAAGCGTCCGCAAATACATCATCGGAATCAATATCGCCTCTCTTCCCTGGGGGATTATTCAAACTCTCGTGTTTGTTGGATTTCTCTATCTTCTCCAATACGGCGGAGGATTCGCTCAATTTAAAAAATCTCGCATTAAAGAAGGGCACGTCAGCGTTCGTTTCTCGGATGTCATTGGGTTGACCGAAGCAAAAAAAGACGCCTGGGAAATGGTCCAACTCATTAAAGACCGCGCGACCCTCAAAAAAGTCGGAGGAAAAATTCTGCACGGGATGCTGATGGTGGGCCCGCCGGGATGCGGAAAAACCTTGCTTGCAAAAGCGATTGCCACCGAAGCGGGCGTTCCCTTTCTCTCGGCCTCGGGCTCGGAATTTGTCGAGGTCTTTGTCGGGGTGGGGGCGGCCCGCGTCCGAAAACTTTTTAAGCAAGCCCGACAATTTTCAAAGGCTTATGGCGCCTGCATCATCTTTATTGATGAGCTTGAGGTCTTAGGGCGTTCCCGAGTTTACTTTGACGCCTTCGGCGGAAACCAGGAAGGAAATCAAACCTTGAACCAGCTTTTGGTTGAAATGGACGGGCTCAATGACGATGGAAGCCCCATTATCGTCATCGGTGCCATGAATGCCCAGGAAGAGGTTTTGGACGCCGCGCTTTTACGCCCGGGCCGGTTTGACCGCACGATTGCCATCGGACGCCCCAATCTCCAGGAACGCACCGAAATCTTCGAATACTACGCCAAAAAAATTAATATTGATCCATCGGTTGATATCGCCCGATTAGCCCGAAAAGCGGTTTATAAGACTCCGGCTGAAATTGAAAATATTCTCAAGGAATCGGCCCTGATCGCGACACGGGACCACCGGGAGATTATTACTTATAAAGATATTTCCGCCGCCATTGAAAGAATCGAGCTCGGCGTCGCCCATCGCCTGAACATGACTCAGAGAGAGCGCGAAATGACCGCGTTCCATGAAGCGGGACATCTTCTCATTCTTTATCTCACCCATCCGACCAACGACGTTTTCAAAGCTTCCATTATCCAACGCGGTGGAATCTTGGGAGTCGTTCACTCCATTCCCCGGGAAGAGCTCTTCAGTTCGGACATGAACACGCTTAAAGCCCATATCAAGGTCGCCTTGGGCGGATACATGGCGGAAAAACTTCGTTTTGGCGTCACGACCGACGGCGTGGCCTCCGATTTTGCGAACGCGACCACCATCGCCCATAACATGGTTTGGCGCTACGGCATGGGTGAGAAAGGGTTTGTCGGGGATTACACGCGCATTCCCAAGGAACAGCTTTCCGAAGCCCTCAAGGAACGCCTCAATGCGGCGACCCAAAGACTCCTTCAACAATCCCTGGAAGAAGTCGAAATGACTCTCAAGTCCGAAGCCCACATCTTGGATCGTTTCGCCCAGGAGTTACTCAAGCGCGACGAACTCGATTACGACGAAATTGTCGCCATCTTCCGCGAATATGGAAAGCCCCCGAAAGCTCTTCCCACCAATACGGAAATTCTCCCGCCGAAAACGGAACCGGTTCTTCCCGTCATCGCCGATAATGAGAGCACGGGAGCTAACGAATCTTTAAAGCCGTTAGAATGAACTGAACGCCAATCGCGGCCAGCATCAGCCCCATGAGTCGGGTAATGATATTGAGCATGGTCGAGCTAAGGCGTTTGGCCCCGGCGCTGGAAAAAGTCAAAATAAAATAAGACAGAATCGCAACTCCGGCAATTGTAAGATAAAGAATCCCACGGGACATCCAGCCATGCGCGTGATCGGATAAAACAATCGCGGTCGTAATCGCCCCGGGACCCGCCAACATCGGAACGGCCAAGGGCGTAATCGCGATGTCGTCTTTGGACATCCCCTCTTGAGTTTCTTCCGCAGTTTCCTGGAGCGGAGAACGCTTCGCTCTAAGCATATCCAAGGCCGATAGTAAAACGATGAGCCCGCCGGCGACTTGAAAAGCAGGCAAGGTAATTCCAAAGAGGCCGAAAATTTCAGAGCCCAATAAAGCAAAGCCGGTTAGAATCAGCCAACAAACCATGCAGGCAATTTTTGCTGTATGACACTTATCTTGATAGCTGAGTTTATCCGTCATCGCCAAAAAAGCTGGAATGGCGGCGAAGGGGTCCACAATCGCAAACAGAGAACCGAAAGTTAAAAGAAAATATCCAAGCATGTGCGGGGTTGCCAAGGTCTTTATTGTATCAAAACGCCATCACAATCGAGGTCCCGGACTGATAGACGTTGGTCAACCGGTACCCCGGAATACTCGCATAGGTATAGGCGCTGGTCGCGGTATTATGCAAATCCCAATAAGAATATTCAAATTTTAACCAAAAGTGATCGCTCAGTTGCCAGTCAATGGCGGCGGTATATTTATTCATCATCGAAGTCGCGTAACCATTGGCCGGATTAATGGCGCTGACCGAGGCATAAAATTGGTCGTTTAAGGTCTGATTATCTAGCAAATCTTCAACTGGGCCGCGGCGGTACATTTGGTTGTAAACGAGAACTCCCATCACATCCTTTCCATACTTTGGATGGCGAATAATCGGGGCCGAGGCCTGAACAAAATAGCCATAGTCTTCTTCAGCCGATTCAGCCAGCTGGGTGTTGCAACCTGTTGAGCTTCCCCCCGTCGTACACGGACTTCCCCCTGAAGGATTGACATATTGCCCGTTGGCTTCCAAAGGCGCCATGAACTGGGTATAGCTGTAAATGCCCTGTCCGGAAAAGTTAAGCCCCAAATAGTCGAAGCTCCAATCCAAGGAATAAACTTGATAATTTAAATTGCCTTCGAGATTGTATTGCCCCCCCGTTCCGGATAAATCCATCGTCACGCCTTCAAGGTTCGAGGCGCCTTCAGGAAAGGGCCAGGGAAATCTCAAATCACCCAAAGCCCAGACTAGTCTTGCGCCAATCGATTTTGGATTATTATTATCGGCGAGGTTATTGTCTTGGTGTCCGAAATCGATGTTGGTCCCGTTTCCCGGAACCGGAGGAACCCCCAGGTCGCCGGGGTTGGAAAAAGTCCGCAAGCGGTTATAAGCTTCTCCCAAACCGTTGACGACATAGAAGGTAATTTCATCGGGAACGAAAACATTTTTGACCGGCGGATAGAAACTAGTCCGGGCGCCGATATCGGTGTATCCAATGCTGATCGGAGGCGTGGGGGAATTGGCTCTTACCATCAAATCCAAACTTTGAGGGGAAGCCATGGAAAGCGGCTGCGTCACCGTCAGATAATCTTGCGGGTGATACAATTCGTTGTAGCGCCCAAAAGGAACCACGAATTTCCCCAGTTGAAAATCCCAATTTTGTATTTTTTGATAACTAAAATTAATCTGATTAAGGATCACGGAACCCTGGCCATTAGTCGGCATATGCCACTCGCCCACAATGGGAACGCTGTCAATGACAGGCCCATCAAAACCAAAATACATCCCCCCCAAATACACTTCATCTTGAATTTGACTTTCAAAACCTTCGTATTTGGGTCCGATATTGCGCCAGTTTAATGACATACTTCCCGTGGGCTTAAGCCGGGTCAGTTTAGAGAGAAAACTATAGGCATCCGACTGTTTCTTAAGGTCGGCAAAACTCTGTGTTGAAGCCGAGTTCTCGAAATCGGCAAAACCGGCGGCATGGAGTTTCGCGGTTAAAAACCCCACAAGCAAACCACAAAGCGCCCAAGGGCGGATTTGACAGCGGAAAGGAAAAGAGTTAATATGAAAACGTCGCATCGGATTAAATATTATCAAACAATAGGGAGAAGAGTTCAATGGCTCATGTGATCAACGAAGCCTGTCTCGGGGAAGTTTACGCATCTTGCGTCGATGTCTGTCCGGTTGAGTGCATTCATCCGGGCGAACATAAAGGCCAGCCGTTTATGATCATTGATCCCGAGGTCTGCATTGACTGCGGAGTTTGCCTCCCGGAATGCCCCATTGGCGCAATTGTGGGTTCCGTCGATGAGTCTCCCGAATGGGCTAAGGTTAACGCTGAACTTGCCCCCACATTTAAAAATAATCCAAAAACGACGCCGCGCCCGGCCAACGATCCGCCTCGAAAAGCCTCTAACAAGCTGGTCAAATAGTTTTTGATTGATTATAAAAAAACGGGCCGATTCCTTGGGGCCTGTAGTTTTTTGGCCTTCATGGCGACAAACCTTCAGGCTATGAGTTATACCTATCTTTTTCGCGCGCCCCTGGATTGGCGCGGAGCGAAACTCTCGGGTCTTAAACCAATTTCATTTGAAGAAGGTTTATTTAAAACCAGATCGAGTTCTTCAATTTTTCTCTCCAAAGTTATCTCTGCTCCAGTTTCCTTTGATGAACTCGTCGGTTCTTGGAACGCGGAAGTTCCATCCGGGAATTCTCTTCAAATGGAAGCGCGCGTTCAAATCAATAACCGCTGGACGCCTTGGTTTGTGCTTGGAACTCAGAAAGGCTCCTTCTTTTTCTCGCATAAAAGCGAAAAAAAATCCGTTCTCGCTTTTGTCGATATTGACACCCTTAAGCTCAAAGAAAACTCTCACTCTTTTCAATACCGGATTCTCTTTTCATCTCTAAAAAAACCGACCATCTTAAAACTCCTCGCGATCAATGTATCAAACGCCAAAGGACTCAACCACGCGCCTCAGCCCTTTAAGCCCGGGCCTTGGGTGAGAGAACTTAAGGTTCAAGCGCGCTCTCAAATGCTGGAGGAAAAGAAATATCGTCATGACGTCTGTAGTCCGACTTCCCTGGGAATGGTCCTTGATTACTGGAAGATTCCGCTTAAGACCGCCAAAATAGCTGAAGCCGTGCGGGATCAAACGAGCCTCAATTTTGGAGATTGGACGTTTAATACCGCCTTTGCCGGTTCATTTAATCTTGTGTCTTATGTCTCCCGCTTAAACGATCTAGCGGAGGTCGAAAAGGAAATCGCCCAAGGGCGCCCGGTAATTGCAAGCGTCTCTTTTAAAGCGGGAGAATTGCCGAAAGCCCCGATCAAAAAAACCGCAGGACATTTATTGGTCATCACTGGTTTCACCCAAAATGGAGACGTCATCGTCAACGACCCGGCTGCGCCCAACATCTCTTCAGTCAGGCGCGTCTACCCTCGTCTTGAGTTTGACAAGGCATGGAGAATCAACAAAAGAGGCTTAGTTTATCTCATTAGTCCCCTCCAAGGCCTCTCGGCCATTATCGGAGTCCCCGTTTCCAATCTCATGTCAAAGCCCGTTCCGAAAATAAAAGTCAAGCTTGACGATCCGTTGCATTTGTCCCAGCTTCTCTATGGCGAAAAAATAACTCTTTTAGAAGCCCGCGGTTCTTGGGTCAAAATCGCGGCCAATGAACAACTCGATTTTCGAAAAGGACATTGGCAAGGTTATCAGGGATGGATACAAGCTAAGGACATTTCATTCGCTACAAACCCAGCGCCAAACTCGGTTGTGAGAATTAGGCAAGCCATTTTACACCGCGGTCAAGAATTTCTGAACCTTTCGGTAGGAACGCGACTCGACAAACTTGGCAATAACGGAAGCCTTTCGGTGGTAGCTCTTCCCGATGACACCACCGCCGAAATTGATTCAAGCGCCCTTTATCCGTTCTATCACTCCATTGACGCGCAAAGCCGCGCCGAGATTATTCGCACGGCGGAGCTGTTTCTTGGAACCAGCTATTATTGGGGAGGAAGATCCGGAGTCCAACCGGATTTGTCCATTGGGGTTGACTGCTCAGGACTGGTCAGCCTCGCCTATCGCGTGATTGGAGTCGATATTCCGCGAGACTCATTTGCTCAAAAGCTCAAAAGCCGCCCCCTTAAAAATACCCAGATGAAAACGGGAGACCTGATTTTTTTAAGCGACCCCCAAAACCAAAAGCGCATCAGTCACGTGATGATTTACACAGGCGGAGACGGGTTCATCGAAAGCCGAAAATCCTCGGGGCAGGTCATGAGGTCTTCATTCAAAGAGAGATTTGGATACCCTTTAAGCGAGATTAATTACGGCGAAAAAGTCACCGATTATTCTTATCCCAAGCCCAAAAAGAGATTTATTTATTTTGGGTCTTACTTAGAGAAAGAACCTCATCTAAATTAATTCCCAAGAGCGGCCACTGGGAATTTTCATAGCGCGCGAAATACTCCAAAGCGGGAACATCTTTGACCACGCTGTTAAAAGCCGCATGGCGAACGTAGGGTTCCCCCCCTTTTTGAATAATAAATACCTGATGAGAAATTAAAACCGGATATTGAGGATTATCGCCGCGCACGAGATTAGCGATGGTGCCAGAGGGAATGTTTTGCAGACGGTCGGCAAAATCCCGGATGGGCAAGTATGGAATGGAAACCTCCTCATCCGGCATCTCTTCTCCGATATTACGCAGCTTTTGAAGGAGCAGATTTTTTTCTTGCGGCGTCAGCTTTGAAAAGCCTTGAATATCCGATATTTTTTTATCTTGATACCATTTTCTCTTGGATATCCACTTAGAAGCGACCTCTAAATCAGGCCCTGCGACAGTGGAAGTGATATCCTTAATAAACCCGGCGGCGATGTTATTGGGGATCCAATCAACCGAAGGGAAATGATTTCTTGTCTGATAAGAAATCACGCCATTCTTATAGCGAATACGCTGAAGGATTTTCTTGGCTTGACGAAGGCTTTTAGCCAGGGACAAAGCCATCGTTTCTTCGACAAAGGTCGTGCAGTCAACCGCGGAAAACGAAATCAGGGGTTTTTGGTCAAATTCTCCTTGAGGCCCTTCGCCCAAGGGGCCCAAGTGGTATGGGGTTCCGAGAAAATGCGCGCTAACCTCAATAATTCGCTCGGAAAGATTGGAAGTATGTTTATGGATTTTCGAAATAGTCCGGCTAATTTCACGAGGCGTCATCCGATAAAGTGGGCGATCGGAATTATCCAAGGCGCGGCAATTCCAACAGAGAAAAACCAGCGGAATGAATAAAGCTAAAAATCTTAGTCTATTGTTCATAGCCTTTGCGCGCGAACGTTTCCATAACACTTTACCAGAGTCAAACAAAAAAATCAATTCACGCGTTCGTCAATTCAAAATGGGGTCGAGTGATATCCCATTTTCTTGAGGATCCAGCCGTAGAAAAACGTCATATAAAGCATGCCGCGCTTCCCGATAAAAGAAGAATCAACCCCATACGGGGTTTGATAGGCCAGCCCAATCTGATACCAGTCCGTCTGGTAATTAATCTCGTAGCTGGTATATCCGGCGGTCGCGCCTTGATGGCCATTAGCGCTTTCGTTCACCAAGGTCCGGGCCTCGACCGCGGGAACTATTTGATCCAGAAATTGGGGCACGTTCCAGCCGACCACGTCGTGAAGATAGAGAAAACTGTATTCCAAAGCGCCGTCAAAACGGAAGGAATCTTGAAAATCATAAAGCCCGACATAGGGAGACAACGGCTCAGGCCCGTTTCCAAAAGGAGTAATTCCCGCGATATCGCTTTGAATGGCGAAAGGGCGAATCCAAGAAACGGGAATGTCTCCCATTCCTTTGTTAAAAAGCAAATAACCATAAAGCGTCATCGGGTTTCCCTGCCCGGCTTGAGAATAGCCCATCGGGGTCGTGGCGCGCACAATCGCGGTCGCCATGATTTCATGCGGCGCATTTTCGTAAAACATATATTTTCCCTGGACTCCGAAATATTGAAAACCCGAATGCGCGCCTCCGGGAGTTTGAACATCCTCATAATGAGATTCAAGGCGGAGGCTGAACGAATGAGTAAGGCGTTTTTCAAGCGTAATAGGAGTTTGAGAAATAGAAGAACCTCCATATCCCGGGCTCATGGACGGAGCGATGGTCAGTTGGTTGTCAATATCGGCGTCTTTGACCACCAAGGGCTCGATAAAAATACGCTCCCCTGCCCGCGCTAAATCGCTGTTATAGACCCCGGTCGCCGCAGGAGAACTGGTATGAACCGCCAAGGAAGCGGCGGCGGCCGTTTGAACAAGGCACAAGCCGCAGGCAACGGTTAAAAATAAATTTTTCATAGAAACCTCGCAATTTCATCTCGCGGAAAGCGCGGAAACGTCTCTTGCCTTTGCCCGCTTTTTAAGACAACTCCTTTCCCTCGAAAAGCCTGGCCAACGACGGAGGCTGGAATCTTAAGGCGTGAAAGCTGGTTGATAATTTTATTTGACGCACGCGGTCTTGCGGCAATTAAGAGGGAACCCGAGGACAAAGCCCCCAGGGGATTAAGACCGTAAAAATCCAATAGGCGACGCACTGGTTCTAAAATAGGAATTTCCTCTTTTTCAACGGCAATTTGAACGTGAGAAGCCTCGGCCATTTCATAGAGAGCGGAAGAAAGTCCGCCTTCCGTCGGGTCGTGCATGGCGCAAACGCCGCCCGCCTGATAAGCCGCCATGGCCTCTTGAACGACTCCAATGTTTCGTATCAGATTTTGGCATTCTCGAGTAAACCTAGATCCGAATTTGGAGTTTACCTCGATTTTTTTTTCGCGTGCGATGACCGAAGCCGCCTCTAACGCTATACTTTTCGTTAAGATAATCTCATCTCCCGGTCTTACCCCCGAGGTTTTCAAGGCTTTTGGGCCAAGGACTTCTCCCAGCATAATCCCGGTTAAAACCGGACGGGAAACGGCGGAGGTAATTTCCGTATGTCCCCCAATGGAAGAAACCCCAAATAAACGACAGGCGCGCTCCACCTCTGAAAAGGTTTTTTCAATCATTTTAGGATTGGCGCCAGTTTCGGGGAAAAGGGCGGAACAGAGAAACCAACGGGGCCTGGCTCCGCGGGTCGCGATATCATTGGCGTTGACGGCCACCGCATAAAGGCCCGATTCCTCAGACAAAAAAGTCACAGGGTCCACCGCCACCGCGATCATTTTTCCGCCAACCGACAAAACCGCCGCATCTTCTCCTACGGACGGACCCAATAAGACCGCAGGGTCAGAAACGCAAAATTTTTTCAGCATCCGGGATAAAAAAGCCGGCGGAAGCTTTCCGGCTGGGAAATTAACGCGCACTATCAATCACTCGCCTTTGAAACATCGAATAAGAATAAAATGCTCCCGCGACCAAAAGCCCCGGATAAATGGGGGCCAACCCCAAAGGCTGTTTAAAAAAAGTCCAAACCGACGCCACTCCGCTTCCGCCGAGCATGATTTTAACGGCGTCCTCCGCGCGGGGCTTTAAAGCCGGGAAATACCCCAAACACAGCGGAAACAAAAGGCCGGCAACCGCAATGGAACTGAGCGTATACCATATATCGACAACCGACGGTAAAATGACCGCGACGACAGTCCCTAAAATCAGGCCGACGACCAGCCCGGATTGGACATGCCGTGTCTCAGAGAGGCCTGGAACCTTGAAAAATTTCCAGACGATGTCTTTTCCCAATGTCGAGGCAAACAAAAAAGCCAGCGAACTAAACGCCGCAAAGATAGCGCCCAACATCCCCACATAGAAAAATCCTTTCCAAAGTGGCGGAAGAATTTTCGCGGCTAATGCCGGATAAGACAAAACCGGGTCTTTCAAATTGGGCAAAACAGCCCTGGCATAGAGCCCGGCAACCGTCGTTATAAAATCAAACAAAATCCAAAATAAGACGCTGATCACGATTCCTTTTCTAGCCGTTTCCGGACTTTTGGCCGCCAAACATTTTTGATAAAACGTCGGTTCAACCAAGGTCCAGAGCCCTAAAAACCACCAAGACCCGATATAACCCAGGCTTTTTCCCCCACTCCACTCCAAATGCGCTGGCGGAAGATGTTCTTTAAGAAAAGAAAGCCCGCCCCAAGCATGATAAGCATAAAGAGGCAAAACGATAAGGCCGCTGTACATCAAGATAAAATGCAAGACATCCGCCCGCACGTCCGAGCGAAACCCTCCGACAAAAAGAAACGCGGTCGCGGAAGCCATCGCGATAAAAAAAGAAGCCCACAGGGAAATTTCGGCCAAGGATTTGACCAAGACCCAAATCATAAGAATATAAGGAGCCGGGGAAACGAGCAAAAGTAAAAGAGCAGCCCCCACGCCGGCGGCCTTGGTTCCGTAGAATTTTTCCAAAAGCTCGGGCAAAGTCAAGGCGCCTGAACTCGCAATCTTAGGAGCGAGAAAATACGCGTAAACCAGGGCAAAAAAATAGTAGGGAAAGCCCAAAACCACCCAGTTCAAAAGGCCGTAACGGTAGGAGAACTCCCCCACGCCTAAAACTCCGCCGTACCAACTGGAGACCAAGGCCGCGACAAAAACGGGAAGGCTAAGTCCCCGGCCCGCCAATAAATAATCCGTCATCTCGGAATTGTTTTGGTTTTTCCGATAGGACCAAAAGCCTACCGCGAGGTTCGCCGCAAAGTAAACCACGATGACCGCATAATCAACCAAACCAAGAGAAAATCGCATACCGATTTCTTATAATACTAATATGAAAGAAACATTCCTAACGCGAGCCGGCTATGAGAAACTCGTTGGCGAACTCGAGCCGCTCAAAAAAATGAAAAACCAGCTGTCTCAAGATATCGCCGAGGCCCGCGAAAAAGGGGATCTCAAGGAAAACGCGGAGTATCACAGCGCCAAGGAAAAACTGGGCGAAGTGATGGGCCGAATCGCGAAAATACAAGACAAGCTTGAAGGCGCGAAAATCATCGACGATTTGGAGGTTCCCAAGGACGTCGTTGCTATCGGGAGCCGCGTGACCATTCAAAACGAATCCGGAGACGAGTCCGTCTACACGCTCGTCGGAGAAGATGAATCCGATCCTTCCGAGGGAAAAATTTCCGTCTATGCGCCCATCGCGCAATGCCTTTTAGGCAAGAAAGTCGGAGAAACCGCCACCGTCACTCTTCCCGCGGGCCCCCGGCGCTTTAAAATCCTTAAATCCGAGCCCGCCCTATAGACCAAGGCGTTGTCAAGAAATAATATCGCTCAAGCCTTAAAGGAACGCGCGCTTGAAATTGGAGCCGATCGTGTCGGAATTGCTCCCGTTGCGGCTTTTCCGGAGGCCAAATTTTACCCAGAATGGATCTCTAAATCTTACCATGGATCCATGGATTACATGGCGAAAAACCCGACAATCCGCTCAGATATCCGGTTTTGGTGGCCGGAGGCTCGCTCGGTTCTCATCTGCGCCTTTGACTATTCAGATAACAAAAAGACGCCTCTTCCACAAGGCCATGGCCGCGTCGCGCGCTATGTGGGAGAACGGGATTATCACCTCGTTTTAAGAGAAAAGATGGAAACCCTTTCCCTTCACCTCAAAACGCTGGAACCCGCCGCCGATTCAAAGGTCTTTGTCGACACTAGCCCCATTCTCGAAAGGCTCTATGGGCGTTACGCCGGTCTTGGTTGGATCGGCAAGAATACGATGCTTTTGTCGAAAAAAGGCTCTTATTTTTTTCTGTCGGGAATGGCGATGAATCTCGAACTCGCTCCCGATGAGCCAGAAACCGATCATTGCGGCAGTTGCCGAAGGTGTTTAGACGCCTGCCCGACCGACGCTTTTCCCCAGGAACGAGTGCTCGACGCCCGAAAGTGCATTTCTTATTGGACCATCGAACACAAGGGAGAAATTCCCCAAGAAAAACATTCCGGAATAGGCGAATGGGTGTTTGGATGCGACATCTGCCAAGAAGTCTGTCCCTTTAACCGCTTTTCCTCTTTCGGGCGCACGTTCAACGCGCCGGGATATGGAAGTCTACCGCTTAAGGAAATCACTCAATGGACGGAAAGCGAATTTAAATCCCGTTTTTCAAAAGCAGCCTTATCGCGAACTAAGCGCTCCGGACTTGCCAGAAATGCCCACATCGTCTTGAAAAACGTCGAGAAGCGCTCGCCATGAGATTAAGACTGCTATTTTTTTCTTTTCTTCTCATCATGAGCGGCATTCTGCGCGTCCAGGCGCAAGAGCAAAGCCAGGATCAAATTATCGTCAAGAATTTAAAGCCGCCTACGACCTCTCAAACCGACGTGGACAAAACCCCCGCCTTGGTGCGGTGGATGTTCTACAAACAAAATCGGAACATCCAAGTTATCGTTCCTATTCTCGCCACCGACCCCAATAGCGGAACATCAGTTGGAATCATGCCCATCTGGGTCAAGCAGAAAAAAAATTCAGATGAAATTCAAAGCATCACGGCACCTTCCATCACCGAGAATCAATACTTCGGCCCCGAAGGAACCTATCGCTATTATTATTTCCCGAATCAATACAAAAGTTTCACCGCCATAGGGACTATTGGAAAATATGAAAATGAAGCCCTCATCGAATACAAAAATCTGCGCGTTGAAGACACCGACACCGACTTCGATTTGCGCCTGCATAAAAACACAAACGCCGGCGGGCTTTTTTACGGAATTGGACAAAACTCCGCTTATGGAAACCAGTCCAGCTACATTTCCCACGCCTGGAGTTACAGCGTCACCGCCGGTCATTCCATCTTGCCTGGATCTAACTGGCGAATAGAAGCCAACAGCCACCTTTTATCCGAAAAAGTCACCAACGGCGTCATTCCCGGGATGCCGGGAATCAAAACCCAATTTAACGGCATTGTTCCACAAGATTTTCAACAGGTCCAGGAAGGAAGGCTGAGTTTTGAATACGACTCCAGAGACAGCGCGGTGACAACCACTAAGGGCGCTTTTCTTCAGGCTTACTCCGGTTATTCCGTGCGCGGAATCGCCAGCAGTTATAACTATAATCGTTATGGAATCGACGGGCGTTATTTTTATCCGTGGCCTAATCATCCGGACAATGTCTTGGCTTTTCAACTCCAAGGCCAACAACTTTACGGAAGCGCGCCTTTTTGGCTGATGCCGGAACTGGGCGGGAAATACAGTCTCCGGGCTTACGCCTACGGCCGGTATATTGATAACGGAATGTATGCCGCCAACATCGAGCAAAGGTTTAAAGTTTACGAGGCCAAAATGGCGGGAGTGGCCACAGAAATCGAAGTCGCTCCTTTTGCCGGAATCGGGAGCGTTTTTGCCGATCCCACCGATGCCACCGCCCGTTATTCCCGCCCGGTATTCGGAACCGCCATCCGCGCGGTCGCAAGGCCGCAAGTGGTAGGTTCCCTTGACTTTGGAGTCGGCCAGGAGGGCCTCGCCGCCTTCATGGACATCAACTACGCGTTTTAAAAGCGGCTAAGACTTGACTCAGTTCTCTTCCCAATTTTCCTCGTAGGAATCCTCGGAGAGAAAAGAGCGGCACCAGGGGCATCTTCTCACGGGCCCGTAGGTGCGATGGCAATCATTTTCAGAAGACCACCATTCTTCAAAGAACATCGGGACAGTCTTCCGGCATTTGATGCAAAAGCGGATCAAGGTCGCCCCGCAGGACCAGCAAAACTTGGGAAACTCTTCCCCTTCCGGGTGATGCATCAAGGAACGACACACCCCGCATTGGATATCGGTATGAACGTGGAACTTTGGCTTCAAGACCTCTTTCTTGTCTTTCCGCTCTTTTTTACTTTTAGCCATAAACTTCTCCTCAACAATATATAATCGATTTCGGGGATTAAGACAAGGCCGTCATCCAAACGGTTTTAAATTCCAGATATCTCCGCATCCAGGAACGCCCTTGGGCTTGAGAACTGGTCCAATCCGCAGGGTCATGAACCCAGGTCCGTTTCATGTTGCTAATCGACAGCTCCTCGATTTTTTTAGCCAACTCTTGAGGGCCCGAAAAATCAAGTCCCGCAACAGCGCGGTGCTCCGCCAAAATGGGAGAGAGCTCTTCCGATTTTCCAGTAACGAGATTGACCACTCCGGCCGGCATATCGGAAGCGTCCAAGACTTCAATTAAAATTGCCGCCGCCAAGGGATGTTTTTCCGAAGGAACGGCAATGACTGCATTTCCCGAGGCAATAGCCGGAAAAATCTTAGAAACCAGGGCTAGAAGAGAAGGTAATTCTGGAGAGACAAGGCCGAGAACGCCCATCGGCTCGGGATAAGTGATATTGAAATCGGTCTGGGTGACCGGATTGACGTTTCCCGTATATTTATCGGTCCAACCGGCATAGTAGAGAATGCGGTTAAGGCTGAGAGAGACCTCTTTTTGAGCCGAAGCCCCATCGCACCCAGTTTGCTCCCTCAGAACTTGAACCAATTCCGAAGACCGACTTTGAAGAATCTCGGCGGTGCGGTAGAGAATTTGCCCACGCAAATAGGCTGTCGATTTTGCCCAAGAAACTTGAGCCTTTAAAGCCGCTTCGACCGCATCACGAATATCTTTTCTCGATCCGAGAGGAACATCCGCCAGAAATTTTCCGTCAGGAGAAAGAACCTTATAATAGCGGCCGGATTCCGAGCGAACTTGTTTTCCTCCAATGAGCATTTTCGGGGTTTTCCAAATACGAGAGTTAGGGACAGTCCCTAACTCTATTTCAGTCGAAGAAGAATTAGGGACTGTCCCTAACTCCTCAAAATGGACGTATTCCCACAACCCTTGAGGCCCGCCTTCCCGGCCAAAACCGCTTTCCTTAAATCCGCCGAACTCCGCCGCCGCGTCGAATTTATTGGCGCCGTTTCCCCACACCGTCCCGGCTTTAATGGCGCGAGCCACTTCAATCATTTTGGCGACGTCTTTTGTCCACACGCTCGCGGCAAGCCCGTAAAAAGTGTTGTTGGCCAAATCAATCGCCTCTTCTTTCGTTCGGAAAGTCATCGCGGCCAAGACCGGGCCGAAAATCTCTTCCCGCGCGATGGTCTGAGAGGTCTCGACCTCGGTAAACAAGGTCGGCGGAAAAAAGAACCCGTCTTTCGGGCAAACAAAAGGCGTCTGATACTTCAGCGCGCCTTCTTTTTCGCCGATTTGAACGTAGCGTTCGATCATCTCAAGCTGCCTTTTGGAATTGATCGCGCCCATGTCGACGTTTTTATCCAAGGGATCGCCGATGCGAATCTTTCGCATTCGATCCTTAAGAAGGCGAATAAATTTGGGAGCGATGTTTTCCTGAAGCAGCAAACGGGAACCCGCGCAGCAGACCTGCCCCTGGTTAAAGAAGATGCCGTCGATAATGCCCTCGACCGCCTCGTAAAGAGGCGCGTCCTCGAAAACAATCGTCGGGGATTTCCCGCCGAGCTCCAAGGAAAGTTTCTTGCCGCTTCCCGCCGTCATTTTGCGGATGAGTTTGCCCACTTCGGTCGAACCCGTAAAAGCGATTTTACTCACCCCCGGATGCTCGACGATCATCTTTCCCGTTTCTCCGAAACCCGTCACGATATTGACGACGCCTTTGGGAACGCCCACTTCTTGGATAATCTCGGCCAAATGAAGAACCGAAAGAGACGTCGTCTCGGCCGGTTTTAAGACGACCGTATTTCCTGCGGCCAAGGCGGGGGCGATTTTCCACGCCGCCATCAAAAGCGGAAAGTTCCAAGGGATGATTTGCCCGACGACTCCCAGCGGAGAAACCTTCATCCCTGGAAAAGCCTCGTCCAATTTATCGGCCCAGCCGGCATAGTAGAAAAAATGCCGGGCGGCCAAGGGAATGTCGATGTCGCGGGTTTCCCGAATCGGTTTTCCGTTGTCCAAGGTCTCGATGACGGCGAGTTCCCTTGCGCGCTCCAAAATCACGCGCGCAATCGCGTAGACTAGACGCGCGCGTTCTTCCCCGGAAGTTTGAGACCAAGTCTTAAACGCTTCTTTCGCCGACGCAACCGCAAGATCCACGTCCTTTGGGCCGGCCTCGGCCACCTTCGCTAAAACCCGGCCGTTGGCGGGATTAATGGAATCAAAATATTTTCCGGAAGCCGGAGAGACCCATTCCCCCCCGATAAAAAGTTCGTAGCGGGGCTTGATTTTGACGTGGGAAATCGATTCCGGAGCCGGGCCGTAATCGGCCCAAGCGGCGTGACCCTGTTTTTTCCGCGCGGACGGCGCTTTCATTTGTTTAATCATGTTTCACCCTTTCGGAATATAGTCGTAAGATTCGTATTGGCCGGTCTTAAGATGATGAAGCTGGCGCGCGATATCATCAAGTAAAGAACTCGCGCCAAAGCGGAACAAATCCGGCGTCAGCCAATCGTCTCCCACGGTTTCCTTGACCAAGGCCAACCAGTGAAGGGCTTCTTTGGCCTGACGAATTCCGCCGGCGGGTTTGTGTCCGATGCGGCATCCGGTCCGAAGATAAAAGTCTTCGATAGCGTTGAGCATCACCAGACTCACCGGCAAGGTGGCGGAAACCCCGATTTTCCCGGTCGAGGTCTTAATAAAATCCGCTCCCGCCTGCATCGCGATTTCGCTCGCCGTCCAGACATTTTGAAGCTCACCCAGTTCCCCGGTCTCTAAAATCACCTTTAAATGAGCTTCTCCGCAGGCCTCCCGAATCAGCGCGATTTCGTCATAGACCCGGGAATAATCGCCCCTCAAAAACGCCCCGCGATTGATCACCATGTCGATCTCATCGGCGCCGGATGAGACCAAGGCTTTGGTTTCTTGAATCTTAAGAGGAAGCGGTATCTGTCCATGCGGAAAAGCGGTTGAGACCGCGGCAACCTTAACCGCGCTTCCTTCCAAGGCCCTTTTCGCTTCGCTCACAAAATTTCCGTAAACGCAAACGGCCGCGACTTGGATTTCCGGTTCATCAATCAAAGGTCTTAAGGCTTTCTGGCAAAGACGTCTGACGCGATGAGGCGTGTCAATCCCTTCCAAGGTCGTCAAATCAATCATGGACGCCGCATGAAGAAGCCAGTTTCTTTGATTCTCTTTTTTTGGGTTTCTAGTTTTCGTGATTTTGGACACGCGATCATAAACGCCGGTCGCGTCCATTTGCAAGCGACGCAAAACATCTAAGTCCAGGCGATGAATAGGGTTGCGACGAGTTTTAGCGATGGTTTCGGGCATATTATTTCTCGATGTAAACGTTGTCTCCGGTTTTGACCCAAGCGGCATTGGCCTCATCAGTGTCAATATGAAATTCCAGGCTATAGTCGGTTGAAATCCGGCATAAAACATTGGTGAAAAGAAGTTCCCTGGGCCCGCCGATTCCCGCGCGCACACAAACAATCTCCCCTTCTTTAATTCCCATCGCTTCCGCTTCCGGTGGGCTAAAATGAATATGGCGACTAGCAATAACCAAGCCTTCCTTGACCTCCAAACTTCCCTTGGGCCCGATGATTTTAATCGGGCTTGATCCTCCCAAATCGCCGGAGCCGCGAACCGGCGGACGAAGCCCCAGTTGGCTGGCATCGGTCTTGGCGATTTCAACCTGGGTTTTTTTCCGATGAGGCGCGATTAAACGCACGTTTTCGATTTTTCCCTTGGGGCCTTCCAAGGTCACCGTCTCATAGCAAGCCCAAAAACCCGGTTGTTTGACCGAACGAAATTTTCGGGGCTCAGTCCCAGACCCGAATAAAAAATCCCAATCGGCCTGACACAAATGAACATGGCGGTTGGAAACGCCTACTGGAATCGAGGTTTCAAAACGCGACTTTAAAGAATCAGACATGAATCACCTTCCTAATAAAATTAATAATTCTAATAAAGGATTCCGCCTTGAGGCTATCCCCCCCGACCAAAGCCCCATCAATATCAGGTTCGGCCATTAAGGCGTCGATATTATCCGCTTTGACCGAGCCTCCGTAAATAATCCGCGTTTTGAGAGCAAAATCGCGCCCCCACACGGCGGCGAGATGGCTGCGAATAAAATTGTGCATGCCTTGGGCTTGTTCGGGAGT
Organism: bacterium; assembly: GCA_021796015.1. Next base: position 94,584 of record JAJYOT010000001.1, read on the forward strand.
CGCGGTTTTTCCGGTTCCAATCGCCCAAACCGGCTCGTAGGCGATGACCAAAGAGTTTAATTGCGCGGCCGAAAGACCAGACAAGGCGCCCGAAATTTGTTTCTCCACAACCTCCCTCGTTTTTTGCGCCTGATGTTCTTCAAGAGTCTCTCCCACGCATAAAACGGGAATGAGGGACTCTTCTAAAACCGCCGCGGCCTTTTTACGCAGGGAATCATCTGTTTCTCCAAAAAGGCGCCGCCTTTCGCTGTGTCCCAGCAAAACCGCTTGGCAACCGGCATCTCTCAATTGAAAAGCGGAAACTTCTCCCGTGAAAGCTCCGGATTTTTCCCAAAACGCGTTCTGTCCTCCCAGCCAAATAGGGGTTGAAGAGACAGCGCCTTTCACGACGCTCAAAGCCGTCAAAGGAACAAATAAGGCGACATCGCAACTCTGATCTACAGAGACCGCGGATTTAATCTTCTCGGCCAAGGCCTTGGATTCAACGAGGCCCAAGTTCATCTTCCAGTTTCCAGCGATTAATGGCTTTCGATGAGAATCCATTCTAAGCCCATTCTACCGCTTTCCGCCGAATCCGTCAATAAAACTTGCTGAAATCATAAAAAAATGTTTAGATTATAATTATGAATATTATTCCCCAGGTTATTGAAAGATCAAATCAAGGCTCCGTCATTGGATACGACATTTATTCCCGACTTTTGAGAGACCGGATTATCTTCGTCGGAGGATACGAAGGCGAATTTACGACTGATTCAGCCAATATCCTGATTGCCCAGCTTTTATATCTTGAATCAGACGACAACACCAAAGACATCAACCTCTACATCAACTCCCCCGGAGGAATGGTGACCGCAGGGCTGGCCGTCTACGACACGATGCAATACATCAAAGCCCCGATTACGACCATCTGCATGGGAATGGCCATGTCTTTCGGCGCGGTCATTTTAGCCGCCGGTTCCAAGGGTAAACGTTTTGCTCTTCCGCAATCTCGCATCATGATTCATCAACCCTTGGTGGGCGGAATCTCGGGCCAAGCGACCGACATCATTGTCGAAGCCAAGGAAATGGCCTACATCCGCAAAAACCTCGAACAGATTCTCTCCAAGCATACGGGGCAACCCGTTGAGAAAATGGCCCGCGACATGGAACGCAACTACTATATGTCGGCAGAAGAAGCCAAGGAATACGGCATTATCGATGAGGTTTTGACCGGGTCCAAGGTGGACGCCTTAAGAGCCGCTCTCACCGGCGCGAAATAAACGCGCTAGGGTCGCGTCAACCAGAACGGCATTTCGCACTTTTTTAAAGCGACTCCGTTAAAGTAGCGACCCGTATCCTCGGAAAAATTCGCGCCTCCGCTAAAGCGGAACGTCTTATCCGGCGACGATAAAATTTTATATCCGAGCGCGGCCAGGAGAACAGGGCCCAAAGCCCTAGGCGCGGCCCAGCAAAAGGTCTACCAGAAAAACCTTTGTTTCTTCCCAAGCATTGACAAATTTGAGTTCCTCCATTACCCTATCAACAGAATGCCAAATGTTGAACCGTCTCTCTCATCACTCGGGTTGCCCCGGCGTCTAACCGAGCTATTGGTTTCTCAAGGACTTCTCAGTCGGGATCAATTGTCGGAAGCTCTTAAGGAACAGCATAAAACCGGCGGGAAACTGGGCTCAATTCTTGTTTCAAAAGGCCTTTTGACGGAAGAGCAATTTCTCTCGTTTTTAGGAGACCAATGCGGAATCCGCTACGTCTCCTTATCTGAGTTCAAATTTGAAGACAATATTTTAGAGTTAATTCCCGAATCCATCGCCCGACAACATATTCTCATTCCTTGCCGCAAATCTGAGGATAATATCCTCACTGTCGCAGTTGCGGATCCTCTTAATGTGATGGTTTTAGACGACTTAAAAATGATGACGGGCTCTGAAATATCGGCGGTTTTGGCTTCGGAGTCCGAGATATTGGCCGCCATTGATAAGGGATATCACTCCATGAGCGCGGAAGAAGCGCTCGATGAAATCGTCCATCAAAGCGACGCTTCTGAAAACACCGCGGATATTGCCCTCGATAAGGATTCGGAAACCCAAGAAGTAGTTGAAGATGTTCGCGGACTTGAAAAATCGGCTTCGGATGCCCCTGTTATAAAGATGGTCAATTTAATTTTGTCTAACGCCGTGAAAGACCACGCCTCCGACATCCACATCGAAGCTTTCCCGAAGGAAATCCGAATTCGCTACCGCATCGATGGAGTTTTACACGAGCGTCCCGCCCCGCCGAAGAAATTTCATCAGGCCCTCACAACCCGTATTAAAATCATGGCCAACCTCAATATTGCCGAACGCCGCGTGCCTCAAGATGGACGCATCAAAATCAAGGCCAATGGAAAAGAAATCGATCTGCGCGTCTCGGTTTTGCCCTGCGCGCCCGGGGAAAAAATCGTCATGCGCATCCTAGACTCCTCCGGGCTCAAGGTCCAGATGAACCAATTAGGATTTGAACCGGAAGCCTTGGCCGTTTTCAACAAATACATGAACGCCCCCTATGGGATTAATCTCATCACCGGTCCCACTGGCTCGGGAAAATCAACGACCCTTTACTCCGCTCTCGCCAACTTAAATACCCCGGACACCAACATCCTAACCGTCGAAGACCCGGTTGAGTATCAGTTGCACGGTATCAACCAGGTCCAGGTCAATCCTCACACGGGGCTCACTTTCGCCTCGGCCCTGCGCGCCTTTTTAAGGCAAGACCCCGATATCATCATGGTCGGAGAAACTCGGGATCTCGAAACGGCTCAAATCGCCATTAACGCCGCTTTGACCGGACACTTGGTTTTTACCACTCTTCACACAAACGACGCCCCTAGCTCGATTACGCGTCTTTCCATGATGGGAGTCGAACCCTTTCTGATCAGCGCCGCTGTTTTGATGGTCGAGGCCCAAAGGCTTGTCCGCAGCATCTGCCCCAACTGCAAGGAAGCCTATGAAGTTGATGTCGGTTCCCTCATTAAACACAACATCTCGGAAGAAGCCCTCAAACCTAAAAACGGAAAGGTGACTCTTTATAAAGGAAAAGGCTGCGATCATTGCGCCAACACCGGCTATCGGGGCCGCCTGGGCCTTTACGAAGTTCTGGAGGTCACTGACTCAATTCGAGAGCTTATTTTAAACAAGGCTCCGACCTCGGAAATAAAAAAAGTGGGAATCAAGCAAGGAATGCTCACCTTGCGCGCCTGCGCCTTGAGGAAACTCCTCGAAGGAACGACGACGGTCGAGGAAATGATTCGGGTCACGGCTTCCGATATAGAAACATGAACGCATCTAATCATCAAAGGAGAAAATATGGCATCTTTAAGTGAACTCTTCATTCTCATGCACCAGCGCGGGGCCTCCGATCTCCATTTAACCGTCGGGGCCCCTCCCATTCTTCGCATTGACGGCGAACTCGTCCCCACTCCTTTCGATAAGTTAACCCCGGAGACGACCCAGCAATTGGTTTTTTCGCTTCTCAATGATCAGCAAAAACAGCGCTTTGATGCGACCAACGAACTTGATTTAGCTTTGGGAATTAAGGGCATCGGGCGTTTGCGCGTGAATATTTTTAGGCAACGGGGAGCGATCGGGGCCGCCATACGCTCGATTCCCAACCAATTTAAATCCTTTGATCAATTAGGTCTCCCAAAAACGGTTGAGGACCTCGTCAATATCCCCAAAGGGCTCATTTTGGTCACCGGCCCCACAGGCTCAGGGAAATCAACCACCTTGGCCAGCATTATAGACTACATCAACGAACATCAAACCGTTCATATCGTAACCGTTGAAGACCCCATTGAATACGTCCACTCTCATAAAAAAGCCATCATCAACCAAAGAGAAGTGGGCCAAGACACGGAAAGTTTTCCCACCGCCCTCAAATACGTCCTTCGACAAGATCCCAACGTTATTCTCATTGGAGAATTGCGGGACTTAGACACGATCTCTTCGGCCTTGACCATCGCCGAAACCGGACACTTGGTCTTTGGAACGCTTCACACTAATGACTGCGCGCAATCCATCAATCGCTTAATAGATGTCTTTCCGCCGCACCAAATCAACCAAATTAGGGTTCAGCTTTCTTTCGTTCTCCAAGCCGTCTTGTCCCAGCAACTTTTGTCCAACGCCTCGGGCACGGGAAGATCGCTCGCCTGCGAACTCCTCATAGTGACCTCCGCCGTACGAAATTTGATCCGCGAACAAAAAATAGAACAGATTCAACTTTCCATTCAAACCGGCGGAAAATTTGGGATGCAGACCATGAATCAGTCCTTAGCGAATTTGTGCCGCGAACGGAAAATTACGCCCCAGGAAGCTTTTTTACACTCGACGGATCCCGAGGATCTCAAGAGACTTTTAAATCAAAATCAGATACCATCCGTAGCCTAAAAAACAATAATCTATGCCCACATTCGCCTATAAAGTCAAAGCGGGAGACGGCAAAATTACGGCCGGATCCATTGACGCCGACGCTCCACGCTCGGCTATTGACCGCTTAAGAGCCCAAAAATTGGTCGTTTTGGAAATCGCGGAAAAAAAAGCCGGGGCGTCTGATAAATTTAAAGATTGGTTTAAAGGCAAAGTGTCATCCAAAGAACTCACTCTTTTTTCCAGGCAACTCGCGACCTTGGTCGCGGCCGGAGTGCCTATTGTCCAAAGCCTCGCTATTTTAGAGGCCCAAGCGGAAAGTAAAACCTTTCGAGAAATTATTGGCGCGGTCAAGGCCGACATCGAAGGGGGTCTTTCCATTTCCGACGCCTTAAAAAAACACCCGCGAGCTTTTCCCGATCTCTATACCGCGATGGTCAAAGCCGGAGAATTGGGCGGAATCCTCGATTCTATTCTTGAGCGCTTAAGCGTTTATTTGGAAAGTTCGGAAGCTTTAAAGGGCAAGGTCAAGTCCGCGATGACCTACCCCATCGTGGTGCTCAGCATCTGCGCGGCAGTCACTATTTTCCTCCTCATTTTCGTCATTCCCACTTTTAAGGCGATCTTCGCTAGTTTCCATTCCGCTCTCCCGGCGCCCACTCAAGCCTTACTAGATCTTTCGGATTTTCTCAGGCACAATTTCTGGATTATTTTTGTGGTTCCCTTGGCCGCGTGGAGAGGATTTAAAACGGCTTACGCTAATCCCAAAGGCCGCCGCTGGATTGACGGGCAAATTCTCAAAATTCCCATGTTTGGAGTTTTACTGAGAAAATTCGCCATCGCCCGCTTTTCAAGAACACTGGGGACTCTCGTCAAATCCGGGGTGCCCATTCTCCAGGCTCTTGAAACGGTCGCCCAAACCGCGGGCAACGTGATTATTTCAGACGCTATTTTTTCAGCCAGACAAGTCATTAAAGAAGGCGGACATTTAAGCGAACCGCTGAAAAAATCCGGCATTTTCCCAACCATGGTCACATCCATGATATCGGTCGGAGAAGAAACCGGAAATCTGGATCAAATGCTTCAAAAAATCGCCGATTTTTACGACGGGGAAGTCGACACCGCCGTCAAGGGTCTCACCTCCATGATCGAGCCCATCGTCATCGTGATTATGGGAATTGTCATTGGTTCCATTGTCATCGCGATGTTTTTGCCGATGTTTGATATGGATGAGCTCGTCAACAAGACGCAATAATTTCAGAGTTTGACCGCATCAACCCAGAAGTTTCTTATCCCTGAGAAGACGATGGTACCCAATCCCAAAACGGTGGGCCTCATCTCTTAGATTTTCTAAAAGATTGCGCGCCGCGCTCCCGCGTTCTAAAATGACAGACTCAGCCAAGCCGGGGATAAAAACCTCTTCTAAACGTTTAGCCAATGAGACCATGGGAATATGAACCCCAATCTCTTTCAGCGCCAATGCTGCGGCATGAAGCTGCCCCTTTCCGCCATCAATTAAAATCAAATCTGGATAGTTCTCTTTTTCCCTTTTTAAACGCAGATACCTTCTTCGCACAACTTCCGCCATGGACTTAAAGTCATCAATCCCGGCAGTTTCTCTAATCCGGAATTTACGGTAATGGGATTTATCGGGAACGCCCCCCTTAAAGCAAACCATGGACGCCGCGGTTTCATGCCCTTGAAAATGGGAGATATCAAAACACTCGATATGAAAAGGCGGGGTTTTGAGGCTTAAAGCTTCTTGAAGCGCGCTCACCGCTCGCGAAGAACCGAGAGTCCCGACTAAATCATCGGGCTTGAGAGCCCGCAAGCGCACATTTTCCCTCATCTGAGATAAAGCCGCAAGGCTATCTCTTAAGCGCGCCGCCCGCTCATAATCGAGCCTGGAAGAAGCCGTCTTCATTTCCAAAACCAAAGACTCTTTTAATTTCTCATACTCTCCCTTAAAGAACAATCTCGCGTTTTCAGCCTCCCGACGATACTCCTCATGAGAAATTTTCCCGGCACAGGGCGCCGGGCAATCGCCGGTATGATAGTAGAGACAAGAATTAATCTTCTGCGGAGCCAAGGGACGGTCAAAGCTAAAATCCCAACGACAGGGCCTGAGCCTAAAATACCCGCGCCGCCACAAAAAGCGCAAAAGCCCGCGCACCGGAGAGACCTTGGGAAAAGGTCCAAAATACGCGGCCCCATCCGTGTTTTTTTTACGGACGAGAAAAATCCGTGGAAAATCTTCATTAAGACTAATTTTGACGTAAGGATAGGCCTTGTCATCTTTAAGAGCGATATTAAAAAAAGGCTTTTTTTCTTTGATTAAGGTTCGCTCAAGAAGAAGGGCTTCCCGTTCAGAAGCGCAGGGGATATAATCGATTTTACGGATAAGAGGAGATAAGACCGCGGTTTTTAAATTCGTGCGCGCCGGATTAAAGTATTGAGCGACCCGTTTAGCCAAGTCCTTGGCTTTCCCAATATAGAGAATCTCGGAAGCGGCGTCTCTCATTAAATAAACTCCGCAAGTATGCGGCACGTGCCCATAGAGGTCTTTTCGCTCCATCAATCTTAGTATACGTAACTCTATTGACAAACGAAAATCGAGGGGTTACACTGGAAAGAGATGAGAAAACTGCAAGGATTTCTTTTATGGATGGCGCTATTAGTTTTGCCCGCCTTCCCGGCTTTATCTGCGGACTTAAATTCCAGCCTCATTTCCGCGGTCAAAGAAGGGCAGGAAAGCGCGGCTTTAAGTCTTTTGTCTGAAGGAGCCAACCCCAATGCGTTTGATCAGTATGGATATACGGCGACTATGTGGGCCGTCAGCCGCGGGGATTCAGTCCTTCTTTCCGCGCTCGTTAAAGCGGGCGGAGATTTACAGCATGTGCCTCCTTCCTTTAACCCCGTCATTGAAGCCGCCAAGGTGGGAAACGCGGGCAACCTGACCCTCTTAGCCTCTATTGGATATAACGTCAACAAAGTCGACGCCCTCGGGAATTCCGCTCTTATGTATGCCGCGGTAGATGGTTCAACAACCGCAGTTCAATCGCTTTTGACCGCCAAAGCCAATATTAACGCCGCGGATATTCATGGCCAAACGGCTCTCATCAAGACGGCCCAGACTGGAAACGCAGCCATGGTTTTGTTTCTTGCCTCCCATGGGGCTAATCTCAATTTCCAAGACCATTTCGGATACAGCGCTCTCATGTGGGCGGCCCACAATGGGCAATTGGCCGTGGTTCAAGCTCTTTTGGCTCAAAATGCTTCCACCTCCCTTCAAGGCCTCGATGGAATGACCGCCCTGGCAATCGCTCAAAAGCGGGGATATTCACAAATTGTCCAAATTCTCAAAGGTTAAACTCCAAATAAATAAGGTAAACTTACAGCATGGACGCAGGGGACGCCGACCAGAGCTCAAAAACCCTGGCTTTTTCATCTCTTTCGAGCAAATTAAAATTTTTTCTTAAAGGATTCACAAGAAGACCTTCCGCCTTGGTTGGGCTCTTTCTCATTTTATTTTTTATTCTCACTGCGGCCCTTAGCTCTTGGCTGGCTCCGGTGCCAAAAGACAGCCGAAATCCTTATTTGATTCCAGAATTTGGATACAGCCCGGAACCCAAGCTCCCCAGCCGCGCTCATATTTTTGGGACCACTGAAGACCAATATGACCTTTATTATGGAATGATTTGGGGAACGCGCACGGCTCTTAAGGTCGCTTTGACGGTGGTCGGCTTCTCTGTTTTCCTCGGAATCGTATTGGGAGGACTCTCAGGATATTTTGGCGGATGGGTGGATGAACTCATCATGCGCTTTACCGATGTCATTTTAGCTCTTCCAAGCTTACTTCTGGCGGTGGTCATCGTCGCGATTACCGGCCCCAGCCTCAGCCATGTGATGCTTTCGGTGACCGCAGTTTCCTGGCCGTCTTATGCGCGACTTCTAAGAGGAGATGTATTAGCGATTAGAAACCGAGAATTTATTCAAGCCTCGCGCGCGATGGGCGCTTCTCACCTACGCATTTTTCTAAAACATATTCTCCCGAACTGCATTTACCCGATTTTAGTTTTGGCCTCTCTCGATATGGGTTCCATCGTCATCACGGCCGCGGCGCTGAGTTTCTTGGGTCTGGGAGCGCCCTTGGGCTATGCCGACTGGGGGCAACTCATTTCTCTTTCGCGTAATTGGATCATGGGCTCTTCCGGAAACCCTTTTGCTTACTGGAACACTTTCACCATCCCTGGGCTCGCTATTTTTTTCTTCGTTCTAGGGTGGAATCTTCTGGGAGATGGACTGAGAGACATTCTAGATCCGCGCGCCGCCAGTCATTGACCTTTAACCCTTGTTTTGACAAAATAGACCCATGAAAACCTTAAATGAGCTTTTAGATTATGCCGCCCAAAACAGCCGCCCCGGCATAGGGCTCTTAACTGAAACGGAAAATCTTCCTTATACAGAACTCAAAAACCGCATTCTGACTATTGCATCAAATTTTGAGAGAAACGGAATCAAAAAGGGAGACCGCATCGCCATTATTCATCGAAATAGTCCGGTTTTTATCGAGGCCTATTTCGCTCTTTCTCGCCTGGGGGCCATTGCGGTCCCCATCAACTACATGATCCACAACCCCGAAGAGCTGTCTTATATGCTCAACGACTGCGGAGCAGTGGGAATCGTAACTCAGAAGGAATTTATCAAAGGCCTGCGCGAAGCCATGAAATTCTCCGAAAAAATTGAGTTTCTCTGGATTAGCGATGAAGATAAATCCACCGGCCTTGAAAAAGAACTTCCCTTCTCCAACTTATTGCAAGGTCATCCTGAAGCCTTTGACCCAGTATCGGTATCAGAAGAAGATGTGGCCGTCATTCTCTATACATCAGGGACCACCGGAAAACCAAAGGGGGTCATGCTGACCCACAAAAATTTAATCACCAATACGGAAGGCGGCATCGCCAGGCTCAATCTTTTTCCCCATGATTCAAGCTTGGCTATTTTGCCGATGTTTCACACCCTGGCTTGGACCGCAAATGTTTTAGTCTCCCTACGATTAGGCGCCCGTCTGGCTATCGCCCCAACGATTACGCCGCCCAAAACCTGGCTCAATTTAATGGCAAAAAGCAAAACCACTTTATTTTTAGCGGTACCTCAAATTTACTCTTTGTTGGCAAAATCCTCAAAAGGGCTTAAGGGATTTATTTTGCGCCATTGGTATTTCCGCAAAGTCCGAATGGCTGTTTCAGGAGCGGCTCCTCTCAACTCAGCAACTTGCCAAGAATTTGAACGAGCGTTCAAAGTGAAAATTCTTGAGGGTTACGGCCTTACCGAGACCTCTCCCGTCATCACTATTAATTCGCCCGAATATCCCAAGGCCGGAAGCGTGGGGAAACCCATCGAAGGCGTAGAGGTCAAAATCGTTGATGATGAGGAGCGCATCCTTAAAGCCGGAGAAGAGGGAGAAATTTGCGCCCGCGGGCATTGCGTAATGAAAGGCTATTACAATCTTCCTGAAGAGACAAAGGAAGCCTTCACGAAAGACGGATGGCTTAAGACCGGAGACATTGGAATTTTAGATGAGGAAGGATGCCTTTTCATCCGCGATCGCAAAAAAGACATGATCATCATCAAGGGACTTAAGGTTTTTTCTGCTCAAGTTGAAGCCGTTTTAGCGGAAAACCAGGAAATCCTCGAATCGGCCGTCATCGGGGTTCCCGATGAACACGGAGATGAAATCATCAAAGCCTTTGTCGTCCTTAAGCCGGGCTCCAAGGAAGATAAATCTTCCTTGATGAAATATTGCCGAGAGAAGTTCGACTCCTATAAGCGCCCCCGTGACATTGAAATCGTGGAATCATTGCCAAAAAATTCTCTTCAAAAGATTCTTAAAAGAACTCTGCGCGAGATGGAAATAAAAAAACGCGCGGCCTCCGTCGGTTAAGCGTTCGTGAAGCCGATCTCGATTCCACGGTGGCCCGAAGAAGCCGCCCGCCTTTTATCCATCGTATCCTCTATTGACCCTAATTCCTTTGCCGTAGGGGGTTCTGTTCGCGATCTCATTCTTAAGCGACCCATTTACGATCTTGATCTCGCGTCTTTAACGGCATCAACTCTCGCAAAAAAACTCTCAGTTTTTTTCCACGTCAAACAAATCACCTTAGATGAGGAAAATGCGGTTTACCGTCTTGTCCTTCCCCCTCAATACAAGACGACTAGACAAATCGATATCGCCCAAATCCAAGGGAAAACTATCGAAGAGGACCTTCTCCGGAGGGATTTTACGGTTAACGCCATGGCCTTATCCGTGCCGAAAAGAACCTTTCTTGACCCCAGATGCGGACTTAAAGATATCGGAAAGAAAATTTTGCGCTGTGAATCTGGAGATATCCTTAAGTCCGATCCTCTAAGAATCTTGCGCGCTTTTCGCCAATCCGCCCAACTGGGTTTTGAAATTGAGAAAAACACGCTTAAACTCCTCAAAACCGCCAAGGACTTAACTCTCAAGCCCGCGGGCGAAAGAATCCGAAGCGAAATACTCTCGCTCTTGGAAGCCCCGGATTCTTCTCGCCAGCTTTTCATGATGGACCAATGCGGAGTCCTCACTTCTTTATTTCCCGAGATGGAGCCCCAGAGAAAGACCGCCGTTGAATATTACGGGAAAGGAGGGGTCTTAACTCATTCATTGACTGCCGCCTCAAGGGCTGATTTTTTAATGAGTCATCTTAAACTCGTATTTCCCAAACACCATGAAACCATCAATCAATATCGGAGAAATATAGTTCTACTTGCCTCTCTTCTCCATGATATCGCCAAACCCGACACCGCCAGGATGGTCAAAGGCCGCCTCCATTTTTTCGGGCATGATCAGTTAGGAGCGAAAAAAGTCTCGGAAGTCCTTGAACGACTTCGGTTTTCAAGAGAAGAAATATCCCTCGTCCAATCCGCTACGCGCCACCATTTAAGGCCGGGCTATTTGGCCGAGGCGCCCCAAATCAGCGAGAGAAGCCTTTATCGTTTCTTTCGAGACGCAGGCGAAAATGTCCTTTATACGCTTCTGACGGCTTGGGCCGACCACACAAGCTATGTGCCGGAGAAATCTATCCTTGATTTCTTGCCTCTTACCCGAAAACCCGTGGGGAAAGAATTGGAAAAAGTTCCAAAAGATTTGAGGAAAACCCTCCGACATCTTCAAACCGTCAA
>JAJYOT010000059.1 GCA_021796015.1 bacterium
CTTTTGGGACTTCCTCCCGCTCTGGGAAATGTTCAATCACTCGGGAATAGGCGTAGGAGATGATGAAAATGCTGAGCGCCACCGCAAGGGCAACCAGGATGAGCAGATAATGGTTGGATCCTAGAACTCGGAAAGATTCATCAGGGCCGTAACAGGATGAAGAAAGACCGTCGGCCCCCAGCCCTATCCAGGCCAAAAAGGCGACCAAGGAAATGCGGTGAAAAACTTGCGGGTCTCTGACGTCTTGCGGTTCCCCAAAGACGATGCGTTTAATTTTTTGAAACATCGAAACTCTCTAGAAGCGGGCTATTTCAGAAGCTCGCTTTTAGAAGGCTCCAAAGTCATTATATCATTCCTGGATAGAGGATATGAACTTAAGCAGACTTTGTTCATAGCGGTTTTTCTTTAAGGCGCTGAGTGAGCGAAAGACGTCTTTTTTCTTGTTCCAAAGGGCGTGAGCGATGTCTTTAAGTTGTTCGGTTGAAAGAATTGCCGCTGGATCAAGGCCTTCTGTTTCGCCTTGGGCTTTTCTCCAGAGGCGCAATCTTTCAAAGAGGTTAATTTCCTCCGGTGGAGCGCGGCGGCTGCGGGTCTTATCGACTAAGCCAACTGGCGCTTCCGGAGACTTTTCTCCGCGCGAGACACAATCTAAAATGTGTCGGCCAAACGCTTGAAGAAGATAAGGGGTCATGCCTTTAATCTGGGAAAGCTCCGAGACGTCTTTTGGGCAGGTCTTCGCGATTTGAAGGAGGAGTTCATCATTCATAATTCGAAACCGGGCTTTGTTTTTCACTCGGGCGATTTCTTCCCGGCAGAGATAAAGCTCTTTGAGAATTCCGCGGCTTTCCGGCGCGAGATCTCGACTTCCTCTGATTTTACGATAGCCTTCGGCGTCGAAGGGTCTTGTTTGCGCTTGAAGGGTGGATAAATTCTCGGAGGCTTCTTTCGCGTCTTCAAGCCGCCCGCGCTCAAGCAGGGATTTTTTTTGGATGTCGGAAAGCGAAATCAGAAAATGCGTGTCGAGTTGGGCGTAGCGCAGTTGTTCATCGCTTAAAGGCCTTTTACCCCAATCCGCTCGCTGGTGTTTTTTGCAAAGATCGACTTGAAAATGTCTTGAGATCGCCGCTTTAAGGCCGAGTTCTTTCTCCCCAAGAAATCGCGCTGCGATCATTGTATCGAAGAGATTCTTAAATTCAAATTGATAGTCGCGTTTAAGGCATAAAACGTCATATTCACCGGCATGGAATATTTTTTCCGTGGCGGGATTGGAAAATATCTTGCCGAGAAGGGATAAATCTTGAATGGCCAAGGGGTCGATGATGTAGTCTTTGGACGAAGATGAAATTTGAATGAGGCAAACCCGTTCCCGATAGGCGTAGAAACTATCGGATTCGATGTCGATTGCGAGTTGAGGAGAATTTTCTATTTCTCGGACGGCTTCCGTCAGTTCCTTGGGTGAGGTCACGATCCAAGGGGGGGGGAATTTCGAGGTTTCCCATTTAGGATTGGTTTCTCAGTGGGGCAAGAACGCGTTCAAAAGCCTTGGAATAGAATTTTTCCGCGTATTCCTTGACCATCCTCTGAGCGGAAAAGCGTGGGGCGGAAGTTCGGATGGATTCTTTCATGACCTTCACCCATCCGTGAGGAATGGAGTCGGAATCGCGGTCGTAAAAGAGAGGAATGATTTGTGACTCAAGCGTCTGATAAATTTTATTGGCCTCCTCCGCGTTTCTGTCGGAGGATTCTTGTCCAATACCTTCAATTCCCCAGCCGTTGGTCCCGGTGAAACCTTCTTCCCACCAGCCGTCTAAAATGCTGAGATTGGGGACTCCATTGGCGGCCGCTTTTTGCCCGCTAGTTCCGCAGGCTTCAAGCGGGGGAATGGGATTATTGAGCCATAGATCGCAACCTTGCACCAAATATCGAGCCAACTGCATATCATAGTCCTCGACAAACGAGACATGACCGGCAAAAGCAGGGTCTTTTGCAAGATGAAAAATTTGTTGAATCAGGGCTTTCCCATTGTCATCGGCGGGATGCGCCTTGCCTGCGAAAATAAACTGAACAGGGCGGGCGGAGTCAAGAATAATGCGCTTCAATCGTTCGATGTCGTGGAAGATGAGATTGGCTCTTTTATAGGTGGCAAACCTTCGGGCAAATCCGATAGTCAGAACCTCTCGGTCAAGGAGCGCTCCCTGGGCCAATATTTGACTTGGATCCGCGCCCTCTTGCCAGCGGGATTTCAGCCGATGTTCGAGAATGCTTAAAAGTCTTCCTTTGGCTCTGAGATGAGCGCGCCAAATTTCTTCATCCGGAATGCCGGCGATGCTTTCCCAAAAGCCGGGGTTGTCCTGGGCTTTGACCCAATGGATGCCGAGCCGCAAGTTGAAGAGTTGTTGGAGGTCGGATTGGACCCAAAATCCGAGATGGACTCCGTTGGTGATAGAATCAATGGGGACATCGTGAAGTTTTTTTTCCGGCCATAATTTATGCCACATCTCACGGGAAACTTGGCCATGCCTTTTGCTGACCGCGTTTTTATGCCCTGCCAATTTTAAGGCCAAGGCCGTCATATTCCAACCGGCTTCATTGGGAGATTGGCCCAATTCCAGAAATTGTTCCTGCGTGAGATTGAGTTCGTTGATATAGTCCTGAAAAAAGGGCATTAAAAGCTGCGTTTCAAAGACGTCGTGACCGGCGGGAACCGGGGTGTGGGTCGTAAAAAGGGTTTCATGAGCAATCTCGTTTTTTGCTTCATCAAGAGACAGGCCGGAAATGATTTTTTCTCGTAGAAGTTCCACGAACAAGAAGGAGGCGTGTCCCTCATTGGCGTGGAAAAAAGCCGCGGGAATGCCTAGAAATCTTAACAGCCTGAGGCCTCCAATGCCTAGAACGATTTCTTGCTTGAGGCGCATGCTTCGGTCTCCGCCGTAAAGCTGGGTCGTGATATCGCGGTCGGTGGGAGAATTCCCATCAATGTTAGTGTCCATTAAATAAAGAGACACTCGTCCGATATGAACCAACCAAACGGCGATTTTAAGTTTCCAGGAACCAAGCGAGAAGTCGAAAATAACATGTTCCCCATTAGGACGGCACAAAGGTAAAATAGGGGCATGATCCCAATTGAGATCGTGATAGACGTTTTGTTGCCAGCCGTCAGAGCCCAGTCTTTGCGTGACGTAACCCTTGGGATACATAAAGCCAACCCCGACCAAGGGGAGGTTGAGATCAGAAGCCGATTTGAGGTGATCTCCGGCTAGAATGCCCAGACCTCCGGAATAAAGAGGCAGAGACGCATGGAGGCCGAATTCAGCGGAAAAGTACGCGATGGCTTTATCCCGGGCGTCAGCGCCGAAGCGCCTTTCGGACCAAGTGTCCGAGCAACTGGTGTCATGATCAAAGGCGTCCACGACCTGATCGTAATGCGCCAGAAACCGCTGGTTGTCCGCTAATTGAATGAGTTTGTCTTTTGATCGTTTGAGAAGAAGAACGGGATTGTGATTGGAGGATTCCCACAAAATAGGGTCGATTTCTCTAAAGAGGAATCGTGCATCGTGATGCCAGGACCACCAGAGGTTATAGGCCAAATCTTTGAGCCTGGACAGTCTTTGCGGAAGCGCGAGTTCTTGATGATTTTGAGGGTTCATTGGAAATTCATTCTACAAAAATTTCAACGCTATGACAGAGCGCCCTTAATGAGTTCGAAGGCTTCTTGAATTTGGGCTTTAGTGATGATGAGTGGCGGAGCAAAACGAATGGTTTTTTCATGAGTTTCCTTGGCTAAGACTCCATTTTTCGCGAGGGTTTCGCATAAGGGACGGGCTGGTATTTTAAGCTCAACTCCGATCAGTAGGCCTCTGCCGCGAATCTCCTGAATGAAGTCTAATTTGAGGGTTTTGAGCAAACTCTTAAAATATTCTCCTGTCGCGGCCGCTTTTTGGGACAATTTTTCCCGCACGATGACCTTGAGGGCTGCAAGGCCGATGGAAGAAGCCAAAGGGTTTCCCCCAAAGGTGCTGCCGTGTTTTCCCGCGGTGAATAAATCCATGATATCTGAACGGGCGGCAACGGCGGAAATAGGGTAAAGCCCTCCTGAAAGGGCTTTACCTAAAATGACCAGATCAGCGCGAACATTCTCGTGATCGCAGCAGAAGAGCTTTCCCGTTCGTCCAAGCCCGGTCTGTATTTCATCAGCGCACATAAGAACGTTATGTTTGGAACAGAGAGCGCGAATTTCCTTGAGGTATCCCGGGGGCGGAATCAGAACGCCAGCTTCTCCTTGGAGAGGTTCAAAAAGGAAACCGCAAGTGTTGGGAGTAATCGCCGATTGGAGAGACTTTATGGAACCATGTTTGATTTCAATAAACCCGGGCGTTTTGGGGCCAAAACCATCGTAGGAATTGGGATCGGAGGAGAACCCGACAATCGTGGTCGTTCTGCCGTGAAAATTATCGCGGCAGACGATAATCTCGGCCCGATCCTTGGGAATTTTCTTGACCTGGTATCCCCAGAGGCGCATGGCTTTAATCGCGGTTTCAACCGCCTCGGCGCCGGAATTCATGAGAATGGCTTTATCTTGTTTTGTCAGGCGGCAAATTTCCTTAAGTAAAGGACCCATGAGCGTGTTATGAAAGGCGCGCGAGGTCAAAGTGAGATGATTAAGCTGAGTCTTCGCCGCGGCGATAATTTTAGGATGATTGTGTCCTTGATTAAGAGCGGAATAGGCCGAGAGCATATCGAAATAACGTTTTCCATTAACGTCCCAAACATAGACCCCTTTGCCTTTTTTAAGCACGATCGGGAGTGGGTGATAATTGGGCGCTCCGTAACGGCGATCAAGAGAGATGAAATGTTGGTCTAACCGGCTCATGGAGACTACTGCCCGTTTCCTTGGGCCTGGGGGAGAACATTTTGAAGTTGCTGCATCTGGGTGTTGACGGAATTCATAATCGCCTTTTGATCGGCTTGAGGCGATTGGCCGCCTAGAGAACTAAATAAGCCTGGTGGCAACCCCAGGGCTTGAGAAACGTTGGAGGCCACTCCCTTGACGGTGTTATTTTGACTGAGAACGCTCACTCCTACGGACATAAACTCCGGCGGGGCTTGATGAATGGCGTCTTGGGCGAATTGCCGAATCTCCGGGTGCTTGGCGTATTTCTTTACAAGTATTCCAAAATTTGGGGAGGCGGACAAGCCTTTGAGAAACGCAATGGGATCATGGTTTCTCATGTAGTTGTCATTGAGCTTTTTAAGGTCGGGATAGCTCATCCAATCGCGCCCGTATTGCTGGATAACCGGATACTTGCGGGTGTAGGCCATGGCCAAGGCCTGAACCTTGCCCTCATTGGCGCGGCAAAGAGCGGTGAATTGTTCGGCTAAAGTTTGTGCGGCGGAGGGTTTGGCTTTGTCGCCGCTAAAAAGCCCTGGGAGGACGCCCTTGATCATGGCAAGCCCGGATTGATTGGTTTGAGAGACGGATGAAGAAGGCGTTGAAGAGGCGCTGGAAGCGGATTCTTTAGGCAGAGAGGTGACGTTAAATTCAGAATTGGATATATTGAGTGGATGATTTTCCTCTTTTGAGAAATAAAAAATAGCGGCTCCCGCGCCGATGAAAATAATCAGCGCCAATAATCCCCAAAAGCCGCTCCCTTTTTTCTGTCTTTGCGAATCTTCCATTTGACTTTACGCTCCATCGGTCTCTTTTTCAGCGGAGATAATTCCCAGGTCGATTCCCTTGACCACCGCTTCTGTTCGATTGGCGACGCCGAGTTTTTGGAACATATTATTAAGGTGATTCTTTACGGTCTTTACGCTGAGACTGAGCTTAACTGCGATCTCTTTGTTCGATTGTCCTCTTCCCAACAGCGCTAAAATTTTGACCTCCATCCGGGTTAAGGCGACCAGAGACGAGTCGGGGATGGCGTTATTAGCCTTTCTCAGACTATCCATCAATCGGCTCATAACCGGTTGCGGAATCATAACGTTTTTGTTGGCGAAGGCTTTGAGCGCGTTGACCAGCTCGTAAGAGGGAAGCATTTTTGAGAGATAACCGTTGGCTCCGGCTTGAATGGCTTCCATGACATGGGATTCATCCTCGAAAGACGACAAAATGAGGACGTTTGTGCGCGGGCATTCTTTATGAATTTGCCGCGCGGCCTGAATGCCGTCCATGTGTGGGAGCTTGATGTCGAGTAAAATCACATTAGGTTTAAGGGTCTTGACCAGTTTCAATGCCTCTTTCCCATCCGCGGCTTCCCCGATGACTTCAATGGTTTTCTCATCGGCGAGCATATCTTTAATCCCTTCTCGGAAAAGAGTTTGATCATCGGCAATGATGACCCTTACCTTCCCGTTGCTTTTATTATTAGAAGATGCGTTGGGTTTTTTCGAGGCAGATTTTTTCTTTTTTGCGTTTTTTCGGATTGCCATATACCAATGATTCTAACATATTGAATCATCGCAAAATAGTATAATGAAATTAGAGTAGTGGTTTTATAATTTAAAGTCCGTTCGGTTAAAGTTTTGGGAGGTTTCCATGAAACGAATTATTCTTTTTATTGCCGTTAATTTACTGGTCCTTTTGGTTATTTCTTCCGTCATCAGTCTTTTGGGGCTTCAGCCGTGGTTGGGAGCTCGCGGGATTAATTATCAATCTCTTCTCATTATGTGCGCTCTTTTTGGATTCGGCGGCGCTTTTATTTCGCTTCAGATGTCGCGTTGGATGGCGAAAATGTCTTTGGGAGTTCAGGTGATTGACGCGCAAAATCCCCAAGGAGATTTGGAAGCCCAAATCGTGGCCAAGGTCCGAAATCTCTGCCAGCGCGCCGGGCTTGAGACCTTGCCGGAAATCGGCGTTTACCAGAGCCCTGAGATCAACGCTTTTGCCACGGGGCCCAGTCGCCGTCGCGCGCTTCTGGCCATTTCCAGTTCGCTTTTAGAGAACATGGATTCAAGCGCAATCGATGGGGTTATTGGCCACGAAATTTCTCATATCGTCAACGGCGATATGGTGACGATGACGCTTTTGCAGGGAGTGGTCAATACCTTTGTTATTTTTGTGTCTCAGATTTTGGCATTCTTAATTGAAAACGCGATGCAGAAAAGAGAGGATGAGCGCGGGGGAATGGGCTTTATCGCGCAATTTCTTTTAATCAACGCCTTGGAAACGGTGTTGTTTATTTTGGCCTCGCCCGTCATTTATTGGTTTTCACGGCGGAGAGAATATGCCGCCGACGCCGGCTCCGCGCGTTTGACGAGCTCTCAGACCATGATTCATGCGCTGGAGTCTCTTCAGACCGCGCTGTCCGGAGAAGATAACCGCGCTCCGGCTCTTTCGACTTTTAAAATTAACGGACACGGTCGAGGGCTTGTTGCCGCCCTTTTTGCCAGCCATCCACCCTTGGATGCTCGAATCGAAGCCCTCAAACATCAAAGGTAAGACTTTCCAAGACGTTTTTAGCTTTGGGCGTGTTCTCCGCCGCGATGAGAATACGGGTTTGGTTTCCGCCGACGGCAGTTCCGTAAATAGTGGTGATGTTGACGTGATTATCGGCGAGGGCTTTTGTGATTCTGGAAAGTTCTCCCGGCTTATCGGCTAATTCAATCGAGAGAAGATTTGTTTCCACGCTGGCAAACCCGGCTTGCGTAAGAATTCCCGAAACGTCCGTTCCTTCCGGAACCGCGACACGGACCAGGCCCGAATCATTTGAAATTTCGGAAGCGATGCCGATGAGGTTAACCCCTTGATTGGCGAAAAGCCGCGTCATCGCGGCCAAGGCGCCGGGCCGGTTCGGCATGAAGATGCTGAATTGTTTGAGGAGTTCGATTTTCATTGTTTTTATTCTATCATAAGAGACGAACAATTATGGAACAGGGAAGCTCTAAAGACCAGGTTTTGACTCCGGCGACAATCAATGAGCGGTTTATCGCTTACGTTTTGGACTTAATACCCTTCCTTCTGGGCTGGACGTTGAGTTTATGGGTCATGGCGCATGCTTATTCGTGGCCTATTTTTTTAACTCCGATGAAGGTTTCAGCTTGTTGGGTTTTTCTCTATGGAGTCTATCAGCTGGTTGGGGTGCATAAGGGCGGGACCATCGGCAAGAGGCTGATGGGAATTGTCGTAGTTGACGGCAATGGAGGTCATCCCGGCTTTTTGCAGTCTTTGATTCGGGCGTTCGGCCAAATCTTAAGCTCGGTTTTTTTTAATTTCGGCTTCTGGTTCGCTTTTTTTCGCTCGGATTCGAGAACGCTTCATGATCTCTTGTCCGGGACTTTTGTGGTTCAATTGCGCCCTAAAAGTCGGGGGGAGTCCAACGCGCTTTTCTTGGCGGCGGTTTGCGTCCTTGTTTTCATTTATGGGCTCTTGATTCATGGGCTTTTTTCGGCGTCGAGTTTTAACAACCAAGAAAAAATCAAAAAATCCGCGGACGCCCTCTATTTGCTCGCCAAAATTGAAGACGATTATAAATCTCAGCATGGAACTTACACGGATTCCTTGGCCGATTTGGCCCAGGCGAGCGGCAATGCCGATGAATTTAGAAATGCGTTGGAGAGAATGTTTGAACCCGATCATTTTCAGATGCGCGCGGGAAGGGATGTCTATTGGATTTCCGCTGTTTGCCTGGATCACAGTCATACGCGCTTGATTGTGGAAGGCCCGCCGCCGAGAGTTCACCGCTGATGAAACTGGTCATTGCGGGGGGAACGGGTTTCATCGGAGAACAGTTGCGGAAGGTTGCGGTTGCCCAGGGCCATGAGACCGTGGTTTTATCCCGGAATTCTCATCAGGCGTTTCCTACCGCCGTCTGGGATGGAAGAAGCTCCGGAGAATGGCAATCCGCCATTGAAAAAGCGGACGCGGTCATTAATTTGTGCGGAGAGTCCATTGTCAATGGGCGCTGGAATCCGCGCCGAAAAAAGCAAATTTATGACAGCCGAATTCTTTCTACGCGCGCCCTGGTCGCGGCCATTTCCCAGACTCAAGAAAAGCCCAAGGTTTTCATCAATGCTTCAGCTTGCGGTTTTTACGGAGACCGGGCCGATGAGGAACTGAGCGAATCTTCAAGGTCGGGCGATGATTTTCTCGCGAAATTGTGCGTGGATTGGGAGAGAGAAGCCTTGATGGCCCAGAGTTTGGGCGTGCGCACGGCGTGTCTTCGTATGGGAATCGTTTTGACGCGGGAAGGCGGAGCCTTAAGACGAATGGCTGTTCCTTTTCGCTGGGGACTGGGCGGACGTTTAGGGAGCGGGCGTCAATGGATGAGTTGGATTACTCTTGAGGATTTGATCGCCATGATTTTTTTCTTGATTAGTTCTGACATTTTAGGGCCGGTCAATGCGGTTTCGCCCCAGCCAGTTCAGAATGCCGATTTTACGCTTTCTTTCGCGAAAGGCCTTCAAAAGCCGGCTTGGACGGTTATTCCCGGCTGGGCTTTAAGGCTAGCAGTCGGCGAGGTCTCCTCCGTCATTTTATCCAGTCAAAGGGTCTTTCCAAAGAAAATAGAGTCCGCGGGCTTTAAATTTAAATTTGAAACCCTCTCTTCGGCCCTCGATTCCTTACTGAAATAGGCGTGATTTTTTCATTCATAATTAGCCCTTGACTTTGCCTTAATCAAGCATTAACCTATTGCTAGGCCGAAAACCTAAAAAAGGCGTAAAAATGCCTATGCTTTTTCTTCGCAATTTTTAGAGACGGCATTGTCCCGATTCTGAGATTATGAGGGAGGGGACTAGGTCTTTTGGCCGGGTCTCCTCTAGGACCTTTGGCCCATGTCTTAAAATTGAAAATGGTTTATCCTAAGAGTGTGAAAGAGAAATTGCTTAAACGCGGATTGGCCTCAATGTTGGCCCTCTCCTTGGGGCTTTTATGGCCGGG
>JAJYOT010000011.1 GCA_021796015.1 bacterium
TTTCCCAACGAGCGAGTTTCCGGGGATAATCTTCTTTCTTTAATGAGACCGCCGTATAAGCGGTTAAAACCGGACTAAACGCCTGGACCCCGATTTCGGTTCCTTTTTCAAGAATCTCTTCCCAAGACTTGGTTTTGAGAAGAGCGGAATAAAGATTAATTTTAACTCCGGAGGTTTTAAAGGACCAGCGATTGAGAATGGATCCTTGAATGGAATCTTTTGCTACTTGTTCAATGCGTCCCTCAATTTTCGTTCCTGCGGGATCCAAACAGAGGATTTTGTCTCCAACTTTATAGCGAAGAACTCTTAAAGCGTGAGCGGCCTCGGGCCCGGTGAGAACGAAAACTTTTTCCGTTGGCGAAATTTTATTTCCGAGGCGAAATTGCGGCATCTCTTAGTTAATACTTAGATTTAATGCTTAAAAAAGCCCTTAAAGATTCCGCCGCTTGAACCTTCTCCTGAGTCCGGGTCTTTTGGGCTTGAGGCATTGTCGTGGGGATGCTCGGTCTTTTGAAACTCTTCCAAAAGTTCTTGTTGCCTTGCGTTTAAATGGCGTGGAATCTCGATTTTAATTTTAACGAGTAAATCCCCTCGGCCCCTTCCGTGAAGTTTAGGCATTCCTTTTTCCTTGACCCGAAAGGTCGCTCCGTGTTGAGTTCCTGCGGGAATTTTAATTTTTGTTTTTTCGCCGTCAATAGTGGCGACATCGGCCGTCGTTCCCAGGGAGGCTTCGGCAATCCCCAGAAGGCGTTCGGTCGTTAAATCGTCCTCGGTTCTCTCAAATCGAGGATCGGGTTTAATGCGGACTAAAACGTAGAGATCTCCGGGGTTTGAACCCCGGCTTCCAGCTTCTCCTTCGCCGCTGATTCGAAGCGTCGCTCCGTCATAGATTCCCGGAGGAATTTTGACTTTAAGGCTCGCGTGTTTATGGATTTTGCCGGAGCCGCGACAATCAGGGCAGGGATGTTCAATGACTTGCCCTTCCCCGCCGCAGGCGGGACAGGCTTGGCGCATCGAGAAAAATCCTTGCGAAAATTGAACGTAGCCGGAACCCCGGCATTGGGAGCATTTTCTTGTTCCAGAGGCTCCGCCCTTGGCTCCGGTGCCGCGGCAGGAGGAGCAACTCTCTGAGCGTTCAAACTCAAGAGGAATCTGAGTTCCGGAGAACGCTTCTTCGAGATCAATATGGACTTCGTATTTTAAATCTCCGCCGCGCCTTCTTTGCTTTCCCGAACTTCCTCCACCGCTAAATAGATTCTCAAAGAGGTCTCCAAAAACCTCGTTAACGTCAACCCCGGCGCTTCCGAAAGGATTTCCGCCGGGACCTCCTCCCTGTGCCCCGGAAACGCCCGCTTCTCCAAAGCGGTCATAAAGCGAACGTTTCTCGGGGCTAGACAGAGTTTCATAGGCGGCATTGATTTTCCGAAACTTTTCCTCGGATTCTTTACTCCCCGGATTTTTATCCGGGTGATATTTCATCGCCAGCTTCCTGAACGCGGATTTAATTTCCGCCTCCGAGGCGTTTCGGGCGACTCCAAGAGTTTCGTAATAATCTTCAGCCATGATTTTTTCCGTGAATGGTTATTTCTTATCCTCGACGATTTCAGCGTCTACGACCTCGTCTTTTTTATCCGAGTTCTTGGAATCGGAAGATTCCGAGGGCGCGGCTTTTTGAGACGCCTCGGATTTGTAAATCTCCTCCGCCAATTTATGCGAAACCTTAAGAGTTTCATCCTTGGCCTTATTGATTCTCTCCATATCCTCGGATTTTAGAGCTTCCTTGAGTTCCGAAATGGCGCGGTCAATGGAGGTTCTTTCATCTTGAGAAACTTTATCTCCGTGTTCTTTCAGGGCTTTTTCCGCCGAGAAGAGAACGGAATCGGCCTCATTTTTGGCCTGAACTTTCTCCTTGAATTTCTTGTCCTCATCCGAAAACTGCTCGGCTTGCTTGACGAACTTTTCGATTTCTTCCTTCGAGAGTTTGTTGGGAGCGGAGATCGTGATGTGATGGGCCTTTTTCGTTCCCAAATCCTCGGCCTTGACGTTGATGATTCCGTTGGCGTCTATCGAGAAGCTGACTTTAATTTGCGGCACTCCTCGGGGGGCCGGCGGAATTCCGTCGAGGTCGAATTTCCCCAAGGAAACATTGTTGTCCGCCTTAGGCCGTTCGCCTTGAAGGACATGGACGGTGACCGCCGGCTGATTGTCGGCGGCGGTCGAGAATACCTGGGATTTTTCGACCGGAATCGTCGTATTACGTTCGATTAAAGGCGTCATGACGCCTCCCAAGGTCTCGATTCCCAAGGTCAAGGGCGTGACATCCAAAAGAAGGACGTCTTTCACGTCTCCGGTCAAAACCGCGGCTTGAACCGCCGCGCCGGTCGCCACGCATTCCATGGGATCCACCCCATGCTCGACTTTTCTGCCGACGTAATCCTCGACGAATTTTTGGACGATCGGCATCCGGGTCGGTCCACCGACCAAGATAATGCGGGTAATGTCCGAGGTTTTAAGTTTTCCGTCGTTTAAAGCCTGATCGACGGATTGTTTGCATCTCTTGACGATGGGTTCAACCAAGGCTTCCAGCTTTGAGCGCGTCAGTTTCATCGCCAAGTGTTTCGGCGTATTATCGACGGCGGTGAGGTAAGGAAGATTGAGGTCGGTCTCAAAGGTGCTGGAGAGTTCGATTTTGGCTTTCTCCGCCGCTTCCCGGACCCTTTGAATCGCCATGGGGTCTTTTCGGAAATCAAAGCCGGTTTCTTTCTTGAATTCCCCGGCGATGTATTCGATCAAGGCGTTGTCCATGTCGGTTCCGCCGAGCTGGGTATCTCCCGAGGTCGAGACAACCTCGAAAACTCCGCCGCCGAAATCCATAATGGTAACGTCCAGAGTTCCTCCTCCTAAGTCGAATACCATGATTTTCTCGTCTTTTCCTTTTTTGTCGACGCCGTAAGCCAGACACGCCGCCGTCGGTTCGTTGATGATGCGGACGACCTCAAGACCGGCGATGGTTCCGGCGTCTTTGGTCGCCTGCCTTTGGTTGTCGTTGAAATAGGCGGGAACGGTGATGACGGCCTTTTCAACCTTGTCTCCGAGGAAAGCCTCGGCATCCCGTTTGACTTTTTGCAAAAGAAAAGCCGACAGCTGCTGCGGGGTATATTCCTTCCCATCCGGAGCTTTATATTTGTGATCAGTCCCCATCTTCCTTTTAAAGGCCATGAAGGTCCCCTCGGGGTTGGCGACCGCTTGCCGACGAGCCGGCTCTCCGATCAGAAGCTGCCCGTCTTTCGCGAAAGCGACATAGGACGGAAACGCTTTTCCTCCGACGGAGGTTCCTTCCGCGGACGGAATAATGGTGGCTTTTCCACCCTCGGTCACGGCCGCGGCCGTGTTCGACGTCCCTAAATCAATTCCAATAATTTTTGCCATGTTATTTCTCCTTCGTTTCTTCTTTTTTTGGGTTGCGCGCGATGCGCACTTTCGCCGTGCGCAACACGCGCCCGGCGATTAAATATCCCGGTTCAAAAACCTCGACGACGGTCCCGTCCTCGACTCCCGGTTTCTCAACGGTTCCAAGAACTTCGTGGGCCAGCGGGTCAAAAGGCTTGTTGAGGGCCTCGACCATGCTGACGCCTTCTTCCTTAAAAACTTTTTCAAATTCCTTAAAGATGCCTTCCATTCCCTTGGCCAATTCCGATTCCGCATGGGAAGCCTGTATTTCCTCGTGAGCTTTCTTCAAGAGATCATAAAGCGGAATAAAGCGCGAAATGACGTCCATGCGTCCCAATTTGTAGAGTTCCGGCTTTTCGCGATCGACGCGTTTGCGGTAATTGTCGAATTCGGCGCGGATTTTAAGCATCTGTTCGTAATAATTGGGGGTTTCCCCTGGAGATGCCGCCTCCGGTTTTTTTGCATCCTCAGCTTTAATTTCTTCGGGTGAAACGGGTTCGTTCATGATTCTATCTCCTCCCAGGCTTTTAAATAGGAAGAAATCCGTTCGCTCAAATAATCAACCAAGCTCATCATTTTCGGATATTCCATGCGCTTGGAGCCCAGAATTCCAAGGACCCCGACCGGGCGGCCGCGATAATCGTAGGTTTGGGTGACGAGGCTAAGCCCCGAAAGCTCTGGAATTCCTGTCTCATCTCCAATTTTAACCCGAGGCCGCGTCAACGAGCGAGAAAAATTCGGTTCGCTTTGCTTGTCCATTTCCCTTTCCAAAAGAGCCGCGAAGGTTTTTTTCTCGGTCAACATTCTCATCAGGCGCTGGAGAGTGGGAATGTCTCCGATGTCGGAGGCGTGAGTCAGCATTTGGTCGACGCCATTGACATAAAGCGTATCGGGTTCGCTGAGCGACGCGACTCGGTCAAAGAGGCCAGCGACGACCGAGCGCATGTCCTCGAAATCTTTTTCGAGGCGCCTTAGTTCCCCCAAGACGGTCGTTTGAGCGTCCTTAATTCTAAGTCCGCGCGCACGGTCGTTTAAAAACCGATTGATGATGGACAGTTGGGTTTCCGTCGGCTCAAATGAAATGCGGATCGGCCAGTGGCGGACAAACCCGGCGTCTGAGACCATGATTCCTAAAACGTTGGGGCCTCCCATGGGAACAAGTTCTAAGCGCTTAAGAGTCAGTTCCTGGGCCGGAGCGGAGAGGACAAACCCCGCGCCTTGGGAGATGTGGGACAAAAGTTTGGAGGTTTCGATGAGAAGCGTGTCCAGTTCCGATGAGCGGCGGCTGTACTCCTTTTCGATTCTTTCTTTTTCAGAAGAAGCCAAGCGCTGGATTTCAACTAAATAATCCACATAAAAACGATAGCCTTTATCGGTGGGCTCCCGGCCTGAAGAAGAGTGAGGTTGTTTGAGAAAGCCCTCATCCTCCAATTCTTGAAGGATATTTCTGACGGTCGCGCTGGAGAGGTTGATTCCGGATTCCTTCGCTATAATGGAGGAAGAGACCGGTTTGGAATTCTTAATGTAATAGTGAATGACCCACTGCAAGAGATCTCTTTTTCTCTTCTCGGCGACTTTAGGCTGTAGTTGTCTCATAGCTAAATTAGCAGTTTAACTTAATGACTGCTAATAATATTATAGCGGCAAATTTTGATAACTGTCAAGAGCTATTGAACCGAAAATTGAGAGGCCCTTGACAATATTTCGCTTTCCCTCTACACTAAGTCCGTGCTTCCTTTAAAAAGAAAGAAACTCATCGCGGGGTTGTTGCTGAGTTTTCTCCCGTGTGTTTCCTTCGCGTTTCCAGAGCAGGGGAAAATCATTTGGAAGTTTTCAAAGGAATCGCCGTGCATTTTTAAGTATAGAAACGGCTACGCTTACAATAGCAGTATCATCGTTTGTTATTACATGTTGGCCAATTTAAAAACCCCCGTCTCCCAGTTTAATCGCCTTCCAACGTTGGCGGCCCAAAAAGAGTTCCTGAGGAATGTCTCGGAGGCCTCTTCGAGCGCTCTCTCGCGCCTAGAGAAAAAAGAAAAGTTAATCTTAAGCCGTGATAATCTCAAAAATATTCCGCCCCAAGCCTCTTCGGAGCTTAAACTCAAAATCATGATGAAGATGGAGCATACAGTTCTCAAAGATGGAAAGAAGGCCTGTCAGCCGTTTCTATGGCCTAAAGCCGAAGAAGATTCTTATTTGCATAAAAGCAATGGGAATTGGCCCAAAACTTGGCGTCCCTGTATGAAGCCGTTTTATGATCGTTGGCGTCTTATCAATAAAAAAGTTCAAGAACTTCAGTCTGGGGAAGTTGAAAAATCGCATAAAAAGGTCCAGACCCTATTGTCCAAAATTCAGGGATTTAACACGGGAAGTATTTCGATGGCCAAGAACGCGGCCAAGGCCTGGGCTTTATCTTCAGGCTTAGAGTTTAGGGGAAATCAAAATCAACAGGAGTTGCCCGCTTTAGCGCGCCATTTCGTTTTGGATCAAAAATCCGCTCCTCCTCCAAGCCCGCATCCACTATCGGATGCCGAGTATCGTCAGCGCGGGTACTTTAATCGCGGTTACGCGGCGGGAATGGAACGTCTGAAAGACGACGCTCTTTTAAGCTTGTCTCATTCTCTAGGGCTCAGTCATACCGTGGGAGGTCCTCAAGGGAAAGCTAAAAATATTATTGATCAAAAAGGCGGCACTTGCGCGGTCGAGGCTCAGTACGAGGTTTTAAAATCATACGGACAAAATGTAACCCCTAAGGGCTTGGCCGAGGAAGCCTTTAGGAAAGGATATTATGCCGAGCCGCGTCTTAAAAATGGAAGCTCTATGGGAGGGACTTTCATTGATAATGATGGGAAGTTGCTTCAAGATCATGGATTTGAAGTCCAAGTTTTTTCTGGGACAAATCAAGGGCAAAACCCAAATTTACGATTAAACGAGGCTGTTGAGAAAAATGGCGGGGCGTTAGTGGGTGTTGAGGCCGGGCGTTTATGGAGCTTGCCGGGCGTTTCCGGGGGCCATCAAGTTTTCGTCACGGGAGAAGAAGTCTCAAATAAAACCAGACAAGTTTTAGGCTATTATATTAACGATACTGGAACCGGGGAGGCCGCGCGTTTTGTTTCAAAAAAAGATTTTGACCGCGCTTGGCGCGCCAACGGATACGAATTGATTGTGTTCCATGAAAAGCCCAAAAAATAAAATTCCGTTTTTCTTGGCCTTGGCTCTATCCTTCGGGGCGTGTAAAAACAGCGGCTACTGGATGGACCGCTTGGATGCGACAAAGCTCAGCCAGGCGGAAAACAAACTGCGTTTTGACTCCGGCTGTTCCCACGTCATTCCGGAAGAATTCGCGCATTCAATTCCCGTTCCTTTTAAAATTAAAAAGCGGAAGGAAATGGGTTTTAAGATTTTATTTTATCCGGTCGTCACGGAGGCAGAAACTCCTTCCATGGCGGCTTCTCCTTTTATCGAAGGAGTTTTTGCGCTGGATGGTTCCGTTTCGGACCATTGTATTGCGACTACGGATCAAAATGAAAAGGTTTTGAAAAAAAATATCCCGGCAGCTTTATCAATGGCTTCTTATTATAAAGATAAAAGTTTTCTTTATGAAAATCTTGAACGCATCGCCCCGCTTTATTTCGACAATTCCTCTCCCGCTTCAGGGGATATCAAAAATATCGGCGCTTTTGTGCGCGAATTTAAGCGCGTTTCAGAACCCGCCTTGTGGCCGGATTATTACCGTCTGAGTCCTGATTTTTGGAACTGGATTAAAAAAAACGGACAAACCCTTCCCGCTCCCGCGCCCTCGCAATAACTGATAAAATTTCCTTGTGTCAGAAACAGAGATAACAAGGCGGGAATTTTTTTCCTATTCGGGTCAAAAAGCGCTTGATTTGGCGCGCTCGGTTTTCTCGGCTTTGCAAGAAGCCCGTGGGGAAAAAGACGAAAAAAAATTTTTAGGCGATGCGAAGTCCGAGTGGCTTAGGCCTCCCGGGGCCCTTCAAGAAAAATCTTTTTTAAAAGCGTGTACTCGTTGCGGCGATTGCCTAAAAGCCTGTCCGCCCTTGGTTTTGCGCGCGCTAGGGCCCGAGTGGGGAGACGATAAAGAGGGAACGCCTGCCTTGTGGCCCCGGGAAGGGGCGTGCGTGATGTGCGAAGATTTTCCGTGTATCACTTCTTGTCCAACGGGCGCTCTGAGGCGGGAGAAAGGAGAAATCCCGCGTTTAGGAACGGCTTTTGTCGATGAGAGTCGTTGCATTTTAAAGGACAACCAACCCTGTCGCGAGTGCGAAAACGCGTGCCCAAAAGAGTTTAAATCCGTTTTCGTAGATTCGGTTGTCAATAAGGTCTCCATAGACGTAAAAACTTGCGTTGGTTGCGGGCTTTGTGCTGAAATATGTCCGGCCCAAGCGATTGGGATTAAGATTGTGAAATGAAAGTCTTAGGAAAAATTTTTAAAGTATCAGGGCTTCTTCTTGTTGTTGTCGCGGTGTCTCTCTCAAAGGCGCAGGCGGCCCCAAAAAAATCGGGTCTTACCGTTTCTTCCACTCAATCTCCTCAAATTTCTCAACCCGCTCCTGATCCGATGAGTTCTCCTATTGGCTTTAAAGTCAAAACTCCGGATGAAGAAACCGGGATTTCCTGGCTCGGAATGGGAATCGCGTTTTTTCTGATTATCGGCGGAATTCTTTTCTGGGCCAATGACGTTCAGAGTTTCGCCGGAATTCTTTTCGTTTTGGGCCTTTTCGCCGGTTTTCTGGCTTCGGGACAGCGGCATTATTACCATTATTTCGCCAATAACCAAGGATATGCTCCCCAACAGCCTATTTCATACCCGCATGTCCTTCATGCCGGAAAATTAAAAATCGCCTGCCTTTATTGCCATTATAACGCTGAAAAGTCCGACGTGGCTTCGATTCCCTCGGTCAATGTCTGCATGAACTGCCATAGCTTGGTTCGCAGCGCGACCGGGGATTCCGGCCCGAATCCGGAAATCTCAAAATTAGTCAAAGCTTGGGAATCGCGAGATTCTAATGCGCCAAGTCCCGTTGAGTGGGAGCGCGTCAATAAACTTCCGTCTTTTGTCCGATTCAGCCATCGTATTCATGTCGCGAATGGAATTGCCTGTCAGGAGTGTCATGGGCCTATTCAGACCATGACCCGCGTTCGGCAAGCCTCTCCTCTGAACATGGGTTGGTGCGTTAACTGCCATCGCCTGACAAAAAAAGAGGCTCCGGCCCATTGGAAACACGCCGGCGGGCCTTTGGATTGTATTGTATGCCATCATTAAAAGAAAAGAAAATTGATACGGCTTTAAAAACGGGGCTTACCCGAGGCGATTTTTTAAAAACGATGGGCGTTGGCCTTGCGGCTTTGGGCGGCGCTTGCGACTGGAGATGGCCGCATGCTAAAGCGGTTCCTGAAATTGACCGGCCGGAAGGCGTGACTCCGGGAGTTGCCCGCTGGCAGGCTTCAACTTGCGGCGGTTGTTCGGCCTCCTGCGGGGCTTTGGTCAAGATTCGCGACGGGCGTCCGATTAAGATGGAAGGCCTTAAAAAGCACCCGCTTTCTCAAGGCGGCTTGTGCGCTCGCGGACAAGCGACTCTTTTAGACCTTTATGATTCGGGGCGACTCAAAGATCCTTTATTGAGCGGAAAAAAAGTTTCTTGGGCCGATTGGGATAAAGCCGTTGTCGCGAAAATGAAAAGTTTGCGCGGTAAACAGGTGCGCCTGGTGACCCAAACCCTTCCTAATCCATCGCTTAATGCGGCGATAGCGGAGTTTTTAAACGCCAATCCTTCAATCAAGCATGTCGTCTATGATCCCATTTCCAGTTCTTCCATCCTGGACGCTCATCAAAAAACCCATGGGAAGAGAGTGTTGCCCCATTATCAATTCGCCAAAGCCAAGGCCATCGTCGGTTTCGACGCGGATTTCTTGGGGACTTGGATTTCTCCAGTTGAGTTCGCTTCTGATTGGGCCAAGGGCCGAGTGCCCACTTCAGGAAGCCCTAAAATGTCTCGCCATATTCATTTTGAGCCGCGCGTTTCTTTAACCGGTTCAAATGCCGATTTACGCGTTCCGATTAAACCGTCCGAGGAATATTCAACGGTCGCTTCGGTCGCAATTCGTTTGGCAAAAATTTTGGGAACGGTGGTTCCTCATGTGGGTGAAGTCTCCACCACCGCTTCTTCGGAATCCCTGGACCAAGCCGCTCAAATTCTCGCTCAACACAAGAAAGAGGGTTTGGTGGTCAGCGGGTCGAGCGATTTATCTGTTCAGATTTTAGTCAACTGGATGAACTCGGTTCTAGGAAATTACGGAAACACCCTGGACATTCAAAAACCTTCCCTTGTTCGCTCGGGGAGCGAAACGGGGATGGAGGAGTTTGTTAAAGAGGCTATTTCCGGCAGAATCGCGGGAGTGATTTTTGTTGAAGCTAACCCGGTCTATGATCACCCTCTCGGCGAAGAATTGGCCAAGGCTTTGTCTAAAATGGAGATGGTGGTTTCACTTTCCAATCGTTTAGATGAGACCGCGTCCCACGCTCCCTTTGTCGCCGCTGATTCCCATCCTCTTGAAAGTTGGGGAGATGCCGAACCAGTTCCCGGAGTGATCACGATTGTTCAGCCGGCAATTAGGCCTCTTTTCAACAGTCGACCGGCGATGGAAACCTTACTCGCTTTGGCCGGAAAAACCCAGAGCGCCTATGATTTTGTCCGCGCTTACTGGAAGTCTCACGTATTTCCAAAACAAAAGTCTTCTCATAATTTTGACCATTTCTGGGACGCTTCTTTGGAATCCGGAGTTGCCTCTTATGAAGCGCCGTCTTTATCTCATACTTCATTTTCTTCCGCCGCTTTAGCCGAGGTTAAAAACTCCAGGCCCAAAGTTAAAGAGGGAGATTTTGAGTTTGTCGCTTATTCCCCGATTAATCTCTATGACGGCCATCAGGCATTTAACCCTTGGCTTGAGGAATTGCCTGATCCGGTGACCCGCGTTTCGTGGGAAAACTACGTTCAGTTTTCTCCGGCGGATGCCAAACGTTTGGGGATTGTTGAAGGGCGCATGGTTCGTGTGAGTAGCGGCAAAAAATCTTTCGAGATTCCAGCTCAAATTCAGTTGGGGATGCCGGAAGGCGTTGTGGCCGCGGCCCTGGGTTATGGACGCATTACGGCCGATGATATTGCCGCTAACTATCCCATCACTAAAATTAAATTTTTCCCTGTTAAGATTGCGACGCTTCACACCGCGAACGTTTACCCATTTTTAAATTCTTCCCTTGTCTCCGTTGCCGCAGGAGAAAAAATTCATCCCTTGGCGAAAATTCAACGCTATGATTTTCAAAGAGACCCTTATCTTCAAGATAAGAGACACGCTTTAAGAGAAGAGACTCTGGAAGAATACGCTAAAAACGCCTCCGGAGGTGGAAGCTCTTCCGGCGCCGATTCCGGCGATGGCTTATGGGATAAACATGAATATCCCGGGCATAAATGGGCGATGTCGGTGGATTTAAATCGTTGTAGCGGTTGTGCGGCTTGCGTGATTGCCTGTCAAGCGGAAAATAATATCCCGACCGTGGGTAAATCCGAGGTTCGAAAGAGTCGCGATATGTATTGGATCCGCATCGACCGTTACTACTCAGGGTCTGAGACCAATGCTCCACAGAACCCGACGGTCGCGTTTCAGCCCATGACTTGCCAGCAGTGCGACAACGCTCCATGCGAGACCGTTTGCCCGGTCGCGGCGACAACTCACTCGTCTGAAGGGATTAACATGCAGACCTATAACCGCTGCGTGGGAACCCGCTATTGCGAAAACAACTGCCCCTATAAAGTTCGCCGCTTTAACTGGTTTGATTATGACCGGGATGACGCGGTTCAAGATTTGGTTTTAAATCCTGATGTGACCGTTCGTCAACGCGGCGTGATGGAAAAATGTAATTTCTGCTATCAGAGAATTCGGGACGTTGAAATTACGACTCAGATTGAGAATCGAAAAATTCATGACGGCGAGGTTCAGCCGGCCTGCGTACAGAGTTGCCCGACCCAGGCGTTGGTTTTCGGCGACATCAATGATTCCAACTCTCAAGTGGCTTCTAAGGCCGTGTCAACCCGAGTCTACCGAGCCTTGGAGGAGTTAGGGGTTAAGCCTTCAATTTACTATCAGACCAAGGTGAGGAATGTAAAGTCATGACGACAGCGACGGCTTCCAGCGAGATTTTGCGCCCGCCTCTTGTTGAAGGCGGAAAAACCTACGGACAGATTACTGATGATATTTGCGCTCCCATGGAAAAGCGCCCGCCGTTAGGCTGGTTCGCAGCTTTCACGGTGGCGGGCTTGGCCCTCTTGTGGGGCGTCATCATGGTTACTGATTTGATTTGGACCGGAGTTGGGACCTGGGGGCTCAACAAAACTGTTTCCTGGGGGTTTGCGATTACCAATTTTGTCTTCTGGGTCGGTATCGGTCATGCGGGAACCTTGATTTCCGCTATTCTCCTTTTGTTCCGCCAAAAGTGGAGAACCGCGATTAACCGCTCGGCGGAAGCCATGACTATTTTCGCCGTCATGTGCGCGGGCCTTAATCCGCTTCTTCACATGGGCCGCATTTGGAGAGGTCTTTATTGGCTTTTTCCTTATTACCCCAACACCATGGGGCCTTTGTTTGTTAATTTCCGTTCTCCGCTTTTGTGGGACGTGTTCGCGGTCAGCACCTATCTGACTATTTCATTACTATTCTGGTATATGGGTCTTTTGCCGGATTTGGCCACCGCCGCCGCCCATGCCAAGGGCGCCATTCGCCGGTTTATCTTTAGGATGCTGAGTCTTGGTTGGAGCGGCTCGGCAAGAACTTGGCTGAATCATGAAAAAGCTTCTCTTCTTTTAGCGGGACTGGCGACGCCCTTGGTTTTATCGGTTCATACCGTGGTCAGCATGGATTTCGCCTGCGCCATGGTTCCGGGATGGCATTCGACTATATTCCCGCCGTTTTTCGTGGCGGGAGCCATTTTCTCCGGTTTTGCGATGGTGTTGACTCTGCTCACTTTGTCCCGAGAATTTCTCGGCTTTAAGGATTATATTACCCT
Organism: bacterium; assembly: GCA_021796015.1. The sequence goes on from JAJYOT010000011.1 coordinate 12,530, forward strand.
CAAGCATATTGACGCTATGGCGAAGGTGACTCTTTTAACCTCGATGATTGTGAGCATGGCTTATTTGACGGAGACCTTAATCGGCTGGTACAGCGCCAACACCTTTGAGCGTTTCTATTTCATTAATGCCGCGACCGGCCCTTATCGGTATTGTTACTGGACGCAGATGCTCTGTAACGTAGTCGCTCCTCAATTTTTCTGGTTTAAGAAATTTAGAAGGTCTCCCGTGGTCGCGTTCATTATCTCGATTTTCATCAATATCGGGATGTGGTTGGAGCGCTTTAATATTATCGTCATCGGCCTTCATCGTGATTTCTTGACCTCCAGCTGGACCATGTATCGTCCGACCTATGTTGACTGGGGCCTTCTCATCGGGCTCTTTGGTCTATTCTTTACTTGTTTCCTTTTATTCTCAAGATCTCTTCCCATGATCGCGATGAGCGAAATCAAACACGTTCTTTCTTCTGAAAAGCATGGAGAAAAACAACATGCCTAATAAGAATTTAGTCGGGGTTTTTGATTCAGATGAAAAAATGATTCGCGCGGCCCAAAAGGCCAAGGAATCCGGGTTTCCCGCTTTAGACGCTTATACCCCTTTCCCAATCCATGGAATCGATGAAATTTTGGAACTTAAGCCCTCCATTTTGCCGAAGGTTTGTTTTTTTGGAGGAGCGACCGGTCTTTTGACGGCTTTTACTCTCCAATATTGGGTTCATGCGGTCTATTGGCCGATGAATATTGGCGGGAAGTCCTTTACGGCCTATCCGGCGATGGTTCCAATCTGTTTTGAACTCACCGTGCTTTTTGCCGGGGTCTCTACATTTTTTGCTTTTCTTTTCCTGAGGGGGATGCACCCATTCAAAACCAGTCCTTTCTGGGGCCTTCAAACGGAAAACGACAAATTTGCCCTTGTTTTTGAGTTGGATTCGGAAGAAAAAGTCGATAAGGTCTCCCGACTTTTGAACCAAGAAGGGGCTCTTGAAATTAGAGAGATTATCGCATGACCAAGTTTAAACGCGACCGCTCTCTTAAACAGAATTTGGAAGCGGCATTCCCTCACTTATATTCGGTCAGAAATGGTTGGCTCCAAAATCCGCACGGAAGGAAACCATGACTGAGCCTAAGCGAAGAAATGGTTGGCTCCAAAGTCCATACGAAAGGAAACCATGAAAAAGCCGCGTCCTTTATCGCTTATTCCCGCCGCTCTTTTAGCCGTCGTTTGTGGGGGATATTTAGTCGTCGCGCGTCGCAACTTTAATAAGCCGAATATTCGCCTTTTTACCTTTGAAGACATGGTTAATACCGTGGCGGATCAAACTCAAAGTCCCAACACAGTTTTGCCGCATGGTCAAACCGATCAGCCGCCCGTTCCGCATACGATTCCTCACAATAAAAAGATTTTGTGGTATTTGGAATCCTTAAAAAAAGGTCCGACCGCGTTTGATAACATGAAGGACCCTTTTAAAAGAAGCTATGCCGTTATGCAGAGGGGCCGTTTTGTCTTTGAGACTTTCTGCTTTCCTTGTCATGGTCCCTATGGAACGGGGGATGGTCCTGTGGCCAAGACTTTTCCGCCCTTTCAATTTTCTGCGGCCACGGCGGCTGAGAAGTTAAGCCCGGGTCAAATTTTTGGCATCATCACTTTTGGGAAACCGCCCATGCCGTCTTATGCGGCCCAGATATCGCCAGACGATCGTTGGAAGGTCGCGCTTTATATCAAAGACTTGGCGCGTTATCAAGCGCAAAAAGACGCGGCCGAGGATGCGAAGGAAAAAGCGGCCGCGGCGGCCGCTCCTGCCGCGGATAAAAATAGCGGCGGAGGAGACAGTTTCTAACTCCCATGGAAAATTCAAAAAGCTTTTTAAGTAGCGCCGAGAAAACGTTTTGCCGTGCCTTTATTTTATTTGGTCTTTTGGCCCTGGGTTGGACATTTCACAAGGCTCCTGCGCGAGCTTGGGCCAACCTCTTGATTGATAATTTCTATTTCTTGTCCCTGAGTCTTTCCGCCGCCGTTTTTGTTTCCGCTCTTTACTTAACCAAGGCGGGTTGGGCCACCGCTTTTCGGAGAATCCCCGAGGCCATTACCGCTTATCTTCCTTATGGCATCGCCATTGCGGCCATTTCTTTTTTTGCCGGAATCAAGAGCCTCTATTTTTGGACGATGCCCCAAGGCGCAGCGCTTCCAGGGGTGGTTGAAAAAGCGATTTTTCTTAATTGGAAGGCCTTTGTTTCCGTCTCTTTAGTTTCTTTTGCTGTTTGGCTTTTCTTTGTTCGCAAACTCATTTCTAACTCTCGTTTACAAGACGAGGAAAGAGATATCGCCCGCACATTAAAGAACCGCGGTGTTGCCGCCGCCTATGTCGTGACATTTGCGCTTTCTTATTCCTTGATCGCCATTTATTGGATTATGTCCTTGGAACCGCTTTGGTACAGCACCCTCTACCCTTGGTTTGTTTTCGCTGGGATGTTCGTCAACGGCTTTGCCTCGACGATTCTTCTTCTTTTATGGCTTCAGAGAAAAAATTACTATAAAGACATCGGTTCCGCCCATTATCACGATATCGGAAAACTACTTTTTGCTTTCAGCATCTTCTGGGTCTATCTTTGGTTCTCTCAATATATGCTCATTTGGTATGAAAATATTCCCGAGGAAGTCACCCATTTTACCTTGCGCTCAATTGGTCATTGGGCTTACGTTTTTTGGCCGAACGTAATTATGAACTGGCTTTTACCCTTCTTAATTCTTTTAAGCGTCGCGGGAAAGAAAACCCCCAAAACTCTTTTCCTAGCGGCCGCCATTTCCGCCATTGGACATTGGACCGATCTTTATCTTTTGATTATGCCGCCTCTTGAAAAAACAGGTCCTGTTTACGGCCTCCCTGAATTTTTTATTTTTGGCGGCTTTATCGCCCTTTTTATCTTGGTTTTCGAAAATGCCTTTAGGCAAGTTAAACCTTATCCCGTGGGCGATCCTCTCCTCAAAGAAAGCCTGGCCCTTCACGAATAAAAGGGCGCCCCGCCTTTTTATAGAATTTAAACATCAGCCAAAAATCTTTGTTAGAAAAAACAGTTATCCGCTTAAAAATTCAAAAAATTATAGAAATATTTTTTGAAGGCTTTGCGGCTTTTTTAACGGGACTTCTCATCTTTTTAGCGAGCGGGCTTCTGCTTGATAAGGCGCTAATTTTTTCTTCCGTGACTCGCCAGGTTTATTGGGTTTTTTCAGTCCTAGCTTTAGCGGTCATTCTAGGAAGATATCTATTCTATCCTTTTCTCAATTTCTCAACTCTGGAAATATTATCTCAAGCGGAGAAACTTTTTCCGCGCCTATCTTTTCATTTTAAATCTTCCTGGGAATTGGCGCGCGTTTCGGGCCCCAAATTTCATTCGCAAGCGCTTGAGAAGGAACATCAATTGGAAACAGAAAAGCTTTTGCGGGAATCACCAAAAATTTATCTGCCCCTTGGAAATCTGATGCGGGTGATCATTCAAGGGGGATTATCCTTGGCCTTCTTTCTCTCTCTCATCAGCTATGCCCATCAAGGTTTGATGAGAATTTTATGGCCATGGACGCGCGAAAATTTAGGCCAAGAAGTTTCTGTTTTCCCTGGAGATGCCCGGGTTGATTGGGGCGCCTCTCTTGAAGTGAAGGCTTCCTGGAAATCTTCTTCCCTAATTTCTATAGATTACCGAAGCCTAAATCTCCAAGTTGAGACTCCTCATGGATTTGAAAATATCCCCTGGGATTCTCAAACGCCGAAAGGGGCCTCTCTTCAGTTTTCTCAAATTCATTCCCCGCTTAAATACCGGCTTGTGTTTCATGAAGCCGTGACCAGAGCCTATTCCGTGACCCCGGTTGTCCGGCCGAAGATGATGTCGGTGGAATCTAGGACTAAGAATGTCGATTCCGACTGGAATCCTTGGGTGGAAAATTCGACGATGGACGTTTTATCGGGGCACGTTTTTGAGGTCCGCGGGCAACCCAATGAAAATCTAAAGTCCGCGTCGTTTTTGATTTCAAAACCCCCGCGCGCTTTTCTCATGAGTCAGACGAGAAACGGCGCTTATCAGGCTCTTTTTACGGTTTCCCGCGATTTTGGCTTTGGCTTTTCTCTTGTTTCAGAAACCGGGGAGAAAAATCATGGAGGTTTAAAGTATTGGGTTCATGTTCTCCCCGATCAGCCTCCCACGGTACAAATTCTCTCTCCCCGTTATCCGGTGGAAGGTTCCCGATTTGATTCTCTCCCCATCTCCTATTTGGCGCAAGATGATGGCGGGATTGTGAAAATTTTCTTGTCTCTCGCTTCTTCGGACGGTCCCGAACGGGAACTGACGATTAAAACTCCAGATAACGCCAAGGAAATATACGGAGACTATTCCTTGAATTTATCTCAACTCCCGGTGGGAAATAATAGGGTCAAAATCGCGGCCGTTGATAATGCGAGTTCTCCCCACACGTCTTATTCTTCCCCTATTCAAATTAAGGTGATTGATTTAAAGCGCATCAGGCGAAAGGTCAAAAAAGCCTGGAAGAAAGCGGAAAAGGCCCTTGCCCAACTCTCCGATTCTGAAAATAAAGCGTTGTCCGCGCTTAAACAGAACCCCTTGGGAGCTCAAAAACAGGCGGATTTATCTCAGGCTAACGCCCAAAAAGCGCTTCGGGACATGGATGAGCTTAGGCGCGCTCTAAGCCAAGATCCTTATCTGAACTCCGCGCTCAAGTCTTCTCTTTCCGTTTTAAAAAAGCGGCTTGATCAAGAATGGTCGCATGGTTTTGAAAAAGCGAGAAAAAATTTAGCCTTAGGCAACCAAGAAAAAGCCTCGGCTCAACACCAAAAAATTCTTAATTCCGCCCAACAAGCCGGACAATTTTTGTCTCAGGCCGAGAAATTAGGAGAGTTGGAAGATGCGGCGATGAACACGGCCCAAATGGAAAATCAAGCCAGCGAACTATCTTCTCGTTTAAAGGAGATGTCTAAGGAAGGCAAAGTTTCCGAGGCTCAAAAAATGGAGATGCAAAAAGAAATTTCTTCTTTGGCCAAAGAAATTGAAAAACTGGCCCGGAAAATGGCCCAAATTCCCCATTCAAAGGGAAGCCCGGCTTCATCTTCAACGCCTTTCCCTTTGGAAGAAGCCCAGCAGTCTTTAAACGATTTGGCCCAAGCTCTTAGTTCTGGAAATTATGAGAAGGCCGCTCAAATGGCGAAGCGACTAGAAGATGAGATGGAGCAGATGAAATCCGCCATGTCTGAGATGGCCCGAAATTCGGTTTTCTCGTCAAAAATGGAAAAAGCGGCCCGGCAATTGGCCAAAGCGCGCGAGACCTTGTCTGAGGCAATACAAAAAGAACGCGGAGTGAGACAAGAAACTTCATTTCTGGAAAAAGAACGCCTTCAAAGGGAAATCGCGAAACAAAAGGATTTATTAAAAAAGCTCGCAAAAATGCAGGGGGTTCTTGTCTCCTCAGCGAGCGCCCAGGGCGGGCCATTTCCTCCTTTTATTCTAAATCAAATGAAATTAATTCAGGCCCAATTTAAAAGCGAAAGCGCGGGGAATGCGGATGAAGAGCTCCTTCAAGTTTCGAGTTCGCTTCGCGCCTCAAAGGTTTTTAACCCGCATTTTCCCTGGGATTATTTTGCTCAAGGCGAAGATCGGATTCGAAAAATTTTAGAGAAAGGCGTTTCCGGCGTTTTAGCCGATCTGAAAAAATCCGGGGCGGAAGCCCAAAACCAGGGCCAGGCCAAAATGCTGACCCAGTCCGCTTTAAAGCAACTTCAGCGACTTGAAATGACGGTTGAAATTCCGGAATCAACCATGAAAAATTTATCCACAGCTTCGGGAGATGAAGAATCGGCTCAAGAAAATTTAGAGAAAGGGCAGTCTCAAAATGCCTTGATTGACGAGGAAAACGCTTTGTCAAAGCTGGCCCAAGGGCTTGGTTCTCTGGATCAGTCTCTCAGCGCGGAAAAATCGCTTGAATCTTCCCTGATGGAGGGCTTTGGCGGCTTTTCGACCTTGCGAATTCTTGGACAAGGAAATCCGGGGGAAGGTCTTGGGGCGCAAATGGAATTAACGCCTCTGCCTAATTCCAGAGACTATCAGCCGCTTAAAAAAATGCGGAGGGAGATTGAAAAATCGATGAAGCAAAAATCGCCGTTAGAGTATCAAAATTTGTTTAAGGACTATTTGCGGAGAATATCCGAGTGAACGCTCGTCTTGAAATTAAAGCCGGCGCGCGCCGGATTTTAGAGGCCGTGGCGGAAGAGGCCTTGAGGCGGAAACTTCCGGTCTATTTGGTCGGCGGGGCCGTCCGCGATTTTGTCATGGGGCGGGCCACCCGCGACCTTGATTTTACAGTCGAGGGAGATCCAAAACCCTTGGTTGATTTTTGCGCCAACCTCATCCGTGCCGAGGCCGTTCCGTTTGATTCTTTCGGAACCTGGCGTCTGGCCGGCTCGAAAAAATGGGAGATTGATTTCGCGACCACGCGCTCGGAAACCTATCCGTTTCCGGCGTCGCTTCCGGTCGTTCAAACGCCGGTTGCAATCGAGGAAGACTTGCGCCGCCGGGATTTCACCGTCAACGCGATGGCCTTGAAATTGTCGGGTGGGGTTTTCTCCGAGGTTTTGGATCCTTTTGGAGGTCTTCAAGATATCGCCTCCCGAAAAATAGAAATTCTTCATGAGAGGAGTTTTCGAGACGATCCGACCCGGGTTTTTAGGGCCGCCCGCTATGCCGGGCGTCTTCAGTTCTCTTGTTCTCCTCAAGTGGAGAAACTGGCCCGGGAAGCTTTGAAAGCCGGATACCCTCAAAAATTATCCCGCCATCGGCTTTTGTCCGAGATGTTGAAGATTCTCTCGGAGGAAAATCCTACGCCCATTTTTTTTCGACTTAAGAAATGGGGATATTTGGATTTATTGGATCCGAGGTTGAAGATTCCGCCTTCCTCTCGGTGGCGCGGGCTCAACGCTTACGCTCGTTTGGGAGTTTGGGCTTTTTCGCTGGGCTTGGAAGCCGAGAACTTCATCGCGTCTTGGCCGATTGAGGCGCGCGCGTCCTCGGAAATTTTGATGGCCCTCAAAATCGCGCGCATTCAAGAATCCCCAAGGGTTCTCTTATCCGATTTGTCACGGGACATTCTTCGCGCTCTTTTTCCGCGCAAAATGAAATACGCTTTTGAGACGCTCAAAATCAGCGGCTCTGACTTGATTCAAAAAGGAATGAGTCCCGGCCCGGAAATGGGCCGGATATTGCAAAAAGCGGCTCGTCTTCAATGGCGAGGGAAGATTAAGTCGAAACGGGAAGCAATTTTATGGCTTAGGAGATTAAGAAAATGAAACTCATCAACAAAAAATTTAAGCTCTTTCTTCATTCCGGCGGCCCGATGGGTGAAATCGCGCGAAAGGAATTAGTGAAATTTCTGGAGGGCAAAAACCCCGTGGGTTTTATCAGCGCGGCTGATTTGGAAGATGAGAAGGCGTATTTTTCCCGCGTTCAAGGGGTTTTAAATCAGCTCGGAATTAAAGCGGTTCATATCCGGTGGAATCAAAACCCGCTTAAAACGTTGTCAAAGGCGCAAGCGCTTTATGTCGGAGGAGGCAACACCTACGCTCTTCTGAAACGCCTGGGCCAGGCGAATTTGATTAAACCCATTCGGGAGCGCGTTAAAAACGGAATGCCCTATATCGGCTCCAGCGCCGGAAGCAATCTCGCGGGCCCCACGATTTTAACGACCAACGATTGGAACGTGGTGGGGCTTTCCCGTTTCAAGGCCTTGAATTTGGTTCCTTTCAATATCAACCCGCATTACCGGGAGACCGATCCGGTCATGGCCCCGTTTAGCGAAACGCGGGACGACCGAATCCGCGAATACCACGTTGTAAACCAAAATCCGGTGATTGGAATCGAGGAAGGATCTATGCTGGTCGTGGAAGAAGGGCGCGTTCGCGTCTTGGGTTCCTCCCGCGCGAAGCTTTTCCGCCCGGGGCTAAAATCCGTTTGGTTTAAATCGGGCGAGAAAATTTCCGGTTAAACGGCGTTGATTTGCCCAAATTCAAATTATTGTTTCGGTTTTTTAACGTCCACGAAACGCAAAACCAAGACGTCATAACCCTTCATCTTGGAGAGAAGTTTCGAGAGCGTTTCGCGGTAGGTTTTTTCCTCGGCTGGAGAAAGCTGATTGGAATGAGATTTTCCCAAGGCATGAGCTTCGCCTTTGGCGAGAGTTCGGGCGTATTGTTGAACCGTTTCCACTTCGACTGCGCCTACATTGACGGAACCGGGATAAGCCGTCGGTCCTCCCATTGCGTCCGGATAGGCCGCCTTGAGAAGATTAGCAGCGAAATCAGCCTCGGTTTGATTCCGGGTTAATATCGTTTCTTCGTCAATAATGTAGCCGGTGTATCCGGGCGGATAGCCCTTGGGATCGTCATTGGTCTCTTCAATAAGAATGTTTTTCAAGCGGAATACATGTTTATTGGCGACGGGAAGAAAACTGCTGCTGAGGTCGGAAAGCGCGGGAAACCAATGGGTTTCCTGTCCGAGCGAGAGATCGTCATGCTTTCGAGAACAGCCAAATAAGAGCGCCGAGAAGGCGAGCGCGAACCCAAGCTTTATTTTATTGGTCATGAGAAAAGTCCTCCTTTTTCATTTGACGTTTTTAATCATAACATTAATTCAAACCGCGACGGGTTCGCGAAGGACTTGAATTTGCTCTTGGGAGGGCGAAGCCTCAAGGGCGAGTTCGACGGCTTTTTTCGCGATAAGAAAGGCGGCCTCGGGACGACCCAGGCTGAGAGCGCAATCGCGCGCTTTCAACAACGTCTCGGGGCATTTTAGGAATTCGTCGATCGCGCCGGGGAGAGCCTCCGTGCTTAAAACTCGCCTGGCGGCTCCTTGGGAGACGATATAGTTTTCATTTCCCGTCTCCTGCCCGGGAATGGGGCTGACCGATAAAATCGGGACTCCGACCGCCAAGGCTTCCGAGACCGTCAGGCCCCCGGGTTTTGTGATCAGAAAATCGCTTTGGGCCATTAATTTCGGGATTTCTTTGGTAAAGCCCAGGATCACCGCGCGGTGGCGCGCCGGAAAGGATTTTTTCTCAAGCCGCCGGCGGGTCGTTTCATTTTTCCCGCAAATCGCGATGATTTCAAGCGGAGTTCTCGCGCGGAGTAAGGCGTCGAAAAAATCCTCCATGGGCCCCAAAGCGGCGCCGCCCAAAAGTAAAAGCGCGGTCTTTCGCTTTCGGGGAGAAAGTTGAGAACGCTCTTTTCTGGCCGAGAAAAAATCAGGGTGAATGGGGATTCCGGAAACGCTGATATTTTGACGTGAAACCCCTCGGAGTGAAAGAAGGGCGGCTGATTTCTCGGTCGCGGCGAAAAAATGCTCGCAGGGCAAATGCGCCCAAAGGCGATGCGCCTCGAAATCGGTCGTGACGCAAATTTGAGGTCTTTTCCATAGCCCGCGACGTTTGAGATCGGAGGCGATTTCAAGAGGCAAAAAATGGGTGTTGATGAGAATGTCCGGGCGCTCTTGTTCAAGCAAGCGCCGGAAACCTTTGGCGCAGGAGCTCTGAAGAATTTTTCTGAGATTATTTCCGGGACCTTCCCATAATCCCGGTTCATCGAGGCGGCGGTAGAGATATCCCAAAATTCGCGGATATCGGCGCGCCAACATGAGATATCCTTCGCCGTAGATTTTGCGGAAAAGAGGCGGAGCCGCGGCGAGAACGTCCACGGTTTTAGCGTTGACTTTTGGAAATCTTAGACGCAAGGCCTCAAGGATTGCCTCGGCCGCGCGGGTGTGTCCCGCTCCGACGGAAGCGTGGGCGATGAGGACTTTCATTTCACGATTAGTATAGCCTCAATTTGCGCTTCGCGCCACATTGTTCTTGTAAAATCAATGTAAAAGCCGCGTGACGAAAAGTAATATAATCAGTCGTGGTTTTTAAGACCTTTTTATCCTGCGTCGGCGAGGCTTTTTATCTTTTCGTTTTGGGATGGCTTCTGGCTCAACTCGAAATTCAAGTCGAGGGCGCTTATGGTTGGGCGGAGAAGCTTCCGACCTGGCGTTTCTCGCCTCCGTGGTTTTTAAAAATCACCAATGGAAAGCCCTTGACCGGATATCACTTTTACCTAATTTCCTTTTTGTTTTTCGTGTTCCATTTCCCGCTTTGTTTCGTACCGTTTTCAAAAGCCGTCGAGGCGAAAATTATCGCTTCTTATTGGCTCATGGGAGACACTTGGGATTTTCAGTGGTTCGTCTGGAATCCGGCGTGGGGCATCAAGCGCTTCTTGAACGAAAAAATCGCCTGGTTTCCGATTAAGCTGATCGGTTTTCCTATTGAGTATTACCTGGGGCTTTCCTTTTCATTTCTGACCCTGTGGGCTCTGGATCCTAAAATGCTTTCCCGTTGGGTTATAGTGGCGGCTTGTCTTTTGACTCTTAACGCCCTTGCGGCCTTCGCGTCCTTAATTAAACCTGGGAAAGAACTCGGGGAGAACGGCTCTCCGCGTTGACCCGGGCCGGAAGGTTCGACATTTCCTCATAGAGATGAAGCGCGCTCTGGATGGATTTGAAGAAATCCCCCAAATGAAGGCTCTCGTTCTCGCTGTGCGGATTGGTGTAGGGGTCTTCCGCGCCGATGAGAATGGCCGGGACGCCGCCGAGAACTTTTGAGAACGGGCCGACAAAGGGAATCGAGCCGCCGCATCCGATAAACACGGTTTTTCTTCCAAAGCCCTTTTCCAAGGCGCGGCTGGCCGCTTGAAACGCTTTTCCTTCGGCTTCGGCCAACCAAGCGGGGGAGGCGTTCTCGTTTGAAAATTCAACCGTCACGCCCCAAGGCGCCGCTTTAAGAAGAGATTTTTTGAGGCTTTCCAAGGTTTGCTTGGGGTTCATGTGGGGAACCAGGCGAATGCCGATGTGACACCAGGCGGCCTCGTTGATGATATTGGCGCAGTCTTTTTTCGAGGAAGCCTGAATGGCGTTGACAGACAAGGAAGGCTGATTCCAAAGCGAATTGAGGAGATCCTTTCCGCCCATCACCTTTGTTTTGGGCAAGATTTGAGCTTGTTTCCTGAAATCCTTTTCCGAATACTTCAAGGATTTAAGGCTTTGGGCTTCCGCCTTTGAAAGGGCGCGGACTTTCGAGTAAATTCCCGGGATCGTCATTTTCCCATCCTTGTCGGTCAAGGACGCGATCATCTTGGAGAGAGCTTGAACGGGATCGGCGACCGGGCCGCCCCACATGCCGGAATGAAGCGGGTGGTCGGAGGCTCGCACCACGACGTCGGTCGAGGCGATTCCGCGCAGAGAGGTCGTAATCGAGGGAATTCCGGTGTCGTAATTTCCGGTATCGGTTAAAATCATCGCGTCCGCCCGCATTTTTTGGTGATAGACTCTGAGAAATTCCTCCAAATGCGGAGAGCCGATTTCTTCTTCGCCTTCCACGATCATCTTGACGTTGAGGGGAAGCCGGCCCGCGGTTTTAAGGCAAGACCAGATCGCCGAGGCGTGAATGACCGCGCCGCATTTGTCATCGGCCGTTCCGCGCCCGTAGAGGCGGCCGCCCTTTTCAACGGCTTCAAAAGGCGGGGAATTCCAAAGGTTTTCCCGCCCCGCCGGCTGGACGTCGTGATGGGCGTAAAGAAGGAGGGTGGGTTTCCCCGGAGCGTTCATCCATTCTCCATAGACGTAGGGATGAGCGTCCTTGATCCTTAAAATCTCGACGTTTTGAAGCCCCGAGCTTCTTAGAAGGCCCGCGACCGCCTCGGCTGAATCGACCACGAATTGGGGGTCAAAGCCGGGAAAGCTGACGCTGGGTATTTTGACCAGGTTTTTCAGATTTTCGACGAATTTCCCTTCGTTGGACTGCGCGAATCTTAAAGTTTCTTGGTTCATGGGTTCTCCGTTAAATTTCCGTCTGCCTTTCATTCTATCAATTTGCGTCGGGAGGGCCTCAAATGAAAAAATAAGCTGTGAGAATTATTTCAAGTCCGGAAGAGATGCGCCGCTTGTCGAGCGAGTGGAAGAAAAAGAGTCAGACCATAGGCTTTGCGCCGACCATGGGCGCTCTCCACGAGGGACACGCCTCCTTGATTGGCCGCGCCCGAAAAGAAAACGACAAGGTGGTCGCGTCTGTTTTCGTCAATCCCGCGCAATTTGGTCCCCATGAGGATTTTTCCCGCTATCCCCGGCCTTTTGAGAAGGACAAAAAATTATGCTCCGCTTTGGGCGTGGATGCTCTTTATCATCCGGCTCCGGAAGCGATTTATCCGCCGGGATACCGGAGTTTCGTCAATGTCGAGGGGCTTTCGGATTTGTGGTGCGGACATTTTAGGCCCGGCCATTTTCGCGGGGTGGCGACGGTGGTCCTTAAACTCTTGCAGACGGTTTCGCCCTCTCGGGCTTATTTTGGGGAAAAAGATTATCAACAGCTGACCATCATCCAAACGATGGTGCGCGATCTCAATTTGCCTTTTCATATCGTCGGTTGCCCGACTTTGAGGGAAAAAGACGGCTTGGCGATGTCGAGCCGCAATCAATATCTGTCTCAATCCGAGCGAAAAGACGCGCCTGTCCTTTACCAAGCTCTTCGCGGGGCATCGGAACAGATTGATAAAGGGGCTGAAATCTCATTGGCGCTCAAAGAAGCTCGTCAAAAAATTCTCTCCATTCCCAACAGCCGAATCGATTATATCGCCGCCGTGGACGGCTTGAGTCTTGAGGAGATCGAGTCTCCCCGGCTGGGCGCGCGTCTCATTGCCGCCGTTTGGATCGGAAAGACCCGGTTGATCGACAACGTGCAACTGTTTTAATTCCCGGTTTTGATTTCTTGGATGACTTTTTGGATGTCTTTTCGGTTATCTTTGGCTTCCCCGGGGTCGGCCGGGTTTTTGACGGCCAAGGCGTCATTGAGGACTTTGAGGGCCTTCGCGTTTTCTCCCGCGTCCTGATAGGCTTGTCCCAAGGACAATAAGTTGACCAAATCGTGGGGGTTCATTTCCCGCGCTTTCTTAAACCGAATGACCGCTTTGGGGATGCTGCCCCCGACAAAGCGCGGAAGTTCCCGGTAAATTTCTCCTAAAACGTGAATCGCGGGCTCGTAATGAGGATCAAGAGTCAGGGCTTCCCGCATTTGACGCCGCAAGGGCTCTAAAAGAAACAGGGAGCGCAAAATTCCGCGGGTTTGGCCGATTCTGCCCATCGTGACCCCCAGCCAGTAATGGGCGTCCGGGCTTTGGGGGTTGATTTTGATTGAAGCCTCAAGAATCTTCCGGGCTTTTTCAAAGAAATGAAGCTTATTTTTTGATTTTTTTTGGTTTTCCCCGATGCGTTCAAGGCTGCGGCCTTCCCGCCATAAAAGAGCCGCGTTATGGGGGTCTTTTTTGAGACCGTCTTTAATGAGCTTAAGACTTTGATCGAGATTTTCTCCTTCGTCGCGATGAAAATAGAGAAAATCGATCTTGGAAACAAGCGCCGTTTCTTGTGAAAAAGAAGCGGCGCTTAGAGACGCTTTCCCCACGAGGAAAAATCCAACAGCGACGAGCGCGATTGATTTTTTCTTAGGCGACAAAATCAGGGGAAAGTTCCTCTGAGTTTAACGGTCTTCGCCAAGCGGCTGAGGCCGACCATGAAGGCGGCAAGTCTTAAGTCAACATTTTCTTTTTGGGCCATTGCGTAAATTTCCTTAAAGGCCTTGGTGATAATGTCTTGCAGTCGATGGTTGACGTCGTCTTCGTTCCAGAAATAGGCCTGAATGTCTTGCACCCACTCGAAATAGCTGACGGTGACCCCGCCGGCATTGGCGAGAATATCCGGAATGACCCAAACGCCTTTTTCATGGAGGATTCGGTCAGCTTCCCCGGAAGTCGGCCCATTGGCGCCTTCGACGATGTATTTGGCTTTGACGCGCGCGGCATTGAGGCTGGTAATCTGGTTTTCCATGGCGGCTGGAATTAAGATATCGCAGGGAACCTCGACAAAGGTATCGGTGGGGATATGCTTGGCTTTGGGATAGGAGGCGAATCCCTTGTGTTCAGCGGCATAATTGATGAGTTCGGGAATATCAAGCCCTTTTTCATCGTAAAGCCCGCCGTTGACATCGGAAACGGCGACAATTTTCGAACCATTTTCATGGAAAATCTTGGCCGCGTTGGAGCCGACGTTTCCAAATCCTTGGATGGCGACCGTCATGTTCTTAAGATCTTTTCCTTGGGCTTTAACGAGTTCTCTTGCTACGTAAAAAACTCCGCGGCCCGTCGCTTCCCGGCGGCCCAAAGAACCGCCCGCTTCGATCGGTTTTCCGGTGACGACTCCAGGGCAAGAATATCCGATCGTCATCGAATAGGTGTCCATAATCCAACTCATGACCTGATCGTTGGTGTTGACGTCGGGCGCGGGAATATCTTTATCCGGACCGATGATGATGGAAATTTCTGAAGTGTAGCGGCGCGTCAAGCGTTCCAATTCGCCGAGAGACATTTTTGAGGGATCGCAGATAATTCCGCCCTTGGCTCCGCCGTAGGGAAGGTTCACGACGGCGCATTTCATCGTCATCCAGAAAGAAAGCGCCTTGACTTCGTCTAAGGAAACCTGCGGATGATAGCGAATGCCGCCTTTGGCCGGGCCGCGGTCAATATTATGTTGAACGCGGTACCCCTCAAAAACCTTAAAACTCCCGTCGTCCATTTTGATGGGAACGGCGACGGTGAGAATTCTCTTACAGTGGCGCAGGCGCTCGACCACCATGGGGTCAATTTTCATCTTGGCCGCCGCGCGGTCCAGTTGCGCCATTGCCTGTTGCCAGGGGTTGGACTCGGAATTTCCCGTCTGGGGATTTGGTTTTGATTCTTTTTTCGGGGTTTGCAAAATTTCCTGTGTCTTCATTGGTTTCTCCTAGGTAGACTTCTCAAGTGAATTGTAACAATTTGAGAGCTAATGTCAAATGATACAATTGGAACGTGGAAATTTTTGATTTTCTCATCGCGGCCGGGGATCCCTCGGGGGATTTGCACGGTTCCCGCCTAATTGCCGCCTTGAAAAAACAGAACCCTTCCATTAAGATCGCGGCCGTGGGAGGTCCCTTGATGCGGGAAGCGGCCGATGAGTTCTTGGCGGATTTGGCGGGTGAGGGAATTGTCGGGTTTTTAGAGCCGGTTTTAAAAATGCCGAGGCTTTTGGGCCTCGCTTTTGAGATTCGTGATTTTTTGAAAGAAAAGCGAGCCAAGACCCTCATCTGTATTGACTATTATGGTTTTAACCGCCGACTGTTGGGGTTCGCTTCTCAAGCGGGGGTCCCCGCTTATTATTATGTTAGCCCTCAGGTCTGGGCCAGTCGCCCCTACCGCATTCATGTGATCGCGAGACTCGTGAAAAAGATATTCGTTATTTTTCCTTTTGAGGAAAAACTCTATCTGGATGCGGGGGTGGATTGCCAATTCGTCGGTCATCCGCTTTTAGATCTTATTCCCGAGCCCGCCCTTCAAGAGGAAAAGCCAAAGATTCCTTGGGTCGGTATTTTGCCCGGAAGCCGTAAATCCGAGGTCTCAAGGCATCTTCCGATTTTTTTGGAGGCCTTTAAAATTTTTCAAAAGCGTTTTCCCAATGCCCGTGCCGCGGTTTTTGCGGCTCATTCTTTGCCGGATTTGGCCTATCGGGCGGCGACGAATGCGGGAATTGAAATGGTTCGGGAATCTCATTATCAAAAGCGCTCAAATCTCAATTTGGCTCTTTGTTCTTCCGGAACGGCGACGCTTGAAAACGCTTTATTGGGGATTCCGATGGCGGTCGCCTACAAAATGTCGTGGCCGACTTATTTTCTGGCGCGGGCTTTGATTCAGGTTCCTTATATCGCGATGGCTAATATCTTGGCGGGAAACAAAATCGTTCCTGAACTGATTCAAGAAAAAGCCAACCCCGCGGAATTGGCCCAAGCCTTGTCAGATCTATGGGAAAAGGCAGAGGATTATTTAAAAATCCGCCGGGAGTTGCTTAAACTCAGAAAAAAATTAGGAAGCCCCGGGGTTGCCGAGCGCGTGGCGCGTTTGATCGCGGAGTCGCAATGAAAATTTTTGATTTTTTCAAGATGACGGCCGCCGGAAATGATTTCGTTCTCGTTAAGGGAAATAAAGATTCCAAAGCCTCAAGACTGGCGCCAATCTTATGCGATCGGAGGGAGGGAATTGGGGCCGACGGAATTCTTTTGGTCTACCAAAAGCCGCGTTTAGGTTTTGATTATTATAATCGCGACGGAAGCCGGGCTTTTTGCGGAAACGGAATGCGCGCGGCTGCGTGGTGGATGTATGAAGAAGGATGGCCGCGCGGGGAAAAAACGTTTGAATTGGAAACCCCCAGGGGAATTTTACGCGCTCAAATTATAGGTCGGCAGACGCTCTCGGTTCAAATGCCAAAAGCCTCAGGCGTGCGATTAAATCTTCCGGTTTCAGTTTTAGGACATTCTTATCAAGTTCATACCATTGATACCGGGGTTCCCCACGCGGTCGTGATCGTCAAAAAATTAGATCAAATCGACATGAATTCTTTAGGAAAGGCCATTAGAAATCATCCGCATTTTTCTCCCGCTGGGACTAACGTGGATTTTGTGGAAATTAAGTCCGGAAAAATTTATATTCGCACTTTTGAGAGAGGAGTGGAAGCGGAAACTCTCGCTTGTGGAACCGGGGTGGTCGCGGCGGCTATTTTGTCTCATTTCCTGGGCCGGAGCGGAAAATCGATTTATGTCGTGGCCCCGGGGGGGCGTCTTAAGGTTTCCTTTGAGCCCGAGGGCAGAGGGGCTTCCGATATTTTTCTCGAAGGCCCCGCAAAAATCGTCTATCAAGGAAAAATTAAATTATGAGACAAACTTGGCCTGACTTTAAAACTCGCTTGCCTGGCTGTTGGACCGCTTTAGCGACTCCGTTTAAAAAAGATGGGTCGGTCGATGGGGCCGCCTTAAAAAAACTTTTGAATCGGCAGATGGCTTCCCATGTTTCTGGGGTCGTCTTATGCGGTTCGACCGGAGAAGCGGCGACTTTAAATCATGAGGAATTTTTAAAAATTATTCGAGAAGGAGTCGGGCTCTGTAAGGGACATATTCCTGTCATGGCGGGAATCGCTTCCAACGATACCGTCAAGGCGGCGCAATTGGCTTTGGAAGCTCAAAAGGCGGGGGCCGACGCGCTTTTGGTTTTATCGCCTTATTATAATAAACCGACTCAGGAAGGGCTCTATCAACATTTTAAGGCCGTGGCTGAAAAGGTCTTTTTGCCGATCGTGGCCTACAACATTCCCGGCCGGACGGCGGTGAATATTTTGCCCGCGACTCTTGAGCGTTTAGCCAAGGATTGTCCCAACATTGTCGGGGTGAAGGAGTCTTCTGGAAACTTGGATCAAGTTTCGGAAATTATAAGGACGCTTCCGGATTCTTTTTGCGTTTTGTCTGGAGACGATTCCTTGACTCTTCCAATTCTGTCTGTGGGAGGAGTGGGCGCTATCTCGGTCGTTTCTAATCTTTTCCCAACGGAAGTTCAGTCTCTGTGCCAGGCGTTTTTAAGAGGCGATTCCCAAAAAGCTCGGCATCTTCACTCGCTTCTGTTTTCCCTGACAAAAACTCTGTTTATTGAGACTAACCCAATTCCGGTTAAGGCGGCCCTTCAAGAAATGGGTCTTTGCCAAGATCAGGTGCGTCTGCCGCTAACGCCCTTGTCCAAGGAAAACCGCCGCGTTCTCAAAAAAGAACTCTTTGCGGTTCAATCCCTTTTTTCCTAAGGCCTTTCCTCGATAACTTTATGGAGCCTTAGATAATTGAGGCAAGAGACTAAAAAGATATAATCACGTTATGGAGCAAAAAACCATCATGCGTTCTCGCGTTTTAGGACGCACCGGGATTTCCGTTTCCGAAATCGGTTTTGGCGGATGGGGCATCGGAAAAACCATGTGGGGGCCTTCCGATGATTCAGAATCCATGCGCGCGCTTCATGCGGCGGTAGATTTAGGCATTACTTATTTTGACACGGCCTTCGCTTATGGACACGGACATTCTGAAAAATTAATCGCCAAACTTTTCAAAGAAATTGGAACACGTCTGACGGTTTCGACTAAAATTCCGCCCAAGAATATGGAATGGCCGGCGCGGGCGCAGACTCCGTTATCCCGAGCTTTTCCCCCGGATTGGATTGTGTCTTGCGTAGACCGGTCCTTGAGAAATCTTTCCTGTGATACCTTGACCTTAGAGCAGTTTCATGTCTGGACCGACTCCTGGCTGAAGGACCCCTTATGGCCGAAGGTCGTGGAGACTTTTGAAAACCTCAAAAAATCCGGCAAGATTCGTTTCGTGGGAGTTTCGGCGGGGGACAACCCCGAAACCGCGATTGAAATCGTCAAAAGCGGCTTTGTCGATCAGATTCAGGTGTTGTTTAATCTCTTTGATCAACGCGCTGCTGATGTTTTGTTTCCGCTTTGTAGAGAGAAAAAAGTGGGCGTGGTTGTTCGGTGCCCTTTTGACGAGGGAAGCCTTACGGGCGAATTGACGCCGGATACGCAGTTTCCGCCGGAAGATTTTCGCAGTCATTATTTCGGGGGTCCGCGTTTGAAAGAAACCTGTGAGCGCCTGACGGCGCTTAAAAAAGACGCGTTGGGACCGAAGGCGTCCCTTCTTTCTGTCGCCGCCCTAAAATTTGTCCTTAGCTTTGAAGCGGTCACAACCGTCATTCCCGGGATGAGGCGAGTGTCTCATGTGCAGAAAAATGCCGTGGCCGCGGACGGAAATTATTACAGCGCTTCTGAATTAGCGACATTAGCCGGGCATCGTTGGGTCAGAAACTTTTACGCCTAACGATTTTTGAGCGCGATAAGCGTGGCGGCGGGCAAAACAATCAGGGTGAGAATCGTCGAAGTCAAAAGCCCTCCGATGACCGCAATAGCCAAAGGTTGCAAAAGTTCGGAACCTGTTCCCCACCCGGTGGCAATCGGGACTAGTCCTAAAATCGCGACCGAAGCCGTCATGAGAATGGGGCGCGCCCGTTTTAAGGCGGCGCTTCGCAGCGCTTCTTTCAGGGGTTGTCCTTTCTCAAGCCCTGAATTCATGTAATCTAAAAGGATGATGCCGTTTCTGACCACGATGCCGATGAGCATGACCGCGCCGATCATCGAGGAAACGTTGAGGCTTTCTTTAAAGAGCCACAAGCTCAAGGCCGCGCCGACGGCGGCCAGCGGCAAGGTCAGCAAAATTAAACCTACTTGAACAAGCGACTTAAACTCCATCCAGAGAATGATCGCGACGACAAAAATGGCCATGAGAAAGACTTCTTCCATGTTCGTCATCGCGCTTTTTCCGGAGGCGTATTTTCCGGAATAGTTCCAGCTATATCCCTTGGGGAGGTTCATGGCCGTTATTTGCTTTTCCACGTCTTTGGCCACGTCGCTGATATTGCGGTTTCTGACGTTAAAGGCTACGGTCATTTTTCTGGATAAATGTTCATGATAAATTTTGCTGGGAGTTTCCGCGTAGTGAAAATTGGCGACTTGTTCCAAGGGAACGATATTGCCCCCGGCGGTTTTAAGGGGCAGACTTCTTAAGGCTTCAAGATCGATGTTTTGTCCGGGTTTCGTGAAGTGAAGCACGACCCCGATAGACTTAAACAAGCGGCGTACGGAAGTCGCGGTAAGGCCCACCGAATAAGCCTGCAAGAGATCAAAAATCGCGCGCTCCGATATTCCCAAACGCCCCGCCTCTTTGCGGTTGATGGAGGCTTTAAGAGAAGGAATAGGAATATTCTCCGGCGGCTTGATATCGGCGACTCCGGGGATGGATTTAATCCGCGCGCTCAAACCCGCGGTCAGTTTTCCCAAGGTCTTAAGGCTGGGGCCAAAAAAATCAATGCCGATATCGTAGGGGATTCCGCCCATGGCGTCGTTAATCTTATCGGCCAGGGGCATCAAATACTCCACATTAACCCCGGGAAGCTTGGAGGTTTTCTCAGATAAAGCGGCGATCATTTGGTCAATGGAAACCGGACGTTCCATTTTAGGGACCAG
This sequence comes from bacterium, assembly GCA_021796015.1. Next base: position 32,567 of record JAJYOT010000011.1, read on the forward strand.
TTTTACGTTGATATCGCTTCGGTTGACGCTGTCGATGTCTAAGGTTCCGGGGGCGTGTCCGGTGTTGCGGACGACGGTCAAGACTCCGGGGATTTTTTTAAGCCAATGCTCGATGGCATTATTGACTTTGCGGGACTCCGACAGGGCCGCTCCCGGCGGAAGAGTGGTTTGAAGTTGGATGGCGCTTTCATCCAAGGCCGGTAGAAACTCGGTGTTGAGGCGTTTAAACGCGGTCCAGGAAATCAGAAAAGGGATAAGCCCCACCAGTAAAATTGTTTTGAGAGGGTTATTAAGAGAAAGATTAAGCAGGTCAAGGTAATATTTTTCAAAAACGCCTTCGGGTTTTTCTTGAATCCTGGATTGGGCCGCGAGTTTAAGAACCAAGACTGGAATGACCGTTAAAGCGACGATTAAAGAAGCTAGAAGAGCGAAGGTGACGGTTAAGGCCACCGGCTTAAAGAGGCTTCCGGCCAGACCCGCGACAAAAACCATCGGGGCAAATATTCCGATATTAGTGAGAGTCGAAACGATGACGGGGCGCACTACTTCCGTGGCCGCCTCAACGATTATTCTTATCACGCTTTCGGGAGAATTATTTTTGGCTCCGGCTAAATGTCGAAAGATATTCTCAATCACGACGATGGCGTCATCTACGATAATTCCGCTTCCGACGGCCAGACCCCCCAAGGACATGATATTGAGCCCTACCCCGAATAGGCGCATTAAGATGATGGCGGCAATTACTGAAATGGGAATACTGAGGGTCGCGACCAAGGTCAGCCGCAGGTTGCGTAAAAAAGCGAGCAACACCAAGACAACCAAGACCGCGCCGATGACGACGCTTTCCTTTACGCTGCCGATGGAATCTGCAACCAGTTCGGACTGATCGTAATAGTTATGGACGGTAAATCCTTGAGGGAGGGTTTTTTGAAATTCTGAGATTTTTTGAGCGATGGCTTTGGCGACCTTAATCGTGTCAAAACGCGGCTGTTTGTAGATATTGATTAAGACCGACGGCCGCCCTTTTTCAGAGGCGTCTTGACGTTGAAATTGATAAGTGTCAATGACGCGCGCGATGTCTTCGATTTTGACCGGAATTCCGGCCTTGACGGCGACGACGACATTTTTAATATCATCGGGATTTTTAAATTGTCCGTTGGCCCGGACCACGAATTCCTGTGAGTAGTGATTGACCACGCCGGGAGAGACGAGGATATTGTTTGCGGCCAAGGCTTTTTTGAGATCGCTCAAGGCGAGATTGTATTTCATCATCAGAAAGGGGTTCGGGTAAACCGCGTATTCGCGGACCTTCCCTCCCGCGATCACCACTTTATAGACTCCGAGAATTCCCTGGAGCCGGGGCTTCAGCTCGTAATTGGCGATATCCCGGAGTTTGATTAAGTCGTCTCCGCCCTGAAGACTATAGCCCTCAATCAGAGCCAAAGTCGCGCTTAAGTTTTCAACCGACGGCTCAACCTCCGGCGGCAGTTGCCCGGCGGCTTGGGCCAAGGCGGCCAGAATCAGTTGCCGGGCGGTAATCATGTCCGTGCCCCATTGAAATTCCGCTGAAATCATCGCAATTCCAGTTGCCATGACCGAGCGAACCCGAATGACTCCCAAGACGCCGCTTGCGGCGCTCTCGATAGGGAGAGTGACTTGTCTTTCCATCTCCAAAGAAGAAAAGCCTGGCGCTTCCGCGACGATGCTGAGAACCGGGAAGTCCAAGGGCGGGAATAAATCAACGTTGAGGCCTTGGTAGGCGATGATTCCCGCAACAAATAAAAATAACACCAAAATTCCGATTAAGGCTGGAGATTTGAGGATTTTGGAGAGAAATCGTTCAAACATAAGGTTTTAGTCGTCCACCGCTTTAAAATTGGGATAGAGGAAAAAGAGGCCGCCTTGGGTCAGAATTTGATCTCCCGGTTGTATCCCGCTTAAAATTTCTATTTTCTTATCTGATGAAATACCTGTTTTTATTTCTTGAACCCGGTAGTCGTCTCCCGCTTGAATCCGGATGGA